>JAATFM010000106.1 GCA_015655195.1 Terriglobales bacterium
ACCGGCGGCGGCGGCCCGCTGACCTTCAATATCTCGTCGGGCGCGGCACTCGTTGCGGCTGCGGCCGGGGCCAAGGTCGCCAAGCATGGCAACCGCGCCGTCACTTCGCGCTGCGGCTCGGCCGATGTGCTGGAAGCTCTCGGCGTGCCGGTGATGCTGGAGCCGGAGCTGGCCGCCGAGTGCCTGCGCGAGACGGGATTCGTCTTTCTCTTTGCGCCGCTCTACCACCCAGCCATGAAGGCTGTGACGCCGCTCAGAAAAGCGCTTGGATTTCGCACGATTTTCAATTTGTGCGGCCCCATTACGAACCCCGCCGGAGCGCGCTCGCAGGTTATCGGCGTGCTGGCTCCCAGCCGCGTGCTGCTGATTGGCCGGGCGCTGGCCGCGCTGGGTGCAAAACATGCTTTTGTGGTGCATGGGACGGACGGCATCGACGAGCTGACGACGACGGGCGAGTCGGTTGTGGCGCGGATATTTGAGGAAGGTCCCGGCAAGCTGCCCACAATGAAGGCCGCGCGCATCACGCCGGAGATGGCGGGCCTGCCGCGTGCCGAACTCGAAGATTTTACCGGCGGCGACGTGGAGACGAACACCCGGCTGCTCTACGACGTGATTACCGGCATTCCCGGCGCGCGGCGCGACATTGTTCTGCTCAACGCCGCCGCCGCGCTGGTGGCCGCTGGCCTTGCCGGCGACCTTAAGGAAGGCGTGGCGCTGGGAGCGGAGGCGATTGACTCGGGCCAGGCCGCCGCGACGCTGGCAAAATTGCGGCAGTTCGGGGAGAAACACAGCGGTTAGGGACGAACAACAAGGGGTGCAAATCCTTCATCCCGTGATAGTTTGGAAAGACGCAGAATGTCGAACGATTCGTGTAGATTCGCATTGGTTTTCGGTCTTGCCGCGGCACTCGGCGCTGCGGCGGGCGCGCAGCAGGCTTCGCCGCCCGTAGTCGTTGAGCCGGGCGCGCCGGGCGCGCCCACAAAGACGCTCCCCGCGGACGCAAAGATCGCGCCGCCGATCGGCTCGCAGGCCGACGTCTCCTTCATGCAGGGCATGATTATGCACCACAATCAGGCCGTGGAGATGACGGCCATGATCCCCTCGCACACCGAGAACAAGGACATTCGCTCCATCGGCGAGCGCATCAGCCTTTCGCAGACCGACGAGATGAAGTTCATGAAGCGGTGGCTTGAAGCACGCGGCCAGCCGACCTCGATGGCAATGCCCGGAATGCCCGAGATGGACATGGACGGCAACCCCATGAAGCCCATGCCGGGAATGCTCACACCCGCGCAGATGGAGGCGCTCGGCAAGGCGCGCGGCGCGGAGTTCGACCGGCTCTTTCTCACCGGTATGATGCAGCACCACGGCGGCGCTCTCGTCATGGTGAAGGACCTCTTCAGCACGGCCGGCTCGGGACAGGATGCGGAGATCTTCGAGTTTGCCACCGACGTAGACAACACGCAGCGGGCCGAGATCGAGATCATGCGGAACATGCTCAAAAGGGTCCAATGAAGAAGAATCTGGGTAGTGTCTCAGTTTGAATCTGTTTTGAAAGGGCACGGCTTTAGCCGTGCCGAAAATACAGCCAAAATAGCGGGGCTTTAGCCCCTGAGGTTTAGCTTTTTCAAGCTGACACATTCCAAGAATTTGAGGGAGACGCAATGAAGAGTCTGCGGTATTACTTTGGCGCCTTCGCAGTGACGGCTGCACTGGCCTGTACGGCGGCGGCGCAAAGCACAACCGGTTCGGCAAGCGGGCCGACGCCATCCAAAGAAACCTCCACCACGAACGACCCGCGCGTGGGGCTCAAGCCCGGCGTTTACGATGCCGGCGAGGCCGCTTCTGGCATGGAGCACGTGGCGTTCTTCAAGAAGCCCGAGGTCTTCCAGATCAAGGCCACCTCGCCCGACGACCCCGAAGTCACCAAGACGCTCGCAACGCTCGGCATGGCGCATCTGCCGCCGAACTTTCCTCCCGCAATGAAGATGGTGATTGCGCAGCTAGCCTTTGCCAACTCGGATTTCGCCTTCCAGGGCACGCATCTCTTTCAGGGCAACTTCTACGGCGTGGATTTTTACGACATCGCCGACCCGGCCAAGGCCAAGTTGATTACTACGCTCGTCTGCCCCGGCGGGCAGGGCGATGTCTCGGTTTACGGCAACCTGCTCTTCATGTCCGTGGAAATGCCCAATGGCCGCCTCGACTGCGGCGTGGGGGGCTTTGCTCCTCCTCCGCCCGAGCCGGCTCCGGCACCGGGAGATGCGGCGCACCAGGCTGCTCATGGGCGCGGCGCTCCGCCGGCTGATCCGGCCCGCTTCCGCGGCGTGCGCATCTTTGATATTTCCGACATCA
>JAATFM010000274.1 GCA_015655195.1 Terriglobales bacterium
CGCCGAGGCCGGCGCCGCGATGACGGCCCACGGCATCGATTTCGTCGATGAAGATGATGCAGGGAGCGTTCTTCTTGCCCTGCTCGAAGAGGTCGCGGACGCGGCTTGCGCCAACGCCGACGAACATCTCAACGAAGTCCGCGCCGGAGATCGAGAAGAACGGCACATTGGCCTCGCCGGCCACGGCGCGGGCTAGCAGCGTCTTGCCGGTTCCCGGCGGTCCGACGAGCAGCACGCCCTTGGGAATGCGGCCGCCGAGCTTCTGGAACTTCTGCGGCTCGCGCAGGTACTCGATGATCTCTTTCAGCTCTTCCTTGGCCTCGTCCACGCCAGCCACGTCCTTGAATGTAACCTTCTTCTGCTGCATGGAGAGCAGGCGGGCGCGGCTCTTGCCGAAGCTGAGAGCCTTGTTTCCGCCGGACTGCATCTGGCGGATCATAAAGAAATAGAGCAGGCCGATGAGAACCAGCGGGCCGATGTTGAAGAGCAACTGGACGGGGAAGTTGCTCGACTCCGGCTTGATGGCGAGCTTGACGTTGGCGGCGACCATGGCGCGCTTGAGGTCTTCGTAGTTCGAGCCGACGTAGGTGTGGAACTCGTCCTTCGAACCCTTGAGATGGCCGTGGAGATCGGCGCCCTGGATGTAGGCGTCATCCACCTGATTCTGCTGGACCTTGTTGTAGAGGTCGGAGTAGGTAACCTCCGCATCCTTGCCGCCGAAGTTCGCGCTCTTCGAGACTACTCCGTACAGGAGCACGAGACAGATAAGGATAAAGATCCAGAACATGATTGTCTTGACAGTCGAATTCACCGGAACTCCTCGTATGAGCGGGGAAAATAGCTCCGCCGCTGGCACATCCTTATAAGACGCTGGAGAACGGCTGCACGTTACAAAAAGCGCGCTACCGGCTCACCTGATTCCGAGGCCGCGTCCCTGCGGATGAGCAGTACATCAGATTGTACTCCTGCGACGCGTTTCGTTTCACGAGAAAGATGGGCAGGTGGCGTGCTCCGCCTACCCTGGCGGCAAAAGCAACCGCGCTGCGGGCCACCCCAGCGACGAAGACCTGCCGCAGGGAACCCCGGCGAGGGTCGGGTACCTATCAGGGACAGTCCGGATTGGCGGCAAGGGGTGTGACAACGACCTCGATGCCGGGGTGAGGTTCAAGCTGAACGCCCTTCATCCAGAGGATTTCCCCCTGCCAGCCTCCCTGCCCGGCAAGCACGGGCCAGAGGGCGCGCTCGGGACCGGAGACTTTCAGCCGTTCGAGGATTTCTTTCACTTTCTTCGGGCCGGAGGAGTGGCGGAGAGTGACGCGGTCGCCGGGCTTCCACGGGCGGAGAACGGCCGGCGGGACTGGAGTTAGCGAGTCTGGTCCGGCAAGACGAATTTCGATGTGGAGGCCGAAGGCGGGAAGATCGGCCGAGCCGGGGACGGAAATCTGGACAACCTGCGTGCCAGATTCGGCGCTGACGGCTGCGCCGCCGGAAGGCTGAATGGCAAGGCGCAGCTCGCGGTGAGAGCGCTCGGCGCGGAGGCCGGAGGCAAGCTCGGCCTTCTGGCCGGCGCGACCGGTGAGGGCAAGCGAGCGGAGGGTTTCGGTGGCGGCGAAATCCGGCACGGCACCGAGTTGGGCGGCGGCGTGGCGCAGGATGCGGCGCTGGAGGGCGATGGGCTGGACGGCAAGGGCCGCTATGTCGAGAGCCAGGCCACTATCGGATGCGGCGCGGCCGCCGCCGCGGACGGGACGGCCGGGCAGGATAAGCACAGCGGTCAGGCGGGCGGCTTCGGCGGCAAGGAAGGTTTCTTCGGCGCGGGCGAGCGTGGCAATTTGGGCCAGATGCAAGCGGAGGCGGGGATTATAGGCTTCAAGATGTGGAAGAAGTTCGCGGCGGATACGGTTACGAGTAAAGGAGTTGTCGGCATTGGAAGAGTCCGTGCGCCAACTCTGTCCGAGAGCGCGCAGGTAGGCTTCGATTTCGGCGCGGGAGACGGCGAGGAGGGGGCGGAGGATTATACCTTCGGGGAGTTCGAGGCGGGGGTGGATGGCGGAAAGGCCCTCGGTCCATGCGCCGCGGAGGAGCTTGGCGAGAACGGTTTCGGCCTGGTCGTCGAGGGTGTGGGCGGTTGCCACCGCGTCGAGCGCTGCTGCGTGGGGCGTTTTTTTCGATAAGAGTTCCGCGAAGAACCGATAGCGTAAGCGGCGGGCTGCCTCTTCGATAGATTCGGCGGGCTTGCCGGAACGAGCGGCGGCTTCAGCGACGGTGTCGACGCGGGCTTCATGGAACGGCAGATCAAGCGAACCGGCGAGGGCGCGGACGAAATCGAGGTCCGCATCGGCCTCCTCGCCACGCAGGCCGTGATGCAGGTGCGCGACGTGAAGGACGAGGCCCCGTTCCCTGCTCTGCTCGTGCAATGCGCGCAGGAGGGCCACGGAGTCGGCTCCGCCGGAGACGCCGACGGCAAGACGCAGGCCAGGCTTGAGCAAAGATGTATCGAGCGGAAGGAAGGGCGCGGGGACAGGCACGAATGGATGATAAAAGATCGGCTGTCGGCTAGGCCGAAGGCGCGGCTGCCTGGACGGACAGTCCTCCTGCTATACTCGGCGAGTTATGCAGGTCTTTGTGATACTTCCCGCGGCCGGACTGGGCACGCGGATGGCCGGGCCCCAACCGAAACAGTTTCTAGAGCTGGACGGCGTGCCGATCCTGGTCCACTCGCTACGCGCCTTTGCTGCTGTTCCGCGCGTAACGGCGATCTATGTCGCCGTTCGCAAGGCGGAAACGGAGCGCACTCAAGCACAGATTGCCGAGCACGGCTTTGCGGAGCGCGTGCATGTGGTCGAGGGTGGCGACAACCGGCAGGAGTCTGTGGCCCATGCGCTGGCGGCGCTGGCGGCCGGCGAGGACGACATTGTGCTGGTGCACGACGCGGTGCGGCCGCTGATTGACGCGGCGACGATCGAGCGCACGATTGACGCCGTGGCCGAGCACGGCGCGGCGATTGTGGGAATGCCGGCAGTGGATACCATCAAACAGGTAGAGCGGACGGCACATGGGGCGCTGGTAACCTCCACGATTCCGCGCGAGTTTGTGGTGCTGGCGCAAACGCCGCAGGGTTTTCGCTACGGACTGCTGCAATCGGCCTTTGCGGAGGCGACGGCGGACGGCTTTGTAGGCACGGACGAGGCCAGCGTGGTGGAGCGCGCCGGACATGCGGTTGCAGTGGTACACGGCTCGGCGGTTAATCTGAAGATTACCCAGCCGGGCGACCTGGAGCTGGCGGAATTTTATCTGCGGCAACGGCAGCGGCACTAGCGTGCTTTTACTTTTTGGACTAGCTGCTAGCTAACCGCCAACAAGCCGGGCTGGATTATTCAGGAGAACGCGCAGACAAATGGACATTCGGATTGGATTTGGCTGGGACTCGCACGCTTTTAAGCCCGGTGTCCCGTTGCGGATTGGCGGCTTGACGCTGGAGCATCCGGAAGGGCTGGCCGGGCACTCCGACGGCGACGTGCTGCTGCACGCGGTAACGGATGCGCTGCTGGGCGCGGTGGCCGCGGGCGATATTGGCAGCTACTTTCCGCCGGGCGATCCGCGATGGAAGGACGCCGATTCGGCGATCTTTCTCAAGCTGGCGCTTGAAGAGCTGGCACATGCTGGTTATCGCATCGTAAATGTGGACATTACGCTGGTGCTGGCTACGCCGAAGATTTCGCCGATTGCGGACCGGATGCGAGCGCGTGTGGCAGAACTGCTGGACGTGGAGTTGGGCCAGGTGAGCGTCAAGGCCAAAACACCTGAGGGGCTCAATCAGGACCACGTGGCGCAGTGCCATGCCGTGGCGCTGGTGGAGCGGATTCCCGATCAGGACGATCTGAAGAGCATAAGTGCGGTAATTGAAACCCAGCGGCAACTTGAGGACGTAGTGGACGACCTGCTGGCCAGCGTGCACGGCGTGCCGAAGCGGCGGACAGATGAGCCGGTCTTCGATACGGAAGACATTACGTAAA
>JAATFM010000166.1 GCA_015655195.1 Terriglobales bacterium
ATCTCTAGAAGCCAGCGAATTGCTTCCACGCTGCGAGCCGTCGCGCCAGCCTGCCGCCCAAATACCTCACGAGCGCGTTCGCCCATCGCTCTGGCGGCGAGCAGATCGCGAAGCAAATCGGACAGCGTCGAAGCCAATTCCCGCTTCTCCACGATGCGAATGGCGTCGTGGGCGCGCAGATCCTCCACGATAGAGCGAAAGTTTTCATAGCTCGACCCCATGACGATGGGAACAGCGAACTGCGCGGGTTCGAGCGGGTTGTGGCCTCCGGCGGGGATGAGGCTGCCACCGATGAACGCCACCGAAGCGAGCGAGTAGACCGAGGCGAGTTCGCCGATGGTATCGAGAAAGACGATCCGGCCGGGCTGAAGAGGCTTGAATGCCGCCGCTGATCGTTCTCTCCATGCGGAGCGGCGAGTCCAGACAAGCCCGGAAGAATCCAGCAGCGCGGCAACGGCGGCAAAACGCTCCGGATGACGCGGGGCCAAAACCAGAATAAGGTTGGAATCGGCGGCTAGGAGATGAGGCCAGACTTCGAGCAGGGCGGATTCTTCGCCTTCAAGGGTGCTGCCTGCGACGAGAACACGCAAAGCCTGCCCCGAAGCCAGCCTCGCGCCGCGGGCTTTCAACTCCCTCGTCGCTTCCGACTCCCCTGCCGCCCGCACATCGAATTTCAAATTTCCGGCCACGGAAACCCGCTCCGGCGCGCAGCCGATGGCTTTGAGCCGCTCGGCGTCGAGCGCGCTCTGCGCCAGAACCAGCCTGAGCCGCGAAAGAAACGGCTTCCACAGCCCGCGCAGCGCGCGATACCGCGGCCAGGAGCGGTCGGAAATCCGCGCATTCACGACCGCGACCGGAATGCCGCGCCGGAAGCATCCGCTCAGCAGGTTCGGCCAGAACTCCGTCTCGGCGAGAATCAGCATCTTCGGCTGGATGGCGTCAAGGTAGGCTTTCACCGCCCAGGGAAGATCGAGTGGACAGTAAAAGACACGATTCGCGCCGAAGCGTTCGCGGGCCAGCGCCTGCCCGGTGCGGGTTGTCGTCGAGATGAGCAGCCGATGCGATGGAAATGCCTGCTCCAGTTCGGCCACAAGGCGCGAGGCGGCGAGAACCTCGCCGACCGAGACCGCGTGGAGCCAGAGAACAGGCTTTTCTCCTCTCCGCAAACCTTCTGGAACGCGCCCCAGCCGCTCCCAGAGTCCTGCACGGTACTTGGCCGTAGTTGCCATGCGCCAGAGCCACCACGGCAGGCCGAGCAGGAGCGCGGCAAGCAGGGCCAGGTTATAGAAAAATAGGATCATGCGCTCCGAAATTCGCTGTAACGCGGTCTAATCCCTAAAATGATACAGTCGATGCCGATGAGAGTTGCGCTCACGCTTCTGTTTCTGGCGCTCGGGCTCGCCGTCGCGGCGGCGGCAAGCGACCACACGCCTCCGCCGGTGCAGCCTGCCACTGCCTTTGCCGCCGTCGAGAATCACGCCGATGAGAAGGTGGCGATTGCCGCCGAGCCCTACGACACCAAAGAGAAGGAAGCTATCTTCCGCGTCGATTACCTGGCGCATGGCGTGATGCCGGTCCGTCTGATCGTGACAAACAACAGCGACCGGTCCATCAACCTGCGCGATGCACGGATTCTCTTCGAGACCGCGGCGGGCGACCGCATCCAGGCCGCGGAGCCCGAGGACGTGGAGCGCCTGATGACACGCAAGGAGCGCGAGGGCGGCAGGATTCCCCTCCCCGGACCGATCCCGAGCATCAAGCTCAAGCCCAAGGCGAGCAACAAGGACATCGAGGCGGATTTCAACACCTTCGAATATGGAGCCATCGTCGTCGAGCCGCACACTACGCGCGCCGGATTCCTCTTCTACGATGTCTCCGAGCTCGACCATCCGCTCAAAGGGGCCAGGCTCTACCTGAAAGAGCTGAAGAAGGCCGACGGCAGCGAGCTCTTCTACTTCGAGATTCCCTTTGACAAGTACCTGCAATCGCAGTCCAGCCAGATGAATTGAAAAGACACGACGGACTTAACTGGAGCGTTGCAGCTAGTGCTACTCGTAATAGGTCGCCGAAGTCGTGTCCGTCTCCCAGATGGTGCAGTCCTTGACGCGGACTCGTCCCTCCGTCATGCCGTTCAACTGCTGGCTGGTCTCATCGTAAAAATAACGGGCGAGGTTTTCGGCCGAGGGGTTGATCGCCGTAAAGGGATCGAGGTCGTTCAGCATCTGGTGGTCGATGCGGTCGATGACCGGGCGCATCACCAGCTTGAGCTGCTTGAAGTCGAGCAACAGGCCCGTGGAGTCAAGCTCTTTGCCGGCCAGTGTCACACGCACCTTGTAGTTGTGCCCGTGCGGATTCTCGCAGCGGCCGTGATAGTTGCGGAGATAGTGGCCCGAGGAAAATCCGGCCTCGACGGTGACTTCATACATAGGTGTCGTGCGCTCGCAGGAAAAACGTTCCTGCATCGATTTTAGTTGGTTTTGCCCCGACGGCGCTGCCGCGCGGTCAGCCGCACCTGCTCGCTGCGGCGGTCCACCTGCTCAAACAAATGACTCATCGTCCCGATGAGCGCCGAGGCCAGGCCAGCCAGCAGAAAGAGAAACGCGCCGGTGCGCCAGAGCGAGCCATTGGCAGGCAGGCCGGGCTGAAAACTCGACGGGATGAAGGACATTCCCACCGCGATCAGCGCGAAGAAGCCGAGAACAGCGGCGAGGATGTAGAAGTTGCGGGACATCACTGCTGCAATTTTATGCGGTTCGGCCAAGCTGGCTCGAATCGACAACCTCGACGCCCGCACCGGCAAATTCCGCCTCCATGCGATCCACGGAGCCGTTCAGATCAATCGCCCGGCAGGCATCGCGGACAATGACGGCGGGCAGGCCGAGGCGGCGTGCGTCGAGCGCCGAGAAACCAACGCAAAAGTCATAAGCCAGGCCGGCGAGAAAGACGCGCTCGATGCCGCGCTCCTTCAGGTAGCTTGCCATGCCGGTTGCCGTCACACGGTCGTTCTCGAAAAATGCGGAGTAGGAGTCGATTTCCGGGCGGAAGCCTTTGCGAAGAATCAGTTCGGCCTGCGGGAGCTTGAGCGAGGAGTGAAATTCCGCGCCCGCGCTGCCCTGCACGCAGTGGTCGGGCCAGAGAGTCTGCGGGCCGTAACTTAACTGAACCTGCTCGAAGGGCTCTTTGCCGGGATGCGTGCTGGCAAAGGAGCTGTGTCCCGCCGGGTGCCAGTCCTGCGTAAGAAAGATGTGCGCGAAGAGCGGCGCGATCTTTTCGATGACAGGGATAACTTCATCGCCGCCCGCAACAGCCAGCGCCCCGCCGGGGCAGAAGTCATTCTGCACGTCGATGACGATCAATGCGTCGTGGGGAGTGACTTGCATCTTATGCGGCGTCAACCATCTCGATATGCAGCCGCTTGCCCACCGCACGCGCAGCCTTCGCAATCGTCAACAGATGGACAGCACTATTTTCAGGGTCGAGCAAACGGTCTAATTGCGAGCGGCTGGTGCCGATGCGCTCCGCCATAGCCTTCTTGCTGAGATGCCCCACCTTCATGGCCTCCGACAACTGCCATGCGATCACGCGCTTGATCGCCACGGCATCCACTTCGTCCAGAATTCCCTCTTCTTCAAGGAAGCTGTCGAAGGTGGAGCCGCTAGGATCGAATACGGGCTTGCCCTGTGCGCTCAATGGGTCCCTCTTTCGTGCCGTTTCTTGTTCTGGCGGGCCAGTTCCAGGTCCGATTCCGGAGTCGCCCGCGTTTTCTTCAATATGCCGTGCAACAGAACCAGTCTTTGCTGCCTGTCCACATAGAAAAACACGCGGGCAATGCGATTTCCGGAGAGATTCGTTCGCACTTCATGCAATCCATCTCCCATCGGCCGACAAGCCGGCATCCCGATCGGCCAGCCATATTCCACGGTGCGAATATCTTCCCCGATAAGACGCCGGTCCTCGGCGGGCATCCCCTTCAACCAATCCCGAACCGGCTCGTTTCCCGCCTCGGTGCGATAGAAGATGGCAGAAAGCCGCTTCAAACTGTCCACGATCAGTGTACCATGTGAGGTACTTTTCTGCTTCTGTCGCGGCAATTCCTGCTTCTCTTTCATCAATTGCTCTGCACGCCCTCGTCGAAGAATTCCTGCACGTCGGTAATGTCCGTCGTGACGCGGTATGGCGGCAGGCTATCGAGGAAGGTTTTGCCGTATCTCTGTCGCCGGATGCGCGGGTCGAGCAGCACCAGCACGCCGCGGTCTTCGAGCGAGCGGATGAGCCGGCCAAAGCCTTGCTTGAGCGTCAGGACGGCTTCAGGGACCTGGTAGTCGAAGAACGGTTTGCCGCCGGCCTCTTCAATGGCTTTCATGCGAGCCTGCACTACGGGGTCGTTGGGGACGGCGAAGGGCAGGCGGTCGATGATGACGCAACTGAGCGCTTCGCCCTGCACGTCCACGCCTTGCCAGAAGCTCGATGTGCCGAAGAGAACGGCATTCGGCGTCATGCGGAACTCGTCGAGCAGCGCCTTGCGCGGCGCGCTGCCGTGCAGGAGGATCGGATAATCGAGCACCGGCAGCAGCCGCACATATAAATCCCGCATCTGGCTGTAGCTGGTAAAGAGGCAGAAGGCGCGGCCTTTTGTAATGTCGAGGACGCGGCGGATGCACTCGGCGGCGGCTTCGGGGAAATCCGGCTCGCGGGGGTCGGGCATCGACGGCGGCAGGTAGAGCAGTGCCTGGGACTCGTAATTAAAGTGCGAAGGGATGATAAGCTCGCGCGCGCCTTCGAGGCCGAGGCGGCGCTCGATGTGCTCGAATGCGCCCTGCACAGTGAGCGTGGCCGAGGTCAGCACGACGGTGGGAATCGTCTCGAAGAGCTGCTCGCGCAGCAGCTCGGAAACATCGATCGGCGTGGCTTGAACGAAGGTCGTGCGCGAAGCATCGCGGCCAGCTTTGCGGTCTGAGCCGCCATGCAAGCGTCTTTCCAGCCAGTAGACGATGTTGCTGGCATCGGACTCCATGAGGAATTCGAACTCGCCGCGCAGGCGGGAGATGCGCTTGCGGAGGCCGGGCGCTTCGTCGGCCTTGACGCCTTCGAGGTCCGCCTCCATGCGTTGCAGCGTAGCGCGGACGCTGAGGTAAAGATCGCCCTGCGTTTCGAGAAACTCCTCGCGGGCGGTGAAGGGCTGGCGGTTGTCGCCGCGCTGGCTTTCGCTGAGCGGCAGCGCGGAGAAAAACAGCCGCGAGCGGTCGCGCAACTGCTGCGTGACGGCGTGGAGGCTGCCGGTTCCCTCCTTGCCGCGGAGTTGTGTGTCAACGTCGCGGGCCAGCTCTTCAAAGCGGAGATTCGAGACCGAAAGGCCGAAGTAACTCGATGCAACCTCTTCCAGCTCATGCGCCTCGTCGAAGATGACGGCGGCGGCATCCGGCAGCACGCCCGCGTCAGGCGCGCCGGCGGCCTCGCGCTTGACGGCGAGATCGGCGAAGAAGAGATGGTGGTTGACGATGATAACGTCAGACTCAAGCGCGCGGCGACGCATTTCCGTGATGAAACAGCGCTGGTAGCTGGGGCAGGTCTGACCCAGGCAGGCCTCGCTGCGGGCATCTAGTTTGGCCCAGAGGGCACTCGCTTCCGGCAGGCCGGCAAGCTCGGCGCGGTCACCGGTTTCGGTGGTCTGCTCCCAGGCGGCAATCTTCTGGTACTGGTCGATCTCTTCGAGACCCGACAAGACCGGCTGCTCGCGCAGCGTGATGAGCTTGTGGCGACAAAGATAGTTGGCGCGGCCCTTCATGTAGCAGACGCGCAGGTCGCCGAGGAGCGATTCGAGGAAGGGAAGGTCGCGGAAGAAGAGCTGGTCCTGAAGCGCCTTGGTTCCGGTGGAGACAATGACGCGCTGGCCGGTGCGGAGCGCGGGAAGCAGATAAGCGAGGGTCTTGCCGGTGCCGGTGCCGGCCTCGACGATGAGGTGGCGGCGCTCGGCGAGGGCCTGCTCCACGGCGCGCGCCATCTGGAGCTGGCCGGGACGGTACTCGTAGTGCAGCGGCGACTTTGCCAGAATTCCGCCCGGCGAAAAGAACTCGTGGAGGCTGGGCAGGGCGCGGGTTGGGGTGTCGGTGAGCGGCATCGGCGGTTCTCTTCATCGTATAAGAGAGGCGGGTACGGGGCGGGTTCGTACTATCCCACCCTAGGCGCAAAAACAAAGACGCGCCGAGGGTGGGGCACCCGGCTGTAGCACTATCCACCCTCCTCCGCCCCAAAAAGGCGCAAGGATGGGGCACGGGGCATTGATAATGAAAGTAGGCGCGCCGTTTCTCCCTGTTTCAAGTGCGGACCGGCCAGCCTTTAGGAGAAAGTTTCGTGCCGAGCTACCGCAGATCCGTGATTCCCGCCCGCGCCGATGCGCAGGGACTGCCGCTGGTGGCGATTGTCGGCCGGCCCAACGTGGGCAAATCCACGCTCTTTAACCGGCTCACTAAAAGCCGGCGCTCGATTGTCGGCGACGAGCCGGGGATTACGCGCGACCGTATTTACGGCGAATATGAGTGGGCCGGGCGGCGCTTTCGGCTGGTCGATACGGGCGGCATTGTGCCCGACGACCCGGAGCTGATTCCGGCGGAGATTTACAGTCAGGCCCGCGTGGCGCTGCAGGAGGCCGACGCGCTGGTAATGGTCGTCGATGTGCGAACGGAGCTGGCCAGTCCGGATTACGATCTTGTCCGGCTGCTCACGCGCAGCAAAAAGCCGGTCTTTCTGGCGGTGAATAAGGTCGAAGGCGATGTGATGGCCTCGGCTGCTGAAAATTTCCGCCAGCTTGGAATCCGCGAGGTCTATCCCATCTCTTCCGAGCACGGGCTCGGCATCGGCGAGTTGCTCGACGCGCTTACGTTGGCTATTCCAGAGGCGGAATCGAAGACAGCAGCCTCGCAGGAAACCGAGACTGACGAAGACGCGCACGCCGAGGAAGAAGAAATCTCCGAGGGCGGACCGCTTGAGCCTGGAGGACACGAGTCTGACTCACGTGGGTCCGACAGCGAAGACGAGCCGCATCCCGCGCTCCATCGCACACACGGCGAGTACGAGCAGCATGAGACCTCGATTGCGATTATCGGCAAGCCGAACGTGGGCAAATCCACGCTGCTCAATGCGCTGACCGGCTCGTCGCGGGCAATTGTTTCGCCGATTGCCGGAACGACGCGCGACGCGGTCGATGAGGTCGTCGAGTTTGAGGGCTCCGCGCTGCGCTTCGTCGATACGGCAGGCATCCGGCGCAAGGGCAAGACGCACCTGATGGCGGAAAAGCTTTCAGTCGTCATGGCGCGGCGGCATCTTGAGGCAGCAGACGTGGCTCTGCTGGTGATTGACGCCACCGAGGGCGTGACGGCGAGCGACGCTACAATCGGCGGCTACGCGCATGAGAGCGGCCGTAGCGTCATTATCATCGTCAACAAGTGGGACGCGGTAACAACCGGACGCACCGACGGCAAGCCTCCCGCCGACCGCGAAATCTTTGAAAAGCAGTTGAGAAATGTGCTGAAGTACCTGAGCTATGCGCCAGTAATCTTTCTCTCCGCGCAGAAGGGCACGAACCTGGACCGCGTGCTGCGCGAGGTAAAGGCCGTTGCCGCCGAGCGACGCAAGCGCGTCACGACGGGCCAGATGAACCGCTTTCTCGATAAGGTCGATTTCCAGCGCGCCCCGGTACCAATGTCGAAGCGGATTCGAGTCTTCTATATGACGCAGGCCGCGGTGGCCCCGCCGACCTTCGTTCTCTTCACCGACCGCGACATCAAGCTGCACTTCGCCTTCGAGCGCTTCCTCGAAAACCAGATTCGCGCGGCGTTTGGATTTGAAGGCACACCGATCTGGTTCAAGGTAAAAGCGCGCAACGCGAACAAGAAAGACGAGTAGCGGACTGCGCGAAAAGCAACCGCAGATCCTTCGACTCCGTTTGGCCTAAATGCGGCCAAACTCCGCTCAGGATGACAAACCGTGAGTCGGGGCACAGAAGCTATGGCTTTGGCGTGGATGTTGCAGTCTGGTCGAGCTTCGTTACGTGAACCGAGGAAGTTGTCTCCGGCACGGTGCCGTCGTTGGCCTGGACCTCCGTGGGTTTGCCCTGGATGAGAATGCGCGGCGTGACCGAGCCGCGAGCCGGCACGCGGACGCGCTGCGTCACGTAGGTGTCCGCGGTGCGGACGGTGACGGGGATCTCGGCAGCGGCATAGCCCACATTGTTCAGCCGCACTGCAACGAGCCAATTGCCGGATCGTTCCGGGCTGGAGAATACGTTATCGATGGTGAGATCGGGCAGGCCGTGGTCGGCGTCAACCCAATCGGCGAAGAACCATTTCAGATCGGTGCTGGCTGCTTTTTCGAGCAGGGTTTCAAGCTGGCTGGGCGGAGTCGCAGAATCTTTCACGGGATCATAGCCGTGCAAGGCGGCGGAGAGCGCGTCGTCGCTCGTGATGCCGCGCAACATCCACAGCACGTAAGCAGCCTTGGTGCGATAGTAGACGGGCGAAGCGGCATGAGCGAGCGGCTCGCCCGAACCCTCCCCCGGACTGGCCGGCTCGGCAAGCGCCAGCCCGGAGCGGCCCGCCTCAAGCGCGCTGAGAGCCTTCTCGCGGCCGAACTGGCGCTCGGTCCAAAGCGAGCTCATAAAGGAAGCAAGGCCCTCGTTAAGCCAGACCGGGGGCTGCGCGGCATTCGGCGCCGCAACCCACGCATGAGTGAGCACATGGGCGAGGATTGCCTTCAACTGCACCGGGTCGCCGTCCTCGATGGCGGTGACGAGCAGCGGCCCGGTCTCGTAGGGTGCGTCCTGCGCCTCGGGCAGATCGAGCAGCGTCAGAGCGGTGCGCGGCTTCTCGCCCAGCCAATCGGCAAGGTACGGCGTGACGGCTTTTTCCGCCTGCGCCCAGGATTCTGCGTAGGCGTCGTCTTCGGTGCGGGTCCAGATTGCAGTGTTGGCGCCGTCGTGTTTTGTGCGAATCGCGGCGAAGAGGCTCGGCGTCTCAAAGCCGAGCGCGGCCTGGGTGAATTCGCCCGTTGCCACGCCGGAGACTTCCTCGCCGGAGGTCGCGGAGTCCGTAACAGCAAGCGCGATGGGATTGCCGTTGACGAGCGCAATCGCGGGCGCGTGGCCATGGGGAAACTCGACCGTGAGCCGCAGGTGGAAGCGCGCGCCTGCCATGCGCTGCTTCTGCGCGCCAATCTCGTCGAAGAGCCGCGCGCCATCGCCGAGGACGACAGGCAGAGCTGAGGCCGGATACCAGACAACGCTGCCGAAGCCGCGCAGGCCGGTAAATTCGGTGTCGATGCGGTCCCAGTCCGAGTGCAGGGCCGCGTCCTCCGGCGTGCCTAGAGAAAGCAGGCGCTGCGCGGATTGATCGATGGTGCCGGAGTAGGCCGCGTCGAGTTGGAGCGTTGCGCCCGGAGCGAGCGGCGCGGCTAGCCGGATGGCGGCTTCACGGAGCTGGCCCGTGTGATCGGTGTCGGAGTTGAGCGTAGCGACCTCGAAGGCCGCATTCTGATTGCCGACACGAATTCCCTCCCAGTTCAGCGTGGAGGAGATTTCCAGTGGAATCAGCGCGAGCGGTGTTTTGCCGTCGTTGCGAACGGTAAGCATAGCGCGGACGGCAATGCCGTGCTCGGTCGGGCGCAGATGCACGTCAAGATCGTAGGCCGTGAAGGTAACGGCCTCGCGGTCGGCGTCAGTGGCAATGGGAGCCTTGGCGGTTGCGATCTTCGGGGCTGCGTCGGGGCCGGTCTCGGTCGTTTCCTGGCCGTTCTCGTCAATGGAGCGCGAGAAGATGACCTTGCCCTTCGTCGGCGTGGGCTGGGACGAAGGCTGCTGCGCAGGCTGGGCGCTTTGCGGTGTTGCAGGAGCCGGTTGTTGCGGCGCAGGAGCCGGTTGATTTTGAGCCGCAGCCACTGCCGCGCAGACGAGAAAACCAAGCGCAAGTATCTCCCGCGCCGCTGACTTGCAAAACTTCATGTACGCCTTCACGAGCCTCTTCACGAACCAAGGCCCTTCTGTTTCTTCTGGGGTTTGGACGCGGCCCCGCCGAGCAGGGAAGCGCCTGCTGCTTTGGCGCGGCGCTGGCGAAAGGCTTCATACAGCACCACCGCGCCGGCAGCCGAGACATTAAGCGAGCTGACGCCGCCTGCCATCGGAATCCGCAGCATGTGGTCGCAGGTGCGCTTGACGAGATCGTGCAGGCCGGCACCCTCGCGGCCCAGCACCAGCACGCAGTCTCCGGTGAAATCGAACTGGTCGTAATCCGCCTCGCCGCGCTCGTCGAGACCGACAATCCAGAGGTTCTGTTTCTTCAACTCTTCCAGAGCCCGCACCAGATTTACGACGCGGGCGATTCGCAGATGTTCCGCCGCGCCAGCGCTGGCCTTGACCGCAACCGGGCTCAACGGAGCAGAACGCCGCTCGGTCAGCACCACGCCATCCACGCCTGCGCCATCGGCTACGCGCAGCAGTGCGCCAAGGTTTTGCGGGTCTTCCACACCGTCGAGTGCGAGCAGCAGCCGAGGCGCGCCTGGCTTCTGAGCCTGAAACAAATCCTCGATGGAGAGAAACTCCGCCTCGCGCACTACTGCCACAATGCCCTGGTGCGCGGGAACGCCGGCAAGCTGCGTCAACTGCTCGCGCGACTCCTGCCGAACACGCACCCCAGCCTCGCGGCAGGCGGCAACGAGCCGCTCCAGCCGCACATCGTTGCGCTCGCGAGCCACTACCACGTGGTCGAAGCGCCTGCGGCCCGCCTTCAACGCCTCCTCTACCGGATGGACGCCGTACAAAATCTCCATATTTCCAGTGTAGAAGCTCAGGCGGCCCGCGGCTTAATCTGCCCGTGGTCGGGATTGGCCTTGGCAAGCCGCAGATCGTACTCGTTCTGCAGATTCAACCAGAACTGGGCCGGCAGCTTGAAATAAATCCCCAGCCGCACCGCCGTATCCGCCGAGATTCCCCGATTGCCGCGCAGCACCGCATGAATTCGCGGCTGCGGCACATGCAGTTCCTTAGCCAGCCGATACGCCGTCAGCCCCAGAGGCTCCATGAACTCCGTCAGCAATATATCGCCGGGATGGATTGCGGCTGCTGGAATCTTCATCTCTTTGCCCTTTCAGTGGTAATCGACAATTTCCACCCGGCGCGCGTTGCCGGCGCTCCACACAAAGCAAATACGGTACTGGTCGTTAATCCGAATGCTGTACTGGGCCGCCCGATCGCCGCGCAGCTTTTCCAGGCGATTGCCCGGCGGCACACGCAGGTTCTCCAATGCCAGAGCCGCATTCAGAATGTAGAGCTTTTTCAGTCCCTTTACCTGCAAACTTACCGGCAGGATTTTGCACCTGCCCGTCTCCCACAACTTGCGCGTCTCGCTGTCGTAGAAGTCGAGTATCACTCCACGATAGTAACGCACCGCGTTCGTATCGCAATGCGTCACTATTGAAATTCGCTTGCATCCATCCTCTGCCGGCGACATGCTTTTCTTCAACCCGCCATGCCCGCCACAGAGCCAAAAACCGGAAACGGGCTGGAACCGCCAGCCCGGCGCAACGTAAAGATTTGTAAAGACAGCCAATTTTCCGCGCCTCGACTGCTAACCTCGCGTCTATAGAAGCAGATGCGTGCACTTGCCTCCATCCAGTCGGTTTTTACCTCGGGCTCCGCAGCCGCCAGTTCCGCGGCGCAGGAGCAGGATGCCGTTCGTCAGGAGAACCTCGCCATTGCGGCGGGGCTCAAGCGCCGCGAGGCCGGCCTGCTCGATACGCTGATCGTCCGCTACCAGCACCGCCTGCTACGCTACCTTGTTTACCTCACGGGAAACCGCGATCTGGCCGAAGACCTCTTTCAGGAGGTCTGGATGCGTGTGCTCCTCCGCGGCGACCAGTTCAACGGCAAATCGCGCTTCGACACCTGGCTTTTCACCATCGCGCGCAATCTGGTCATCGATTTCCGGCGCAAGCGCACGCTCTCTAGTCTGGACGAGCTGATCGACGGCCCCTCCGAGGACGACCGCCCGATGAGCCTGAACCTGATCGACGGACAGGCAACGCCCTTTGCCCGCATGGCAACGAGCGAGGACCGCGAGCGCGTATCCACAGCGCTGTTGGAAATTGATACGCTCTACCGCGAGGTTCTGGTGTTACGCTTTCACGAGGAGCTTTCCCTCCAGGAGATTGCCGCCGTGACTCGCGCACCGCTCTCCACCGTCAAGAGCCGCCTCTATCGCGGGCTGGCCGCTATCAAGCCGATGCTGGAGCAGCACAATTTCTCTCCCTCCGACACCGCAGGAGCCGCGGGATGAACCGCGCAGCCGGCGACCCCGGCTCGAAAGCCGAACTTGCAGCCTCACTGGCCAATGGCCTCTCCGCGGAGCGCGACCGCAAGGTGGCGCATTCCACGCGCCGCGTGGTGCTGGCCTCGCTCGGCGTTCTGAACGATCAGAAGGCAGGCCGCAAGCGCACCCGCGCCGTGGCCTTGGCCGCAACGCTCGTTGTGCTGCTGGTAGTTGGGCCGCTGGTCTGGTGGGCCGCGGAAGACCTCATCTCCGGCGAACACCTCGGCGACCTGACCAGCCAGTTTGCCCTGTGGGTCTGCATCCTGTGCCCGGCATTGCTGGCCGCGGCGCTGATGGCAGGCTGGCTGCGGAAACGCTAGCCGCTATTTCTCGCCAGACGATGAGCTTGGTGACGGACTGGACGGCGAAGCTGTGCTACTTGAAGCTGCGGGCGCTGTGGTGCTACCCGATGTATTGCTCTCCGTTCCATTCGTCGTTCCGCTCGTCGAATCCGATGCAGGCTTGCTTGCGCCGTCCGGCGCGCTCTTTGCAGCGCCGCCTGAGGCCGGCTTGGGCGCGTAGTCGTTGATGTACCACCCCGCACCCTTGAACTGAAGGGCCGGCGCGGTCAGCGGGCGCTCCACAGCGCCGCCGCACTTCGGGCAGACCGTCTCCGGCGTGTCGCTGAACTTCTGAACTTTTTCATACTCGTAACCGCACTGTGTGCAGCGATAGGCATACAACGGCAAGGCTTTTACTCCAGAAAACAGAAAATCTCTTTTCGCGAAAAACTGGCGCTTTCCGCGAAAGGATGACAGAAACATCTATTTCCATTGTACCGGCAGGGCGAAAGTCCTTTCGAACCTCCGCCCCGCCGTTCTGTTCTCTAATCCCTATTCCCGGTTTTTCACTTAGCGTCCACGGCAACCGTGGCCGTATGGTTCTCCCAGCTCAGCGTGATCGTGCCGGTGCCGTCGCTCTTGTCGGAGATTGTGTAGACCAGGTCCTCGACCGTCGCCGGAGGCGCGGACATTGTCATCGGCGTCTTGCCCAGGTCCTTCGTCGCGTCATACGCAAGGCCCCACTCACCCGTGGCCTTGCTTACAATCAGCGTCCAGTTGTCAGGGTCGGAGATGTCAGCAAAAAGCGTATAGGTTCCCTTCGGCACAGCCAGCGTGCCAATCTTTACATCGCCGTCGAGCACGAGCGTGGTGGCGGCATTCGCGCCGGCGCGCCAGACGGGATAGTGCGGGTCCTTGCTGATGAGGCCGTCTTTGGTGAAAATCTTCCCGGCGCGGCCCTTGACCCGCGGCGACGAGTAGGCAATCGAGATGGCTTTGCCGCCGATCGTGCCCTCAGCCTTCTCGGCGGGGCTGGCTGGCGGAGCCTTGGGTTTGGAAGGCATGGAGGACATCTGGGCGGAGGCGGAGAGGGTAACAGCGAACAGGCCCAGACAACAGGCGAGACAATAGAGAAGACGCTTCATGGATTCATGCTCCTAAAGAAACGGTTGCGAAAAACGATTGGCGAAAACGTTTAGCGGCGAAGGGTTGACGACAGCGTTACAGCGTAAACCTTAGATGCGGATGATTGTCGCACGGTACTGGCCGCCAAGGCGAGAACCGGACGCCGCGCAGCCCTTCCTGCCAGCCCCTCCCGGCGATTGATATGATTCCTCCCAGACGGGGCAATCCAGACGGACCATGTCGAACAACGCATCCAATCTCACTCCCGGCGCTCGCTTCCGCGCCGCACTGGCCGCGGAAAAACCGCTCCAGGTGGCTGGCGCCATCAACGCCTACACGGCGCGGCTGGCCGAAGCAACGGGCTTCCGCGCGCTCTATCTTTCCGGCGGCGGCGTGGCGGCGAATTCGCTCGGCCTGCCCGATCTCGGCATCAGCACCATGGAAGATGTGCTGACCGACGTGCGCCGCATTACCGATGCCAGCCCGCTGCCGCTGCTTGTGGACATCGACACCGGATGGGGCGGCGCATTCAACATCGCCCGCACCATCCGGTCGATGATTAAGTTCGGCGCGGCCGCCGTGCACATCGAGGATCAAGTAGGCGCCAAGCGCTGCGGCCATCGCCCCGGCAAGGAGCTTGTTCCTGCCGCCGAAATGGTGGACCGCATCAAGGCCGCAGCGGATGCCAAAACCGATCCGGCCTTTGTGCTGATGGCCCGCACCGACGCACTGGCCAGTGAGGGCCTCGACGCCGCCATCGAGCGGGCACAGGCATACGTTGCCGCCGGCGCGGACATGATCTTTGCCGAAGCTGTACACGAGCTGGATCAGTACACGGCATTTCGCCGGGCCGTTGGCGTGCCGGTTCTGGCCAACATCACCGAGTTCGGTCAGACACCGCTCTTTACCCGCGACCAGCTCGCCGTGGCGGGCGTGGACATTGTGCTGTATTGCTGCGCCGCCTATCGCGCTATGAACGCTGCCGCGCTCAAGGTCTACGAGACCATCCGCGCCGAAGGCACGCAGCAAAGCGTGGTGCCGATGATGCAATCCCGCGCCGATCTCTATAGGTACCTCGGCTACCACTCCTACGAGCGCAAGCTGGACGAGTTGTTCACGCAGAAACGCGAGAGCTAGACACCGGCGCTTGCCATCCGTTACGTTTGTGCTCTCCGGAGTCTTCTGATGACTGAAGCCGCAGCCCCCGCCTTCAAGCCCAAGAAATCCGTCGCGCTCTCCGGCACGCCCGCCGGCAACACCGCTCTCTGCACCGTGGGCCATACCGGCAACGATCTGCACTATCGCGGCTATGACATTCACGACCTCGCCGCGCATTGCGAATATGAAGAGGTCGCGCATCTGCTCATCCACGGCAAGCTTCCCAATCAGGCTGAGCTGGCCACGTACAAAACGAAACTCGTCGCCGCACGCGGGCTTCCGGATGCGGTGAAGCAGGCGCTGGAGCTGTTGCCCGGCTCCGCGCATCCCATGGACGTTCTCCGCACCGGCGTCTCGGTTCTCGGCTGCGTTTTGCCTGAGGAGAAAGACCACAATGCGGCCGATGCGGCAGACCTCGCCGATGCCTTGCTGGCACGGCTCACGTCAATGCTGCTCTACTGGCACCGCTACGCCGACCGTGGCGAGCGCATCGAAGTCGAAACCGAAGACGACTCCATTGCCGCCCACTTCCTGCATCTGCTCCACGGCGAGCCGCCCTCGCCGGAACACGTTGCCGCCATGCAGGCATCGCTCATTCTCTATGCCGAGCACGAGTTCAACGCTTCCACCTTTACGGCGCGGGTGATTGCGGGAACCGGCTCCGACATCTATTCCGCGATTACCGGAGCCATTGGCGCGCTGAAAGGCCCCAAGCACGGCGGCGCGAATGAAGTGGCGCTGGAAATCCTTGAGCGATATGCTTCGCCCGACGAGGCCGGGGCCGATATTCGCCACCGCGTCGAAAATCGCGAAGTCATCATCGGCTTCGGCCATCCGGTTTACACCATCTCCGACCCGCGCAGCGACATCATCAAAGGCATCGCCCGCTCGCTGGCTGAGACAGCGGGCAATACGACGCTTTACGCAATAGCCGAGCGCATTGAATCCGTGATGCACGAGACCAAGCGCATGTTTCCCAATCTCGACTGGTTCAGCGCCGTGGCCTATGACGAGATGGAAGTGCCGATCGACCTCTTCACGCCGCTCTTCGTCATTGCCCGCACCGCAGGCTGGTCCGCGCACGTTCTGGAGCAGCGCGCCGACGGCAAGATCATCCGCCCATCGGCGAACTACACCGGCCCCGAGCCGCTTGCGTTCGTACCGCTCGCCGAGCGGCCATAACATTCAGGAGCATACTTGTCCTCGCATATCTCGAACGACCGCCCCGCGCCCGACGCCGTTATTACCGACATCGCCGACTACGCGCTGAGCTACGAAATTACCAGCGACCTCGCCCGGTCTACCGCCCGCGCCTGCCTGATTGACACGCTGGGCTGCGGCCTTGAAGCGCTCGAATACCCGGCCTGCACCAAGCTGCTCGGCCCCATCGTCCCCGGAACCACGGTCCCGAACGGCGCGCGCGTACCGGGAACGCCGTATCAGCTCGACCCTGTACAGGCGGCTTTCAACATCGGCGCAATGATTCGCTGGCTCGACTTCAACGACACATGGCTCGCCGCCGAGTGGGGCCATCCTTCGGACAATCTCGGTGGGATTCTCGCCGTTGCCGACTGGATTTCGCGGACGAATATCGCGGAAGGCAAGCCGCCGCTTACCATGCGCGCGGTTCTCGACGCCATGATTCAGGCGCACGAGATTCAGGGCTGCATCGCTCTTGAAAACTCCTTCAACAAGGTCGGCCTCGATCATGTCGTCCTCGTTAAAGTCGCTTCCACGGCTGTCATCTCGAAGCTGCTCGGCCTGACGCGCGAGCAAACAATCAACGCCATCTCACTCGCATGGGTCGATGGGCAGAGCCTCCGCACTTACCGCCATGCGCCGAACACCGGCAGCCGTAAAAGCTGGGCCGCAGGCGACGCGACGAGCCGTGCCGTGCGGCTGGCATTGATGGCCCGCGCTGGTGAGATGGGCTACCCGACCGCGCTGACTGCGAAGACGTGGGGCTTCTACGATGTTTCCTTTAAAAGCCAGCCCTTCCGCTTCCAACGGCCTTATGGCAGCTACGTAATGGAAAACGTGCTCTTCAAGATCAGCTACCCCGCCGAATTCCATGCGCAGACAGCCGTGGAAGCGGCGATGACGCTGCGGGCCGAGCTGGATCAACGTGGACTCCCCTCTGAAGCTATTCAAAAGATCACGATTCGCACGCATGAGGCATGTCTGCGAATCATCGACAAGAAAGGCCCGCTGGCCAATCCGGCAGACCGCGACCACTGCATTCAGTACATGGTTGCGATTCCGCTGATTTTCGGCCGGCTGACAGCCGCCGACTACGAAGACTCAATCGCGCAGGATCAACGCATCGATGCTCTGCGCGAGAAGATCGTTTGCGTTGAGGAGCCGCAATTTACCCGCGACTATCACGATCCCGAAAAACGCTCCATCGCCAACGCGCTGCGCGTCGAACTCGACTCCGGCGAAATTCTAGAAGAGGCGGTCGAGTATCCGATCGGCCATCGCCGCCGCCGCGCAGAAGGCTTGCCGCTACTCGTCGATAAATTCAAGACCAACCTGGCGCGGCGTTTCCCGGAGGCGCAGCAGCAGCGGATTCTCGACGTATCGCTCGATTCGGCGCGGCTCGATGGAATGCCCGTACCCGAGTACGTCGATCTCTATCTGCCGTGATTTCCGGCCCTGATTTTCGGCTGCAATTTTTAGCACAAACCGCCCCGGCGCGCTGATAATGGATTCGCCTCTCTATTTCAGCTTCAGCAGGTGTCCTGTGCGACCGATGCGTCTGTCTGTGTCTTTGCTCGTCTGCCTTGTTCTCCTTGCCATCTCTGCTGCCGCACAGCGTCCCGCCAACTCGAATGCCACCTACCAGCAACTGCGGAGTCTGCTGCCCGCCGGCGATGCGCTCCCCGTGAGTCACTTCGAGCTGCGCCGCGACGCCGGCGTCTTGACCTTCGAGAGCGGCTCCTTTGTTTTCTACGGCGAAGTGAACGGCAAAATCACCGGCGCGGTCTTTCGCGGAACGGGCCACTTTCATCTTGCACCGCCCACACCGGAGGAGCGGCACAATCTGCACATCCTTGCGCACACGGACGAGTTCAACGAGGACTTCGACCAGGCGGTGCTGCGTTTTACGGACTCGACCGCCGCGGAGATTCACAAAGCCGCCACGGGCAAGCAGGCCGGCGAGGGTTCCTTTACGCAGGCGGCAACGGGGCTACGCGATTTTCAGGAGCATAAACTTCAAGAAAATATCGATCTGCGCCTGCTCGAAGACGTACTGAGTCCGGCCCAGGGCGGCTATTTTCTGGCCGCGATTCACGGTAAGAAAAATCCGCACCTGTTCTTCACCGTGGACCCATACGGCGACCGCGCCGTTTCACCGGATCAGGTTTCGCTGCTCAACTACAGCGACTGGGGCGAAACATATCTGGCCGCCTTTCCGCTCTCGGATGCCGCCGCGCGAAAGCAGGCCCAGGGAAGCTACCGCATCGACCACGAAAACCTCGACACCACTATTGAGAAGAGCGGCTTTCTCACCGGCCAGGCCACGGTTCACCTCATCGCCCTTGAGGACGGATTGGCCGCCGCGCAACTTGCGCTCTTTCCCACGCTGCGCGTCAGCAAGGTGGAGACCGACAAGGGCGAAGTCATGGACTATGTGCAGGAGAGCAAGGATCTGGATGCGGACTTCGGAGTCATCCTGCCGCACCCGCTGAAAAAAGGCGAGTCCGTCGACATCCGCATTGCCTACGCCGGCAAGGATGTGGTCAAGAATGAAGGCAATTCCAACTACTATCCCATGGCGCGTGAAAGCTGGTATCCCAATTCCTCTCGCGGCCTGGGCGACTATGCCACCTACAGCATGGTTTTTCGCGTTCCCCGCGGGTTGCAACTGATTGCCACGGGAACCAAAGCGACGGAGACGAACGACGGCAAGACCACAACCTCCGAGTGGAAGACCGATGTGCCTCTGGCCGTGGTCGGCTTCAACTTGGGCAAGTTCACCATGAAGGAGGTCGTCATCCCCGGCAAGCTGGGCGACAACCTGACGGTGGACGCCTACGCCAACACCACCCCGCCGGACGAGTTCGCACACCTGAGCGATGCCAGCCTGGGCAGCTTCAACGCCCCCGGCATGTTGCCCCAGGAGTTGAGCGAAGGGCAGGTAGCCGCGCAGATCTATACGAACTACTTTGGCCCGCTGCCTTTTGCTCACGTGGCGCTCACGCAGCAGTTTGCCTGCAACTACGGCCAGAGCTGGCCCATGCTTGTCTACCTGCCGATCTGCGGTTTCCTCGACAGCACCCAGCAGCATTTTATGGGCCTGCGCCCGGAGGACATGTACTGGAAGGTAGTAACGGCGCATGAGGTGGCGCACCAGTGGTGGGGCCAGACCGTCGGCTTCCGCAGCTACCGCGACCAATGGATGAGCGAGGGCTTTGCCGATGCCTCGTCCACCATCTTTCTGCAGGCCACGCGTAACAAACCCGATGACTTCCGCGAATTCTGGAAGGAACAGCGAAAGCTCATCACCGAAAAAAATGCGCAGGGCTTCCGGCCCATCGACGTTGGCCCCGTCACCATGGGCTTTCGCCTGGCGACGGACAAAACCGGCTGGGACATCTACCAGAACCTCGTCTATCCCAAGGGCGCTTACATCCTGCAGATGATCCGCATGATGATGTGGCAGCGCAAGGACGGCGACGCCGAATTTATCACAATGATGCGCGACTTCGCTTCCACCTATCGCCTGCGCGCCGCCACCACGGAGGATTTCAAGGCCATGGTGGAAAAACACATGACCCCGCAGATGGACATCGAAGGCAATCACACGATGGACTGGTTCTTTCTCGAGTACGTTTACGGAACCGACCTGCCGGTCTACCACTTTGAATCGCAGGCCACGCCCACTGACACCGGCGTCACCCTGCACTTCAAGCTCACGCAATCCGGCGTGCCGGAGAGTTTCAAAAACCTGGTGCCGATCTACCTTGAGTTCGCCGACGGCAAGGTGACGCGCCTGGGCGAGGTCAAGGTAAGCGGCAATAAAACCATTGAACAGACGGTTCCGCTTGCCAAATCGCCCTCGCCGATCAAAAAGGTCTGGATCAACTACTACTACGATGTGCTGTGCCTGGAGAACTAACAGACTGAAGAACTCGCCATTATGCCGCTGATCCGGAATGGCTTTTGGTTGGGTAGGCCGGGGATTGAACCTCGGCACCCCTGAGGTATGCTTTTGCCCCAAACTGGGGCGGCGGGCTGCGCGGTACGATTTCCGCGAAAATCAGCCGGTTTCCGTACCAAGGCCGCAACTTCCCCCCGCCCGGCTCCGTCATTCAAAATAGAAGCAAGCTCCAAGATTGCGTTCGCCCTCCTCAGGGAGGGCAATTGCCATGCAGAATCCGCCGCCCATCCAAGTCGATAACGACGCGCACCTCGTACCGGCCTGGTCCATTGCGCTGGCCGTCGCAGCCTTTACCGCCGTGGAGTATTACTTCTGGATGGTGCTGCCGGCCACGCGTCACCATGCTCCGCCGCCGCTGGGCTTCCGCATCTACTTCAATCTCTCCTGGGGCCTGCTGGCTGCGCTCTACTTTCTAATGGTTGGCTACATCAGCAAGGACGCCCCCCGCCGCGCCATGAGCACGCGTTTCTGGATGGTGCTCTGTTTTGTAATGCCGGGCGGCATCGGCGCCGTGCTTTACTTCCTGCTGCGTCAGCCTCTGGTCTCCGCCTGCCCGGCCTGCGGCACCTTTGTGCTGAGCGACTTCCACTTCTGCCCGCAGTGCAACTACCAGCTCACCGCAAGCTGCGGCAAGTGTTACCGCACCGTCCGCACCACGGACCAGTACTGCACCCGCTGCGGCCACGAGCTCGACAAGGACCAGATGCCGGCCCGTCTCCGCGTTATCGGCAGCCCGGGTTCCTGACCCTGTTCCTTCCGGATGGCATTTCCCGCGCCGCCTCACTACAATCATCTCTTGGCATGACTCTTTCCGCGCTCATCATCGACGATGAACGGCTGGCCCGCGATGAGCTCAAGTACCTGCTTGACTCCGTGGGCGGCGTCGATGTGGTCGCTCAGGGTGCAAACGGCATCGAGGCCATCGATCTGATCGAAGAGCACCACCCGGACCTCGTCTTTCTCGACGTGCAGATGCCGGGGCTCGACGGCTTCGGCGTTCTCAAGCAGCTTGCCGAGCGCGGCGCGGCGCGTGCGCTTCAGCATCCGGATGGCGAGCCGGAGCCGCTGCCGCAGATTGTCTTCGCAACCGCCTACGACCAATATGCCGTACGCGCCTTTGACGTGAACGCCGTCGATTATCTGCTCAAGCCCTTCGACCGCTCGCGTGTGGAGCAGGCCATCGAGCGTGCCCGCTCGCGCGTCGCAGGCGGCGCGGATTCCAACGCCATGCCGCGGCCAGAGGCCCAGCCTCAATCACAGCTTGACGCCCTGCTCCGCCTGCTCCACAACCGCACGCCCGGCGCCGCGCAGCATGCCAAGCTCATCGTGCAGGCGCAGAGCCGCCTGCTGCTCATCGATCAGTCCGAAATCTGCTACGCCGCCATCGACGAAGGCGTCATCCGCGTCGTCACGCAGCAGTTGGAAGGGCAATCGAAGTGCCGCACGCTCGAAGAGCTACTCGAACAGCTCGACCCGGCGCTCTTCTGGCGCGCGCATCGCGGCTTCGTCGTCAACATCAACCACATCCGCGAAGTGGTGCCGTGGTTCAAATCCAGTTACCAGCTCCGCATGAACGACAAAAAGCAGACGGAAATCCCGGTGAGCCGTTCACAAACCCGCCGCCTGCGCGAGCTTTTCAATCTGTAATCCTGCTCTCGCTTTGCTCTGCTAACTTCAAATCATCGCCCGATTGGAGTTTTCCGCATGGCTTGCACTTCGTTGCCATCTCTCAAGCGCATCCTTGCAGGAATCCTTCTTGCCTCCTGCACGCCCTTGCTTACCGCTGCGAAGCCGGGCGCTCATGCCGCTCCCGCGCCGCCGCCCTCCGTCACCGCGCTGCTCGTCAGTGACGTACACTTCGAGCCTTTCTGGGACCCGGCCAAAGTGCCGCAGCTTGCCGCCGCGCCGGTGAGCGGATGGAAGGCGATTCTTGCCGCGCCGGCCTCACTCGACCAGGCCGAACGCTTCGCCGCGCTCCAGCAAAGCTGTAAGGTACGCGGCGAAGACACGGATTACACGCTCCTGGCGTCAAGCCTGGCCGCCATGCGCGCCCACGCGCCGCGCGCGCGATTCCTCACCATCAGCGGCGACCTCATCGCCCACGCATTCCCTTGCAAGTGGGCCGCCGTAATGCCGAATGCCACACCGCAGCAGTACGAAGCATTCGTCGTGAAAACCCTCGAATTCGTGCTTGCTGAATTCCGCTCCGAATTTCCCGCCGCGCCTGTTTACGCCGCGCTCGGCAACAACGACTCCGGCTGCGCCGACTATCGCATCGACGCGAACGGCAGCTTTCTTGCTGCCTCCGCTGCGGCTTTTACCGGCAAGCTGGCTCCCGTAGAGCGCAAAGCCGCCGAGGCCGATTTCGCGGCTCAAGGAAACTTCAGCGCCTCGTTCCCCGCGCCATTCCGTCACACGCGGCTCGTCATCATCGACGATCTCTTTATGAGCAGCAAGTATCAAACCTGCGGCGGCAAGGCTGCACCCGACGCAGCCGAAACACAGCTTGCATGGCTCCGCGGAGAGCTTGATAAGGCCCGCGCAAACCACGAAAAAATCTGGGTGATGGGCCATATTCCGCCCGGCATCGATCCCTACTCGACGGCCAGAAGGATGCAGAACATCTGCGGCGGAAAAGACCCCGAGTTCTTTCTTTCCTCGGACAAGCTGGCAAACACGCTGGCCGGCTATGGCGACGTAATCCGCCTAGCCATCTTCGCGCACACGCACATGGACGAGATGCGCCTGATCGAACCCTTCCCCCTCAAGGGCAAAGCCGATTCGGTCGCCCTCAAGATGGTCCCGTCCATCTCGCCCATCGACGGCAACAACCCGTCGTTCACGATTGCCTCCGTCGATTCGACCACTGCAACGCTACGCGACTACCGCGTCATCGCCGCATCGAACCAGACCGGCATCGATACCAAGTGGGCGGAGGAGTACGACTACGCACGGACCTATCACAAGCCGGCCTACTCGCCTGCCGCAGTCGAGCAGCTTGCCGACGCATTTCAGGCCGATCCCGACGCCAAATCCCTTGCCAGCGAGAGTTATCTCAAGAACTACTTCGTCAGTGACCAGTCGCAAGCGCTCAAGCTCTTCTGGCCGCAATATACCTGCGCTCTCACGAACTTCACCGCCGACGCCTACCACGCCTGCCGCTGCCCGACTACAAAATAGCTGGGTGCCCCATCCTCGCCGGGTCTTTGTTTTTCCGGCTAGGGTGGGATGGGACAACTCGCTAACTTGCTAAGAAATTACTGCTTGTTCACATCAATGTAGTAGAGATCCGTCGCCACCTGAAACTCGTCTTTCGTGAGCGGCGTCTTCATCCACTGCCACTTCGTCGTGGGACGAATGATCTGCCAGTGCTCCGGCGTGCCGATGCGCACCGGCATTGCGAAATTCTCTTCATCCGCGTCCCACTTATACATCACCATGTCCGGCGATTCGCCCCCCGGTGTCTGGCTAAAGAGCAGCTCCAGCCGCGGAATCCGCGTATGGCGCAGGTACTGGTTAAAGATCGGCGTCAGGTTCATCCCCGTGTGCAGGTTGAAATAGGCGACAACGTCTTCGGTCTGAATGGTCTGATACTTGAAGTGCTGATACAGCCCCTTGATGAGCGCAAACCACTTTGCGTCGTCGTTCACCACAGAGCGCAGCGTGTTCAGCATCAGTGCGCCCTTGAAATACTGGTCCTCAGTAGGCTCGGCATTCACGCCGCGCTCGGCCACAATCGGGCGCAGGTTGTAAATCTTCGGCCTGTAACCGCTCAGATACTTGATCGCATCAGCCTTGCCCCAGCGGTACTCCACATAGAGGCTTTCGAGATATGTGTCCCAGCCCTCGTGAAGCCACATATCGGCCGGGTCCACGGCTGTAATGCTGTTGCCGAACCACTCGTGCCCGCTCTCGTGAATGATAATAAAGTCGAACCGCGGACTTACCCCCACTCCCGTCCAGTCATGTCCGTAGTAACCATTCTTGAATAAGTTCCCATAAGTCACCGCGCTCTGGTGCTCCATACCGGTATAAGGAGCTTCAATCAACTTATAGCCGTCTTTTATAAACGGATATTCACCGAAGTAATGTGTAAAAGCTTCCATCATGCCCTTCGCCTGCGGAAACTGCGCCTTCGCTTTGTCCAGATCCTCCGGCAGCGCATAGAAATCAAGCGGCTGATCGCCGTACTTATCGGCAAAGTGAACATAGTTACCAATGTTCAGCGAAACATCATAGTTATTGATGGGATAACTGATATGCCAGTCCCAGCGTGTATAGCCGTCGCCTAAGTCAGTCTTACTGACAAACTTTCCATTCGACACATCCACAAGGCCGCTGGGAATGGCAACACTCAAGTCCATACTTTCCACTTCGTCGCGCCACTGGTCCTTATTCGGCCACCATACGCTTGCACCGTCGCCTTCACAGGCCGTGTTGATCCAGTCGTGGCCGGACGCATCCTTCTTGAAGGTAATGCCGCCGAAGCGCCCCAGTTCCGCCGGATTTCCGGAGTAATAGAAATCGATCGAGACTACCTGCCCCGCGCGCAGCAGGTGCGGAAAGTCGACGAAGACCGCGCTGCCGTCGCGCTCGTATTTGAGCGGGGCTGTTTTGGAAAACTCGGGGCCCAGCAGAATCTTGTCGATGTTGAGCTTGTCGGTCAGGTCAAGCTGGATGCGGTCGCCGTCCTTCAGCATCCGGAAGCGAATCGTATTCTTGCCGCCGATCGACTTCTTCTCCGGATCGACGCGAATGTCGAGATGATAGTAAAGCAGGTCGTTGTTCTCGCGGTATGGGCCATAGGCGCCGCGCAGCATATCGGCCCGCGTGGGAACCGGCGCGCCGGCATCGTTGGGCCGGATGGGTGGCTTCGGCTTCTCGGCCAGCTTCTGAGCCTGACTCTGCGCGGGAGCCGCAGCCTGTCCTGCATTTTGCCCGCCCTGCTGCGCCAGCATCACCGCGCACGCGCAGACCGCCATCGACAACGCCACTCCCATCCGTCTCATTCCCACTCCCTCTTGATGCTTTTCTGTATTTTATGAGTGCCGCCCCGTGCGGACTTCTCCGCCACCGCGCAAAATCGCAATTCCCAGATCGCACACGAAAAGGCCGGAGAGCCTGACGGCTTCCCGGCCTTGTGTGTCCTGCTCTCAGATTCCGGCTTTCAGCTCATCAGAAGGTAATTCGCGCCGTCAATTCAAGGCTGCGCGGGCCGGCTCCCTCGGCAGTTTGCAGCGCGCTGATCGTGCCGAAGCCCCCCGCGTCCACCTGCATATTCGGCGGCTCGTAGTTGCGGTGGTTGAAGACGTTCGCCGCCTCCGCGCCAAAGGTAAACTTCGCGTGCTCGTAGATCGAGAAAGTCTTCATCAGCGACATCGAGAAGTTCACCGTCCCCGGTCCCACAACGCTGCCCTGGCCCGCCGTGCCGAAGTAGCCGCGGTTATTGGCCGGAATGGCAAACGCATCCGGGTTCAGCCACTGCGATGTGGTTGGATGCGGCTCGGTCTGCCGCGCGCCCGGCACCAGGTCGGCGCGCGTCTGGTACTGCACAAGCTCGATGTTCGTGCCGGCCGGATCGGATGTTGCTTCAAACGGCGTCAGGAATGGGCCGCTCTGCCAGATCGTTACGCCGCCAAGCTGCCAGCCGCCTGCAATCTCGTCGAGCAGGGCACTGTGATTGGCCCACTTCTGTCCTCTTCCGAAAGGCAGCTCGTAGAGATAGGTCGCCAGAAAGCGGTGGCGGCGATCGTACATCGTGTTGCCGTAGTCCAGTCCCGGATGAAAGCGGTCCGTAAGCCAACTGCCGCCGGAGATGGCGAGCGACGTGGGAACCGCGCCCCCGGCATTCGACAGGTCGCGGGTAAAGATGTAGCTCGCATCAAAGGTAAGCCCCTTGCCGCTGTGTCGCGAAACATCGATGGTTCCGCTGTTGTAGTTGCTTTCAGCCAGATTCTCCACGCTCTGAATCACCGACCAGCAGGGGAAGGGACGATGGTCCGCCACCGTCGAGCCGTCGTCGGTAATGCACGAGCCGGAGACAGGCGCCTGCGACGAAGTGCCGTTGTAGCCCTCGGAATTGGCCGGCACCTGGTTCAAGTCGGCCATCGCTTCCAGGTTCGAGCCGTGGCTGCCGGTGTAGGAGAGCCTCATGCCGATGCCGTGGCCCCAATCCTGCTCCACCGTCAGGTTCCACTGCTGCACCGAGGGATCCTTGTAACGCACCGGGAAGGCATACTCAAAGATCGCGCTTCCTGTCAGGCTTCCGGGAGTAATCGGCGGAAAGGGGCTGGCAAACGAAAGCTGCGGGCTCACGCCGTCATCCTGAAAGTCCTGATAGTAGTTGCCCACGTAGCTGGCATGAACCGCCCAGCCGGAGACCAGCGAGAAGCCGAGCGGCGTCTCCAGAAAACGTCCCCAGCCGCCGCGGATGACCGTCTTGTCGTTGCCATAAGGCCGCCACGCAAAGCCGATGCGCGGACCCCAGTCCGTGTGGTTCGTGTAGCGCATCGTCGACGGAATCCCAGCCTGCGCGGCGGTCAGCGTCGGCGTCGGAGCAATCGAGGTGATAAAGTCCTGCGACTCAAAGGACTCCGCCTGCGCATTCGGAACCACCACCGCACCGCTCACCTGGCTTCCGTCGGTGCCCGTACCGGTCCACGTGGGCAGAAAGTCCGCCGTGTTGTAGTTCGTTTCCTTCAGCGGCGGATGCAGCTCGTAGCGAAGGCCAAGATTCAGCGTCAGGTTCGGCGTAATCTTCCAGTCGTCCTGGGCAAAGAAGGCATACGAATAACCCAGGCCGTCCATCGTCGGCTTGCGTACCGTGGCGTTGGCCGTCCAGTCCGGCGCGCCCAGCAGGAACGCGGTGTATGGGTCGCCGATGCTCAGGCCCACATCCGATGTCTGGTCAAAGACAAACCAGCCTGACATGTAGTTGCCGAAGACGTTGTCGTCGTGGTCGGAGAGCCGCTTGAAGTCCGCGCCGAACTTGAAGGTATGCAGTCCCTTCGTCCATGTCACATTGTCGAGCAGTTGAACAATCTGGCTGCGCTGGTAGGTCGGGTTGCCGCCGCCCGTGCCGATGAAGCCTGGAATGTAAACCTCCGGCGCCTCCGACCACTGCTGATTGATCTGCTGCGTCACGTTCGTCAGGCCAAGCTGGTCCAGCAGCTTCGCCGTGCTGAAGGTCTGCGTCGTCGAGCTGTGCTGCGCGTTGTAGCCACCGCGAAATTCATTCAGCAGCTTCGACGTAATTACATAGTTGTGCGCCAGCGTCAGGCCTTCGTCAATCTCCGGCGTGTTATATGCGCCCTGCAGAAGTCCGCCCGCCGTCTGACAGAAGTTCACGCCGCAATCTAGCTCCGGCGGCGTCACAATCTGGCGGTTCTTGTAGCTAAAGCGCGCAAACACGGACTGCTTCGAGGTAATCGTCTGGTCCAGCCGGAAATCGCCCTGATTGGTCGAGATCGGCGCAGGGAAGTTCACCGCCAGATTGTTTACGTAGGAATCGGCCGGAGCCAGTCCGGGCGTTGGTGTCGGGAACAGGTATTGCAGCATGTTGGCCGCAACGGGATTCACCGGAACCGCCGAAGTATCGGTAATCTGGCTCGGCCTGCCTGGCGCGCAGAGACCAACGTCGTTGTCGGAATCGTAGTTGGCAATGTTCGGATTGCAAATTGCCGACACTCCCTGCTGCGAAAGATAGTCGGTCAGGTCGCCCTGGCGCATCGCCATGGACGGCACGCTGTCCACAATCGGCGTCTCGCGCGGCAGCCGCAGCCCTTCATAGCTGGCGAAGAAGAAGGTTCTGTCTTTGCCGTTGTAAAGGTGCGGAATGCCTAACGGACCGCCGAGCGTTCCACCAAAGTCATTCATGATGATCTTCGGAGTGCCGCCGCCGAAGGCCGAGGGGATGCCGGCATTGAAGACCGTGTTCTGGTGGTTCTCAAAGACGCCGCCATGGAATTTGTTGGTGCCGGATTTCGAGACGGTTGTAATGTCGGCCACGCCGGAAAATTCGGCGTTGTTGTTGGACTCGCTCACACGAATCTCTTCAATCGAGTTGAACGACGGAAACATTTCGTTGATCGGGCCGGAGTATTCCACTCCCACGCTCGAAATGCCGTCCACCGTGACGCTGAGCAGCGCCGGAGTGGTGCCGAGCACATCGAGGTTGCCGCTGTCGTCGGTCTGCACGCCGGGCTCGGTCGTCAGCGTGTCGATTGGGCTGGTGGAACCCGTGGAGCGCGAATAAACGGCCACGGGAAGCGTAGTCAGCTCCTCGCCGGTCTTGGTCTCGGCCAGGTTCGAGACATCCGTAGTAATGACGTTCTCGATCTGCTCGACCACTTCCACGGTCTGCGTCTCCGCGCCAGCCTTCAGCGAGGCGTCAATACGCCGCGTCTCGCGCGCCGTGAGCACAATCTGCGCCACGGAGTTCTTCTCGAAGCCCGCCGCCGTGAATATTACCGAATACGTACCCACGTCGATGTTGTTGAAAACATAATCGCCGCTCGCGTTGGACGTAGCCGTGCGTACCGCCGTGGTACCGGTGTTGGTCAGCGTAACCGTAGCACCCGGAACCACCGCGCCCGAAGTATCGCGCACTGTCCCGAGAATCGTGCCGAAGGTGGACTGCGCAAGCAGCGAGGCCGCCGGAGAGAAGAGCAGGAAGCAGACGGCCAGAAGTCGCAGAGCCGAGCTGCGCGAGAACGGATTGCGCGAAGACAGAGGAGAAAAAAGATTGCGCATGATTCACCTCGATACACTGAGCGTTTACCGAAGATGCGCTGAATTTTCGCTTCTCCGGGTAGAGATTTCCCCGCCGCCGCGCGGAAGGCTTTGCAATCTCCGTTGCGGCGGAAGAGTTTTTTTCCTGTTGCTTGCTCACTTGTCCGTGCAAATCAGGGCGGGCAAAAACGGGATTCGGCCCGCCTGACAAAGCAGCTACGGAATCACTACAGAACCAATTACGGAACCATCGGAAGATCCATCGTCGGATTCTTCGGCAGGAACTGGAAGGGCCGCAGCTCGAATGTGTGCCACATGACCGGCATCTGCGGCCAGTCCTCCGGCCGCGGCACATGATGGAAGCCCACCGTGTACCAGGCCACAATGTCCGTGTCCATGATGCTGCGATTCTGTTTCGTCCATGCAGGCAGGCTGTCCTCGCCCTTGCTGCCCATCACGTAAACGCCCGCGGCATAGCGCTCGTCGGGGTCATACGGCGTCACCCATAGGCTGTGCTCGCTATAGCCGGCGCGCTTCTGCGGCCACTCGCTCGCGGGCAGCAGACTCAACTCCGTCGGCCCCGGCATAATCTCATAGCTCGTCGGCTGGCCAAGCTCGTTCTTCACGCTCTCATTCGCAAAGCGCCACATCGCCGGATGCTCGATAGACACATTCAGCTTGGCGTCGCTCTCCGTCTTCGCCATCTCCGGCTGCATCGCCCAGATCCAGTGGCGTCCGGGCTGCGCGTCCGGCAGCTTGTACGGCACCAGCTTGTCCACCATCAGCGTGTTCTTCGGCCCGTCCACGTCGAGATCGAGCCGATAGCTGAAAAAGTGATCGTGATCCACGCCGTCAATCCCCGGAGCTACAAGCTGGCCGAAGAAGACATCTTTGCCGGCAGGTGTTTTGCCCGCGAGCTTCGAGGAGGGAGGGCTGTCGGCGCGCTTATCGTCTACCGCCTTTACCTCCAGAATGCCCGTCGCGCCTACGCCAGCCACAATTGAGCCATCCTGCTCGAAGCGCCAGTCGAAGAGGTAATCGTAGTTGCCCACCGTTGCGATGGTGCGGAAGACCAGCTCCCGCGAAGGCCGCCCCGAAATCGCGCCGGTGTCCTCATCCCAGTGCCGCCAGGAGGGATCGCCGGTAACGCGCTCAAAGATGCACGCAAGCTGCGGCCGGATGTACGGCGTGCCGTTGTCGTGGAAGAAGGTGCCGCTCACGAAGGTCGCATACGAGGGGCAGTCCACTCCGGGATAGAGCGGCTTGATAATGCCGCCCGAGCCGGTGTTGGTAAAGTATTCGCCCGCGTCAATAAACACGTGCGAATTCCACGTCTCTTCGGGATCCTGGTAAGGCACGTACATCTCGGAGAGCGATCCCTCGTACATCACCGAGCGTTTCTTCTCGCCATCCTTGAGCGCGACAAGATTCAGCACCGCGCCGATGCGCGGATCGAGCCGGAAGCGGAAGCTCCAGTTCTGCCAGCTCACCTCGCCGTCCTTGATCGTGAAGCTCGGCCCATCCGGCTGCGCGATGAGAAACGGTTTCGTTCCCTTCAGCGCCGGCCCGCCGTCGGCGTCATAAATGCTCGTCGAAGGCGGCATCGGCACCGCTCCGTAATCGGAGAAGCGCACAATCTTGTGCTCGTTCAGATCAACCACGAAGAAGATGCCCGGAATCTCGCGGTCCCAGCCATACTTAGCATTCGAGCCGTAGGTGCATCCGCCCCAGCCAATGCGCTTCCCTTCGGTCTGCTCCGGCAGGCCCACATAGCCGGCCGGCGTCACGTAGCACGTTACCAGACGCAGGTCCGTAATGCCGCGCTTCTTGAGAGCCTCCACCACGCGCGAGGCTTTCTTGAGAACGTCGTCGTAGCCGTGCATCTCCGTCTCGCTGAGGGGCGACTGCTCCTTCAGCTCCTTGTAGTATTCGAGCTTCCTGCCGGTAATATCTATCCGCGCCTCATAAGTCTTGCCGTCGGTCAGCAGCACCACGTCGGCCTCGCGCGCAATCGTCTCGCCCGGCTTCCAGCCCATCACATAGGACTTGTTCGGCTCGTGCAGCAGCTCGCTGCCAAAGATCGTCTTCTCACCCAGCTTGCCCGCGTCGCGCAGCACGTCGTACACCGTCCAGTATTCGGCGGGCGTAAGCGAGTCGAGCGGGTGATGGACAGAAGGCGCGAGCGAAAAGACGGGGAGGGACAACAGGATTACTGCAATCGCGGCGACCGCGAAGACACGACAGCGAGGCGGCACTGAAACCTCCGTGGGCTTAGAGCAAAACCAGAGAAAGCGCGCCCTGTTGAGTTTTGCTCAAGGTTGCCGCTCCCTGATGGTCGCGTCAACTTGAATGCTGTGGTTTCGGGATACAGCAACTCTGGTTTTGCTGTAACCCAACAGTATGGAAAACCCGGCTCTTCAAACTGGAAAACTGCGCTTGTACAGTTCAGATAGCTTTGCGTTGGCGCGGCCAGACTTGGCAGAAATTCCAGGGAATATGGCCCGCGCCGCACCGGAAAAATAGGAGTTCCGGTAAAGATTATGTCCTGTTATGAATGAGACTCTACGCGAAGTCAATATAGCCCGCATAAAGAAAACTCACAATACACTGCACCGGCGAGATAGCGAGTTCGCGGGAGTGCTGTCCCATCCTTGCGACAAAAACAAGTCGCAAGGGTGGGGCGCAGGACAACTCATACCAGGCGCAAAAATCCTCTGGCCTTTTGGCCGCTTTTCGTGTTTAGCTTGATACGCGTTCCCCCGTCCCCCTGCAAACGCTCCGAACGAGAATCCGGAGACGATTTTCATGCCTTCTCTCTACGCGCTGCTCGTGGCCATTAACGCGTATCCCGAGCCGGTCTCTCCGCTCGACGGATGCCTGAACGACGCGGATTCCATCGAAGCCCTGCTCCGTGCGCGTTTCGATGCGCCATCCCTCCACCTGCTCCGCATTCAGGAATCCGCCGCCACGCGCCGCGCCGTCATTGACAGCTTCCGCTCGCATCTCGGCCAGGCGCAAAAGGGCGACCTCGCGCTCTTCTTCTACGCAGGCCACGGCTCGCAGGTGCCGACGGGCGGGCTCTTCGCCACCGTTGAGCCCAGCGGCCTGAACTCGTCGATTGTCTGCTATGACAGCCGCCTGCCCAACGGACTCGATCTTGTCGACAAAGACATGGCGGTTCTCATCTCGGAGGTCACGGCCAAAGGCGTGCACCTCACCACGATCTTCGACTCCTGCCACTCGGGCTCGATGGACCGCGACGTTCCTCTCGTCAAGACTCGCCTTGTCAGCGCCCGTCCCGACTCGCAGCCCGCCGCGGAGTATCTCGCCGACCCTGCCGCGCTCGAAGCCGCGATTCGCGATCTTCCCAGTCCGTCGCAAGATGCCAACCCGATCACTCTCACCGTTGCCGCCTCCCTGAAGCCCGGCCAGAGCGGCCCGCATATTCTGCTCGCGGCCTGCGAGACCGACCAGACCGCGCAGGAGTACATCGACTCGAACACGGAAGAGAACCACGGTGCTTTCACGTTTTTCCTGACGGATACGCTCAACCGAACGAAAGACGCGCTCGGCTGCCGCGAGCTGATGCACCTGACGCGCGCCGCGATGAGCCCCTGGGTGCCGCTGCAAACACCCAAGGCCGAGTCCTCCGGCGGCGACCAGATGCTGAACGATCTCTTCCTCGGCCTCGACCCGGCCGCGTGCATCGACTACGCCATCGCCACCTTGAGCGAGACCACGAACCAGTGGGAGCTAGACCGCGGCGCCACGCTCGCCGTTGCCGCTGGCGACCGCTATGCGCTTTATCCGATCAGCGCCGCGGACGCCGACCTCACCGATCCCGGCAAAGCCTTCGCCCTCGCCACGGTCACGCAGGTTCAACCCGTTGCCGCACTCCAGCCCGATCCCACTCCCGCGCTCGACGAAGGTGTGCAATACAAGGCCGTCCCGGCAGACGCATCCGCTCTCGATCACGTCGCGCTCTGGAAGAAGCGTCTCGCACTCGCGAATTCCGCCACGCAGATTCCTGACTCCGCTATCGAGTTCACCTTTACAGTGAATCCCAACACGCCGCTGGCGCGGAGCTTTACCTGCCCGCCCACGGACCGTGTCGAGCTAGCCTACCGCAGCGTGGCCGGGAGTCAGGACGACCGCCCGACTTATGTTGCATTCATCAAAAACAACTGGTCCGCGCGGCTCTACGTTACGCTGCTCTATTTCTCCGCCGACTACGGCATCCTGACCGGCCTGCTCAGCGCGCAGACGCAGTTTCTCGACCCCGGCAATCAACCCGTCTACACCCGCTCCGGCAATCCGCTGCACGCATCGGTGCCGGGTGACGAGACTGAAACCACCGACGAGATTCTCCTCATCGCTTCCACCGACTGGTTCGACGCCACGCTCTTCGCCATGGATTCCATCGGTACTCCGCAGCAAGCCAGCCGCGGAACCGGCGATCCTGTGCCGCAGCACGATTTCTTCACCCGCTGCATCGCGCTCCACATTACGAGGGCCAGCCAGACCCCGCAGGAAACTACGCAAGGAGCCGCAGCCCGCCCATGAGCCAATCCGCGCCTCCGGTCTTATTCGTAGCCTTCGCCAACCCCGACAATCCCTCCGGCGATGCCGGGCTTGCCAGACTCCAGCTCGGCCAGGAGGCGCACAACATCTACGCCGCGCTCGCTCCCGGCGAAGAGCAGGGCGGATGGCAGTTCCTGAACGGCGCCGAGACCACCCGCGCCAATCTCATCGATTCCTTCACCACCAACCGCATCGTTCTCTTCCACTACGGCGGGCACTCGAACAGCCGCGGCTTATGGCTCCCCGCCGAAAGCCCGGAGAACCGGCTTGTGGACGGCGACAGCCTCGACAGATTTCTCGCCAGCCAGCACAGCCTCCAACTCGTCTTCTTCAACTCCTGCGAAAACAATGCCTGGGCGCAGAAGCTTTTCGCCAGCGTCCCTTACGTCGTCGCCACCGTCACGCCCGTTCCGGATCAGGCCGCCGTCACTTTTTCCAACACCTTCTACCGTGCTCTCTCGCAGGAACAAAACACCGTCGAAAACGCCTTCGAGATTGCCTCGAACGCCGTAAAACTCGCCTACGCAGGACTCTTTTCCGACCCAACTCAACAGAATGGCGCACCATCCGCGCCCACGCGCTCGACAGATGAACTCACCGACGAGGTTCCCGCAGCAAGCAGCGTCTTCCCGTGGATCTTGTACAAAAATCCCTCCGTGCAGCCCTGGCGTCTCGCCGACTCCGCCGCTGACCCGCTGGTGGGAATGCCGCCGCTGCCGCCGCATTACTACACGAGCCTGCCCGACAAACCCTACGTTGCGATCAAGGGCCACACCAAAGATGACGCAGCTCTTTTCTTCGGCCGCAACGACGAGATTCGCAGCCTCTACGACTGGGTGCTTTCGCCCCACACCACGCAGCCCATCCTCCTCTTCTACGGCCAGTCCGGCGCGGGAAAATCCTCGCTCCTCAACGCAGGGCTGCTCCCGCGCCTCGGCGAAAGCAGTGCCGACGAGAACCATCCCAACGAAAATTTCCCCGTCGCCTACCGCCGCCGCAACCTGGACCTGATCGACGACCTGCACGCGGCCATCGCCGAGGTTCTCATTGCCGCGGGCGTCAAAGTCACGCCTCCCGCCAATCCCGACCTCGCATGGTGGAATTCGCTCGCGCAGCAGTGGCTGGCTCTCACCACGCCGAGCCTCGTCATCCTCGACCAGCTCGAAGAGGCGATTACGCATTTCATCAAGCCGAACAATGGCGACGAAACCGCGCGCTACAAGACCCCGCTCGACGAGATCGGAGCCTTCGTCGCCCGCGTCCGCGAGATATTCGCCGCGCGCCTAGCCAACTCGCCGGCGC
>JAATFM010000252.1 GCA_015655195.1 Terriglobales bacterium
GGACATATGTTCCAGGTGCAGGGCTCGATCGGCGCCTCCAGCTTTCCGTCGCGCGTGTTTCCCGGCCAGCGTATGCCTGGCCACATGGGCGTCGACCAGGTGACGGTGCGCAACCTGCGCATTCGCGGCATCGATCTGGACGAGAACCTGCTGATGGTCGAAGGCGCAGTACCCGGGCCGCGGGACGGCTATGTGCTGATCTCGAAGGCCAAGGCTCCGCCGCGCGAGCGCCGTGGATTTGCCGGCTCCGGCACGGTCGATCCGCTGAAGGCTTCGAAGAAGGCAACCGCGAAACGCAAGTAGGCACTGCGTGCAGCAGACGCGCCCTGACGGGCGCAGAAGATTGAAAGCCGGAGAATGACGCCGGCAGAATGAAGAAGACGATGGCAAACGTAGATGTTGTGAACATGAACGGCGAAAAGGTGGGCTCGGTGGAGCTGGCGGACGCGGTGTTTGCGGCCGACCAGGTGAACGAGGCTCTGCTGTGGGAAGCGGTGAAGCACTATCGCGCCTCGCTGCGCCAGGGCACGCACGCCACCGAGAACCGCAAGCTGGTCGCCGGCCCCGGCAAGAAGCTGTGGAAGCAGAAGGGCACGGGCCGCGCGCGCGTTGGCTCGGTGCGTTCGCCCCTGTGGCGCCATGGCGGCACGGTCCACGGACCCCAGCCGCGCAGCTATGACTATGCGTTCCCGCGCAAGAAGCTGCTGGGCGCATTGCGCTCGGCGCTCGCGGCCAAGCTCGCCGACGGCAAGCTGACCGTGGTGGACACGCTCGAGATCAAGGATGCGAAGACCAAGCTCTATCGCAGCGCGCTCGACAAGCTGAACGTGACGCGCACGGCGCTTCTGGTCGAGAACGGCAAGACCCTCTCGCAGGGCCTGGTGCTGGGCGCGCGCAACCTGAAGGGCGTGGAGCTTCTGCTTAACAACGAAGTTCATCCCTACGATCTGCTGCGCTACGAGCGGGCCATCTTCTCGAAGGCCGCGATTGAGCAGTTGACTGAGGCTCTGGCCAAAACCGTGTCGAAGCGCAAGCTCGCACAGACGGAGGCTGCGTAATGCCGACACTGTATAGTGTGATTCGCCGCCCGCTCATCACTGAGAAGGGCCTGGGCGTGAAGGAGACCGAGGGGACGCTGGTGTTCGACGTGGCGCCCGAGGCGAGCAAGACCGAAGTGAAGCAGGCCGTCGAGGCGCTCTTCAAGGTGAAGGTCGCCGCGGTCCGCACTGCGAACGTAGTGGGCAAGGAGCGCCGTCGCGGCAAGTTCGCGGGCTTCCGGCCCGACTGGAAGAAGGCATACGTCAAGCTGAAGGCTGGCGAGAAGATGCCGGAGTACGTGAGCAACCTGTAGAAGCAGGGACATAGGAACTAGGGACGTAGGGACTAGGGCCTGTTCACGAACTGAGAAGGAATATCGAAGCTCTGGTATCGGAGTGAGCTTCGGAGAAACGGGGAGGGCGGCTTGAGTAATCGAGCCTGAGACCTCCGGGACAAAGACGATGGCTATCAAGACATACAGACCGATAACGCCGACGCTGCGCTTCAAGAGCACGCAGGTGAACGACGACATTACGACTTCGTCGCCGCACAAGCCGCTGCTCACCACGCGCAAGCGGACGGGCGGACGCCGCAACTCGGGCGACCTGACTATCCGCCACCACGGCGGCGGGCACAAGCAGAAGATCCGCCTGATCGACTTCAAGCGCGACAAGTACGGCGTGCCGGGAACCGTGGCGACGATCGAATACGATCCCAACCGCTCCTCGCGCATCGCCCTGATCCACTACGCGGACGGTGAGAAGCGTTATATCCTGCAGCCGGTTGGCCTCAAGGTTGGCGCGACGGTGACTTCGGGTCCCGAGGCCGACATTCTGGTTGGCAATTCGCTGCCGCTCAAGAACATTCCCGCCGGCACCACGGTGCACGCGATTGAGCTTCGTCCCGGCAAGGGTGCGCAGATGGCGCGTTCGGCTGGCGCGCAGGCACAGCTTGTTGCCAAGGAAGGCGACTACGCGCTGCTGAAGCTCCCCTCGGGCGAGACCCGCAAGGTGCTCGTTGAGTGCATGGCGACGATTGGCCAGGTGGGCAACACGGACCACGAGAACGTATCGATCGGCAAGGCCGGCCGCAACCGCTGGAAGGGCATTCGCCCGACCAACCGCGGCGTGACGATGAACCCGGTGGATCACCCGCATGGCGGCGGCGAGGGTAAGACCTCGGGCGGACGTCATCCGGTAACGCCGTGGGGCCAGCCGACACGCGGATACAAGACGCGCAACAACAAGCGGACGGACGCGTTTATCGTCAACCGCAGGGCGAAGTAAGGAGCGACGAGAGAGATGGCACGTTCGACGAAAAAGGGTCCGTTTGTAGACACGCACCTGATGGTGAAGGTCGAGGCACTGAACACGGCCAACGACAAGAAGGTCGTGAAGACCTGGTCGCGGCGCTCGACGATCTTTCCGGAGTTTGTGGGGCACACGATTGCGGTGCACAACGGCAAGAAGTTCGTTCCTGTCTACGTGACGGAGAACATGGTGGGCCACAAGCTGGGCGAGTTTGCTCCGACGCGGACCTTCAAGGGCCACACGGCGGGCGGCAAGGCTGAGGCTGCGGCGAAGCCGCGGTAAGAAGGGCAGCTTTTAGCTATCAGCTTTTAGCTTTTAGCTGGATGCAGCAGGAAAAAGTTCGAGGCCTGGCTGGAGAGCCGGTTCAGGCAAGAAAAAGCTAAGAGCTAATAGCTAAAAGCTAATAGCTGCTTTTCGAGGAAGAGACGATGGCAGTTGAGACAAAAGAATACCGGGCCGAGGCCAGGTTTCAGCGCGTATCGCCGCAGAAGGCGCGCCTGGTGCTCGATCTGATCAAGGGCCGGGGAGTGCAGGAGGCGCTGGAGACGGCGGCCTTCACGAAGAAGCGCATCGCGCCGGTGATCCACAAGCTGCTGGTTTCGGCAGTGGACAACGCGAAGTACGTGTCCGGCGAAAAGGGCTTGGACCTGGACGTGGATAACCTCTACGTCAAGAACGCTCTGGCCAACGAAGGGCCTCGCATGAAGCGCATCCGCCCTGCGCCGATGGGCCGCGCGTATCGCTATCAGCGCAGGCTGGCGCACATTATCGTGACGGTGGCCGAGCGCAATGGCGGTTCCACGCTGGTAACAAAGGTGGAAGAGCCGGCGACGGCGGCGAAGCCCGCGAAGAAGGCTCCGGCCAAAAAGGCGGCTACAAAGAAGGCGCCGGCGAAGAAGGCTGCCGCGACGACCAAGAAAAAGGCTGAGAAGTCGGCCTAACAGATTTGGTGTAACAGGGATTTGAGGTAAAGCTATGGGACAGAAAGTCCACCCTTACGGATTTCGGCTGGGAGTGAACAAGCCTTGGCGCTCGCGCTGGTTCGCGGAGCGCGACTATGACAAGCTCCTTGTCGAAGATGTGAAGCTCAAGGCCGAGCTTCGCGAGAAGCTCAAGGCTGCGGGCGTCAGCTCGGTCGAGATCGAGCGGCCCGGCAACAAGCTGCGCTTTCTGATCCGCACCGCGCGTCCGGGCATCGTGATCGGTCGCAAGGGCGCCGAGATCGAGAAGCTCAAGACGGAGCTGGGCAAGCGGACCAACCGCGATGTGTTCATCGACATCATTGAGGTGAACAAGCCGGAGCTTGACGCTCAGCTTGTCTCGGAGAACATCGCTCTCCAGCTTGAGAAGCGCGTCAGCTTCCGCCGCGCCATGCGTAAGAGCGTGGACTCGGCGTTGCGCTTCGGCTGCAAGGGCATCAAGGTTCGCGTCTCTGGCCGTTTGAACGGCAATGAAATCGCGCGTTCGGAGTGGTATCTGCAAGGGCGTTTGCCGCTGCATACGCTTCGCGCGGACATCGACTACGGCTTTACCGAGGCGCACACCACCTATGGCGTAATCGGCGTCAAGACGTGGATCTATCGCGGCGACATCTACGAGCAGAAGCGCCGTCAGACGCCGCAGCAGCCAGCGGGAACGTCGGTGTTCTAAAGGCAGCCGTTAGCTCTTGGCCTTTAGCTTTTAGCGAATGGGTCGGGACGGCGAGCTGGGGTGGCAAGGATTTGAAGCTAAGCGCTAGTAGCTCCAAAGCTAGTAGCAGCTTTTGAGGATTTCGTTATGTTGATGCCTAAGAAGGTGAAGTTTCGCAAGCAGCAGAAGGGCAAGCGCCGCGGCAAGGCGTGGCGCGGCTCCTCGCTTGCGTTTGGCGAGTACGGGCTGAAGGTGCTGGAAGCCGGCTACATTACCGACCGCCAGATCGAGGCCAGCCGTATCGCCATGACCCGGTTTATCAAGCGTGGCGGCAAGATCTGGCTGCGCCTGTTCCCGGACAAGCCTATTACCAAGAAGCCGGCCGAAGTCCGAATGGGCTCGGGCAAGGGTGCTCTCGACCACTGGGTCGCGGTCGTTCGCCCCGGCAAGATTCTCTTCGAGATGGAAGGCGTTGCGCCGGAGATTGCCATGGAGGCAATGCGGCTGGCGTCGCACAAGCTGCCTTTGAAGACGAAGTTCGTGCAGCGCCCCGGCGTGGTGAAGGCGGCGGCGGCCGAGGAAGAAACGGCTGCTTAAGCCGCGCAATGAAGTTTGGAGCGGTGGCTTGTCCTGAATAAGGAGACAGCACTGCTGGAGAAGAAGAGATGGAACTCGAGAAGATTCGCAATTTGAGCGACGATGAACTGGTGAGCCAGGAGAAGACGTCGGCGGAGCAGTTGTTTCGCCTGCGCTTTCAAACGTCCATGGGCCAGAACGAGGGAGTGAAAAAACTCCGCGAGCTGCGCAAGGAGATCGCTCAGATCAAGACGGTGGCGCGGGAGCGCCAGCTTGGCATTGAGAAGGCCGCTAAGGCCGGGAAGGGTGCGCGCTAATGACGACACCAGATACGGTTCAGGACACGGCACAGGCGCCTGCCGCCTCTCGGCGCAATGAGAAGGTTGGCAACGTGGTCTCGACGAAGATGCAGAAGACCATCGTTGTCGAGGTGGAGATGCGCAAGGCGCACCCCAAGTACAAGCGCATTGTGAAGAGCTCAAAGAAGTTCTACGCGCACGACGAGCAGAACTCGGCTCGTGTGGGCGATGTGGTGCGCATCCGTGAGACGCGGCCGACGAGCAAGCTGAAGCGCTGGGCATTGGAAGAGATCGTTCGCCGGTCTTCGCTTGGACAGATTGAAGACGCAGCGCCGGCAGCGGTTTAACGCGCCAGCAGAGGAGAAGACACCATGGCAGTACAGATGAGAACCATGCTGGCGGTGGCCGACAACTCCGGCGCGCGCAAGCTGCAAGTGATCCTTCCGCTTGGCGGCGGATTGGGTAAGAAGGCATTCCTCGGCGACATCGTTACGGCCGCCGTGAAAGAAGCCTCGCCCGACGGCACCGTGAAGAAGGGCAAGGTTGTGAAGGCGGTCATCGTCCGCACGCGCAAGGAGTATCGCCGCAAGGATGGCACCTACATCCGCTTCGACGAGAATGCGGCGGTGGTGATTGACGACGCGCATGAGCCGGTGGGAACGCGTGTATTCGGTCCCGTGGCCCGCGAGCTGCGCGAGAAGAAGTTTTTGAAGATCGTTTCGCTGGCGCCGGAAGTGGTTTAACGGCAGCTTTTTGCTGTTAGCTCTTAGCTTTTAGCCATTCGTGCTGAAACGATGAGCAAGGTTCAAGCGGAATGAGCTAAGGGCTAATAGCTAAAAGCTAATAGCTGTTTTGGAGAAGAGATGCCGAGTTTGAGTATTCATCGCAACGATACGGTTAAGGTTCTGGCCGGCAGCGACCGCGGCAAGACAGGCCGCGTGCTGCGCGTTTTCCCGGACAAGGGAACGGTGCTGGTGGAGCATGTGCGCGTAATCAAGAAGACGATCTCGTCGAAGACCGGCCAGCGGACGCAGGGCGGAATTGCCGAGCAGGAATCGCCGATCACCGCCTCGAATGTGGCGCTGGTCTGCTCGAACTGCGGCGTGGCGCGCATCGGCTTCAAGGTCGAGGGCGATACGCGGATTCGTTTCTGTAAGAAGTGCGGGCAGACGCTGCCCACCAAGAAGTAAGCAAGCAGCCGCAAGTAGGCGGCTAAATTGAAGACCTGCCGTAACGGTATACGGTTTGCAAGGGCCACGACCCAAAAACCAATCCGAAGTCCGGCAGAAAGAGAGCAATGAGATGGCAGCAAGGCTGAAAGAGAAGTATCACAAGGAGATCAAGCAGGCTCTGCAAAAGGAGCTGGGTCTCGACAATCCGATGGCGGTGCCGCGGCTTGAGAAGATCGTGCTGAACATGGGCCTGGGCGAGGCCACGCAGAACAACAAGCTGCTGGACCCGCTCGTTGGCGACTTGGCTTCGATCAGCGGACAGAAGCCGGTGACGACCAAGGCCAAGAAGTCGATTGCGGCCTTCAAGGTGCGCGAAGGCATGGCGATTGGCGCCATGGTGACGCTGCGCAACGACAAGGCGTATGAGTTCCTGGACCGTTTGATCTCGACCGGCCTGCCGCGTGTGCGCGATTTCCGCGGCGTTTCGACGAAGAGCTTTGATGGGCGCGGCAACTATACGCTCGGCCTGCGCGACCAGCTTATCTTCCCCGAGATTGATTACTCGAAGGTGGAGAAGCTCAAGGGCCTGAACATCACGATTGTGACCACGGCCGAAGACGACAACTCGGCGCGGGCGCTGCTGCGGGCCTTTGGAATGCCCTTCCGGCAGGGCGCGTAAGCGAGGATTTGAGGATTTATGGCAACCACTGCAAAACGAGTAAAGGACGCGCGGAAGCCGAAGTTCAGCTCCCGCAAGCACAACCGGTGCAAGCTCTGCGGCCGCCCGCGCGGCTATCTGCGCAAGTTCGGCGTCTGCCGTCTGTGCTTCCGTTCGCTGGCGCTCAAGGGCGAGATCCCCGGCGTCGTGAAGTCGAGCTGGTAAGAAAGCCAGTTGTCACTGAACACTGTTTGAACCATTTCCGCTGGTTTCCGCCCGAGACCTAAATTGAGGACGGACGAACGGGGAATGAAGGAGAAGGAATGAGTCTGACCGACCCTGTAGCAGATTTTCTGGCGCGCATCCGGAATGCGATCCGTGCCCGCCACCAGAAGCTGGATGTGCCAGCTTCGAAGCTGAAGACCGAGATTGCCCGCATTCTCAAGGAAGAGGGCTACATCTCGAACTATAAGACCCAGGAAGAAGAAGGCAAGCAGGTTCTGCGCGTGTATTTGAAGTACGGCGGCAGCGAAGCGGCAATCCGCGATCTGGCGCGTATTTCGCGCCCCGGTTGCCGTGTCTACATTGGCCGCGACGAGATCAAGCGCGTGCAGGGCGGCCTCGGCATCTCGATTATGACCACGCCGAAGGGCGTAATGACCGGCCGCCAGGCTCGCCGCGAAGGCGTGGGCGGCGAGGTGTTGTGCGAAGTTTGGTAAGAACAGCCGTTAGCTCTTAGCTCTTAGCTTGATGGTGCAAGCCTGAGCTGCAGTGAGCAAACAAAGCTAAAGGCTGAGAGCTAACAGCTAAAAGCTGTTTTTGGCTGCAGTGGAACGATGACAACATCGGGACTCGCAAGCCACACAAGGATTGAAGTAATGTCGCGTATTGGAAAGAAACTGATCCCGCTGCCGGCGGGCGTGAAGTATAAGGTCGAGGGCAACACGGTTCTCGTCGAAGGGCCGAAGGGCAAGGTCACGGCGCTGATTGCCGACGGCATCTCGCTCGAAACCAAGGATGGAATCCTGCATGTGAATCGCGACAGCGACAAGCATGCCGCCTTTCACGGCCTGACCCGCGCACTGGTTTTCAACGCGGTCGAGGGCGTGACGAAGGGCTGGACGAAAGAGCTCGACATCGTCGGCATCGGCTACCGCGCCGAGATGAAGGGCAAGGGCATGGTGGTCTTTACGCTGGGCTACTCGCACCCCATTGAGTTTCCGCTGCCCACGGGCATCGATGTTGCGATCGACCCCAAGCAGACGCACCTGACCATCACCGGCATCGACCGGCAGAAGGTGGGCCAGGTGGCGGCAGACATGCGCTCGCTGCGCAAGCCGGACCCGTACAAGAACAAGGGCGTTCGCTACTCGAACGAGAAGCTGAAGAAGAAGGCCGGCAAGACGGGCTCGAAGTAAGTAAAGACAGCTATTAGCCGTTAGCTTTTAGCTCTTAGCTCATTACGCGAGAACGATGAGCTTCATATCAGCAGTACGAGCTAAAGGCTAATAGCTAAAAGCTAAGAGCTGATTTCAAAACCGAACGGCGCTGCAGGGCAGCTCCGCTGATAGGAAGAGTGACACGATGATTACGCAGACCAAGAGAAACGCGATTCGCCAGCGCATTCATTCGCGCATCCGGCGCAAGCTGAGTGGCACGACCGAGCGCCCGCGTCTGAACGTCTACCGTTCGCTGAGCCACATCTACGCGCAGGTGATTGATGACGCTACCGGCGTGACGCTGGCCTCGGCTTCGACGATCAAGTCGAAGACCGGCGGCAACGTGGCGGCGGCCAAGGAAGTAGGCACGGAGATCGCGAAGCGGGCCGTTGAGAAGGGCATCAAGAAGGTAGTCTTCGACCGTGGCGGCTATCTGTATCACGGCCGCATCAAGGCCCTGGCCGATGCAGCGCGTGAAGCGGGACTTGAGTTCTAAGCAGTACGGGTTTTGTAAGGGCGCGGCTGGTAGGCCGGGGATTTATCCCCGGCTGCCGCGAACGCAAACAGATTTGCACGGGGCTTTAGCCCCTGAGGCGAAAAAGCAATGACGATTTTGAAGAAGAAACTCGATGCCAACCAGTTCAACCTGAAAGATCAGGTGGTGTCCATCAACCGTGTGACCAAGGTGGTGAAGGGCGGCAAGAACATGTCGTTTGCCGCGCTGGTGGTCGTAGGTGACGCCGCTTCGGGTGTGGTGGGCTACGGTTCGGGCAAGGCCAAGGAAGTGCCGCAGGCGATCCGCAAGGGGATCGAGTCGGCGAAGAAGAACTTGGTCCGCATAAATCTGACTGAGACCACGATTCCGCACCAGGTGCTGGGCCGCTTTGGCTCGGGCCAGGTGTTGCTCAAGCCCGCTCCCGAGGGCACGGGCGTCATCGCCGGCGGTGCAGTGCGTGCCGTGATGACCTCGGCTGGCGTGCAGAACGTGCTGACCAAGAGCCTGGGCACGGCGAATCCGCACATAGTCATGAAGGCCACCTTTGACGCGCTGGTCCAGCCTCGCGACCGGGCCGATGTGGCCACCATGCGCGGCAAGTCCGTTGAGGAGCTGTAATCATGGCTGAAACCAAGAAGATTCGCATTCAGTACTTCCGCTCGCCTAGGGCCACCCCGGTGAAAAACTCGCTGGTTGGTAAGGGCCTGGGCTTTATGTGCCATATTCAGATGGGCGAGCGCGTTGATACGCCTTCGTTCCGCGGCATGGTGAAGCCGATTCCGCATCTGGTGCGGATCATTGAGAACTAGCTCTTAGCTTTCCGTTTTTAGCTCATCGTGCTGGAACGAACAGATTCAGTTCCGGCACTCGACGGCGAAGAGCTAACGGCTAA
>JAATFM010000059.1 GCA_015655195.1 Terriglobales bacterium
CGTCATGGCCGGCAATGGCGAAGAGGAAAATCGCCACACCCAGCCCGGCGCCGATACAGATGACTCCGCCGAGCTTCATGCCTTCGCGGGTCTTGAACCGGTTGGCGCGCTCCTGGGCTTCGAGCAGTGCGCGGGTTTCTTTGGCGCCCTCGACCGGAGCTTCGGCGATGCGGCGCAGCGTCTCGGCCTTGTAATAGGCTTCGCGCTCCTTGCGGCGCGTCGAGAGCCATGCGGAAATCGGCAGGAAAATGCCGAACAGGCAGATGGCCCCAATGGATTGGGACAGGAAGAAGCCGATATTGGGAATCGACTCAATGCCGGAATCGGTCAGCAGTTGGAATGCAAGTTGCGTCATAACATCCTCCTCGATCTTTCTCGTTACGCCGGGTGAGACAGCGAGGCGCGCGGGGCGGTTGCATTTTTTTAGCGCAGAATAAAATGCAACCGGATTCGGCAGCGACCTGTCTTACCGCCGGAAGAGACCATGCCAGAGATGCAGAACGCAGCCCGGCAAGATGCCAGCCCGCAAATCGATGCGAACCAGCGCAAGGATGCACGCCCCGGCAAGGACGTGAGCCCGGACCTAGCCGACGTGGAGCGCGTGCTGGCCGGCGATGCAGGCGCTTTTGAGGGGATTGTGCGCCGCTGGCAGGGGCCGCTCATTAACATGGCGTGGCGCTATTGCCGCGACCGCTCGCGGGCCGAGGAACTGGCGCAGGAGGCTTTTCTGCGGGCGTGGCGCGGGTTGCCGCAGTGGCGGCGGGAATCGAGCTTTTCCACCTGGCTCTTTGCCCTGGCCGCAAATGTTTATCGCAGCGACCTGCAACGCTTTCCCGTCGTGACCGTGCCGGCGGAAGAGGCGGCCGAACCGAGCCGCCCGGCCACGCAGGACAGGGATTTCGAGGCCCGGCAAAGCGCGGAAGCGATCCGGCGCGCTGTGCTGGCACTGCCGCAGCGCTATCGCGAGCCGGTGGTATTGTTTTATTTTCACGATATGGATGTGGCAGCCGCGGCGGCGACGATGCGGCTGCCGGAAGGCACCGTGAAAGCTCGCTTGGCCCGTGCCCGCGCTCTTCTGCGAAGACGCTTTCCGCGACTAGGAGAGCTAGCGGCGGCGGAGTTTTCGAGTCCCATCAAGAGAGAGGAGGCCTGACGATGAAACAAGACGCACCTAATCTGGACGCGCTGAATCAGGATGCACTAAAGCCCGACGCATTGGACGCGATCCTGCAAAGCGAAGAGACGCTGGTGCCTTCGTCCGGCTTTCTTGCCGGCGTGATGGAGCGCGTGCAGGAGGAAGCCGCCGCGCCGCCGTCGATTCCCTTTCCGTGGAAGCGCGTCGTGCCGAGCGCTGTCCTTGCGGCGGCAGCTCTTGTGTGGGTTTTCGTCCTGTTGCTGCGCCAGATACAGCAGACTTCGGCCAGCATTTCCGCGCCGGAGGCTCCGTTCCCCCTGACGTTTTCCGGCCCGCTCACGCAGCCCATGCTGGACGCGGCCTGGGTAGCGCTGGCGCTGGGAATCTCGCTGGCCTCATGGTGGCTTTCGCGCCGCATTATGGGCCGTTCGGGGCTGCTGTAACGCCGCAGCCATACCGCATCCCCAATCTGTCCTGCTCGCTCCCGCTGCGCTCTTGACGCGTGGCATTTGCAATTCCTTAAATATCTTTCAGAAATAAGTTTACTAGGACACTATTTACTTGTACTCTAATCACATGAGTAAGAAAAAAGCCTCCGCTGCGGCAGCAAGCGACCTGAGAAAGCATGTCGGATTCTGGCTGCGATTCGTCTCCAATCACGTCTCGCACGCCTTTGCACGCAGGCTGCTCGCGAGCGGCGTCACCGCTGCCGAGTGGGTGGTGATGCGGGAGATGTTCGAAGACGAGGAGACCTCGCCGGGCGCGCTGGCCGAGCGCATTGGGATGACGCGTGGCGGTGTCTCGAAGCTCGTGGACCGGCTCGTCGGCAAGGACCTTGTAACGCGGCAGGAACGCAATGACGACCGCCGCTTCCAGACGATTGCGCTCACCTCCGCCGGGCGCAGGCTGTTGCCAAAGCTGGCGGCATTAGCAGATGAAAACGACGAGGAGTTCTTTCGCTCGCTCTCCGTAAAGGAGCGCAAGACGCTGATTGCGACGATGAAAAAACTTGTGCAGGCGCACGGACTGCAAACACTGCCAACAGAATGACGAGATGAGAAAGAGAGAAAATGAACAAGCAGAGGATTCAAGAAGCGGCGCTTGCCACGCAGCAGGGAACGATGACCTTTCCGCAGGTTGTGCAGCGGCTGCTGGTAGCGGGTGTAGAGTCCTATCTGGTGGATTTTGCCGCGGCACAAAAGACGCACTATCTGGCCGACGGCACAACGCTCACCGTGCCGATGATTCTGGAGCCCGGCCCGATTGCCGAGGAGTTCGACGAAGCGGCTCTTGTCGCAGCCATTCGCGACGCACAGGCGGATACGGTACGATACCCGGAATTCGTCAAGCGCTCGACGGCGGCAGGCGTCATCGGCTACTGGGCCTTTCTTACCGGCAGGCGCGTCATTTATTTCGGCCGCAAGGGCCAGCAGCACATCGAAGAGTTCCCGAAGACGTAGGCCGCTCGCGAATCCACAGGTATGCGATCCCGTCCGCGGTGATCTATTTCATGCTCCGCGAGCCTTGAATCAGAATGTCCACGAGCCGCCTGGCGCTCTGCGGCCAATCCGGCACGGCGGCAACGCTTGAAACCCCATACAATGCGCGGAGCAGATCCATCGGCGCGATATCCGCTCGAATCTCGCCGCTCTGAACCGCCCTCTGCACCAGCGACTCGATCGCGCCGGTAATCAGCGAGCCGCTGTTCTGAAAGATTTTCGCGGGCCCGCCGGGTACCATATTCAGCGCGGGCAAAATAATCTGCTTGGCGGCAATGTATTCCACAAAAAGCAGCATCCACGCGCGCAAGGCATCCACGGGCGGCAGTGTGGCGGCAAACTCATGCTCCGCAGCGGCCAGCTTTTCCAACTCCGTGCGATACACGGCCTCCAGCAGCGCCTCGCGCGTGGGAAAGTGCCGGTATAGTGTGCCCGCGCCCACCCCGGCACGCCGCGCCACGGCATCCATGCTGGTCAGCGCTCCGGAGCGCGAAAAGGCTTTCTTCGCCGCTTCCAGAATCCGCGCCCGGTTCTGCTGCGCGTCGGAGCGCGGCTTGCGGCGGGCGGGTTGTGATTTTTTTGTCGCCATCGCTAAAAACTTGCAACCGGAGAGGCTCTCCGGTTATCTATTTCATTACGGAGACACTCTCCGTTTTATTCGAGCTTCGAGCGCGCGTCAACCCCGGAGTGGATTGGACCTGCCGGCTGATTGGATGGTACGGGCTTTAGCCCGCACAAAATTCCGCGCTTCACGAACGGGGCTTTAAGCCCCGGAAAGAAACAACTGCAAGGAGATAAGAAAATGGCAAACAAGTTTGGAGCTACATCGACCACGGACGAGGTTCTCATCGGGGTCAATCTCAAGGGCAAGCGGATTCTCGTCACCGGCGTCTCGGCCGGCCTGGGCGTGGAAACGTCGCGCACGCTCGCCGCACATGGAGCTTATGTCGTGGGAGCGGCGCGCGATCTGGCCAAGGCCGAGGCCGCAACGAAGCAGGTCCGCGAAGCCGCAACAGACAACGGCGGCGGCTTTGAGCTGATCGAGCTCGACCTCGCCAATCTCGCCAGCGTCCGCGCCGCAGCCGACGCGCTACTCGCGAAAGGCGAGCTTTTCGATGTCGTCATCGCCAACGCCGGCGTGATGGCTACGCCCTTCGGCCACACGGCGGATGGCTTTGAAACGCAGTTCGGTACCAATCACCTGGGCCACTTCGTCTTCGTCAATCGCATCGCGAAGCTCATCCGCGACGGAGGCCGGCTTGTGAATCTTTCCTCCTCCGGGCACCGTTTCTCGAATGTCGATCTCGAAGACCCCGGCTTCGAGCACACGCCTTACGAGCCCTTCGTAGCCTACGGACGCTCGAAGAGCGCCAACATTCTCTTCGCCGTGGCCTTCGATGCGCGCCACCGCGCTCGCGGAGTGCGTGCTACTGCTGTGCATCCTGGTGGAATTCAGACTGAGCTTGGCCGCTACATGCCGCCTGAGGCGCTGCAAAACATGGTCGCGCAGATCAATCAGCAGCTCGCCGCAGAAGGCAAGGGCCCGTTCGAGTTCAAGACCGTGCCGCAGGGTTCGGCAACCTCGGTCTGGGCCGCCGTTGTGGCGCAGGCCGACGAGGTTGGCGGAAAGTATTGCGAGAACTGCCACGTCAGCACGATTGTGCCCGACGAGACACCGCTCGGCATGCTCAACGAAGGCGTGCGCAGCTATGCGCTTGACCCGAAAAACGCCGAAGCTCTCTGGAAGAAGAGCGAAGAGCTGGTCGGAGAAACCTTCTAATCAGCCGTGTCGCACAGGAAGGCCGCGCTGGGCAAGCACGAGCACGATGCCCAGCGCGGCCGCCACGCAGATCAGCGCAAACAGAAACGCGCTGGCATAGCCGAAACTGCCGATGATGGCTCCGGCGGCGGGACCTACTAAGAAAAACGACACATCGGAGAAGCCGGTGTAGACGCCGAGGGCCGAGCCTCGGTTCTGCTCCGGCACGCGCTGCACGGCCTCCACGCCGATGGATGGAAAGACGAGCGAAAATCCGAAGCCGGTCAGCGCGGCGGCTATGGCGGCCGTCCACGGCGAGCCAGCCAGCCAGAGAATCAGCGTGCCGATAGATTCCACCGTCAGGCAGACGATGGCGACCGGGAAGCCACCAAAGCGCGGAATGGCATGAATGAAGAGGATTCGCGCCAGGACGAAAGCCACGCCAAAGGCGGTGAGGCAGAGTGCCGCGCCATCCCAGTGGCGGCTGGCGTAAAAGAGCGTCACAAACGTGGCGAGCACCGAATAACCAACGCCGCCCAGCGCCAGCGCCACGCCGTGCGGCGCTACGAGGCCAAGCACGCTGCGGAAGGAAAGCGGCTCGCCGTGCACCACGGGGACGGCAGCCTTCGCGGTGGCAAAGAAGAGGCTGACCAAGCATACGACAACAGTAACAATGCCGATGGAGCCGAAGCCGAAGCGGCTTTCAAGAACCACGCCCAGCGGCGCGCCGAGGGCAATGGCGCCGTAGGTGCTGATGCCATTAAAGCCGATGACGCGGGCCGTGTGCTCCTGTCCGATGGCGCTGATGCCCCACAGAGTCGAGCCGGTTGAGCCGAGGCTCTCGCCCACTCCCAGCGTCAGGCGGCTGGCGATAAGCGCCGTCATGCTGAGTCCCGGCGAAAAATGCAGCAGGTCCGCCCCCAGCAGCAGCGCGCCGCTGACCGCGCAGATCCCCATGCCCCACAGTACGGCCACCTTGGCGCCGGAGCGGTCTGAGATGTGCCCGGCCCAGGGACGCGAGAGAAAAGTGGCAATGTACTGGATGCCGATCACAAGCCCGGCCAAGGCTGCGGAAAAGCCCATCTGGAGATGCACGTGCGGCGGCAGAATGGCCAGCGGAAGGCCGATGGAGAGGTAAACGACGAAGGTAAACGCCGTATAGCCCACGATCCGCAGCGTATTGGCAACCTGCGCGGCGCTGGTTTGCACCCTGCCGGAACCGCTTGAATTGAGATTGGACGTGGGGGCGCTCAAGTATCAGTATAAGTGTTTCCGTCATAAACTGGAATCAATGGCCGCAGGCTTCCATATCGAGAACTTTGGCTGCCGCGCCGCTCGCGCCGATGGCGAGGCGGTGCTCTCCGAGCTATTGCGCTCCGGTGGGGCATTGGCGAGCAGCGCAGGCGAGGCCGAAGTCGTCATCGTAAATACGTGCAGCGTGACCGCCGAAGCCGACCGCGAGGCCCGCGCTTATATTCGCCGCGTGCATCGGCGCAATTCCGCGGCGCGGATTCTCGTAACCGGCTGCTACGCGCAGCGCGCGCCGGAGGAGTTGGCGGCAATCGAAGGCGTCTCCGCTGTCGTCGGCAACAGCCACAAGGCACTGGCTCCGGAGATTGCGCAGCGACTGGCGAACGGCGTAGAGGTCAGGGAGACGGCGCCGATTGTCCCGATAAGCGCATTAACGAGCGGAGGAGCGGAGATTTGGGCGGACGACCGCTTCGCGCATTCGTTTCTGGAAGAGGCGCAGGTGGCTCCCGGCGCGCAAACGCGGCCCAACCTCAAGATTCAGGAGGGCTGCGGCAACCGCTGCACCTTCTGCGTGATTCCGCAGACGCGCGGCGGCTCGCGGAGTCTGGCAGAGGCAAAGATTCTCGATCAGGTTCGCGGCTTTGTCGCTGCCAGCGGCAACGAGTTGGTGCTTTCCGGAATCAATCTGGGCCGCTGGGGCCGCGATCTCGATGCAAAACGCTCGCTCGCCAAACTGGTTCGAACGATTCTGGCCGAGACTGCCCTGCCCCGTCTGCGCCTCAGCTCCATTGAGCCGATGGATTGGGATGCGGAGCTGATTGGCCTCTTCCGCGAGTTCTCCCCGACGCGCCTGGCACGCCATGCGCATCTGCCGCTCCAGTCGGGCTCCGATGGCGTGCTGCGCCGGATGCACCGCCGCTACCGCCCGTGGCACTACATGGAAAAAGTGGCCTCACTTACTGCCGCTTGCGGAGACGAACTGACGCTCGGCGCGGACGTTATGGTCGGCTTTCCCGGCGAGACCGACGCCGAATTCTCTGAGACTTATGAGCTGATCCGCGCACTGCCCTTCGGCTATCTGCACCTCTTTTCGTTTTCGCCGCGTCCCGGAACGCGAGCCTTCGAGCTGCACCGGCAGTCGCCCGTTCCGTCCCGCATTGTCGATGAGCGCATGGCGGCTCTCCGCGCCCTGGCCCGCGAAAAAATGCGCGCCCACCGGCAGGCAATGACCGGCAGCGTGCTTGATGCCATCACCCTCCACACACCGGAGGCGCTTGCCAGCCGGGGCCGCACCGCCGCGCTGACCGGAAACTTTCTGCC
>JAATFM010000028.1 GCA_015655195.1 Terriglobales bacterium
CCGAAGCAGAGATCGAGCCGACGCTCGCGCGCATTGTGCCGACAACAGACCGCACCCAGCTTGCCGCCGCGGATTTTGCCGTCGAGGCCGCAACCGAGCGTTACGAGCTGAAGGCCGAAATCTTCCGCGCGCTCGACGCAATTCTCCCCGCCGGCGCGATTCTCGCCACCAACACCTCGTCGATCTCGATCACAAAACTCGCCGCGCTCACCCAACGCCCGGACCGCGTCATCGGGATGCACTTCTTCAATCCCGTGCCGGTCATGGCGCTCGTCGAAGTCATCCGCGGCCTCGCAACCAGCGAGGAAACCTTCGCGTCGACGCGCGATCTCGCCCTTCGCCTCGGCAAAACTCCCGTCGAGGTCAACGACGCGCCCGGCTTCGTCTCGAATCGCGTCCTGATGCCGCTTATCAACGAGGCCGCTTACGCCGTAATGGAAGGCGTTGCCACTCCCGAAGCCGTCGATCAGGTTTTCAAGCTCGGCATGGCGCATCCCATGGGCCCGCTCACACTTGCCGACTTCATCGGCCTCGATGTCTGCGTCGATATTCTACGCGTGCTGCACGAAGGCCACGGCGACCCGAAGTTCCGCCCCTGCCCGCTGCTCGTCAAAATGGTCGACGCCGGCTGGCTGGGGCGCAAATCCGGGCACGGCTTTTATACCTACGGCAAATAGCCCCCGTAAACGGAACCTTCCCGCCGCTCCCAGCGTATCTTCTGCCAGACACCTGCGGACACCGGACCAATCCCCCGCCCCGCGCATCTCACCGCTATGCAGAACTTCTCCGACACGCTCGGTCAGGTCTTTCGGGCCATTGCGGCCAACAAGCTCCGCAGCTTTCTCACCATGTTCGGCATTGCGTGGGGAGTGGGGTCGCTGCTGGTGCTTGTCGGGCTTGGAGAAGGCTTTCGCTCCGGCCAGCACAAAAACTTCGAGAAGCTCGGCAACGACCTGGTAATGATGTGGAACGGCACCATCCCCGCCGTGGCCAACCAGCACACCGGGATGCGCCCCTACCAACTCACGCTCAGCGACGCCGAGGCGCTCCGCAAGCTGCCCGAATTGCGCGCCCTCACCGTCGAGTTGCAGCGTTCCGACCTCTACGAAGTGAGCCAGTGGAGCAACATCTCCGGCCACGTCATGGGCGTCGATCCCGCTTATCCCGGCATTCGCTTCATTCCGCTCGACCAGGGCCGCTTTCTCAATGCCGCAGACCTCGCCGACCGCCGGCGTGTGGCCGTGCTGGGCGCAAAGGCCGCGCACCTGCTCTTTCCCGGCCACCCCTTTCTGGGTGAAGCCATCACCATCAACGGCATGGAGTTCCGCGTCATCGGCACCGTGCAGTCCCTGGCCCGCGGCAACAACGACTACGACGACCAGAAGATTTACGTGCCGGTAACCACGATGCAGGAGATCTTCGCACTCACCGGCGAGAATGTCCCTGCCGACGCGCTTACCTCCATCCAGTACCAGCCCACAAAGCCCGGCGACGCCTCGCAGGCCACGCCCGCCGTGCATCGCGTGATTGCTGCGCGCCACGGCTTTGACCCCGCCATGACCGACGCCTTTCAAGAGTGGGACACGATGCACGAGATGAAGATGGTCAGCGCCATCTTTAATGCGATGGATGTTTTTCTGGGCGGCGTGGGAATCGTTACACTGGCGCTCGGCTGCGTGGGAATCGTGAACATCATGCTCGTCTCGGTCACGGAACGCACGCGCGAAATCGGACTCCGAAAGGCGCTCGGCGCCACGCACGGCAGCATTCTGGCGCAGTTTTTCTGGGAGGGACTGCTGCTGACCGGCGTCAGCGGTCTGCTGGGCATTGCCGGCTCGGCGCTCTTTATGGGCGCGCTGCAGGTGCTGCTCACAGGCAAGATCAACGGCTTCGATCCGCCGCGCATCGTTCCCTGGTCGGCGGCACTGGCCATGGGCGCGCTGGCGCTCTGCGGCATCGTGGCAGGACTCTATCCGGCAGGCAAGGCCGCGCAACTCGACCCGATCGAGGCGCTGCGGCGAGAGTAGCACAAGCGGTAGGCCGGGGATTTATCCCCGGCAATCATGGCTCCCAAAAATGAAAGGGGCTTTAGCCCCTGAGGTAGGCATCATGCTCAAAGACGTTTTCGCCCAAGCATGGGAAGCCATGCTGCACAATCGCAGCCGCACCGCCATCACCATGCTCGGCATGGCGTGGGGAATCGCCACGGTGGTGCTGCTGCTCGCCTATGGCGCGGGCTTCGAGCGCGCCTTCGAGGTGATCTTTGCGCAGTGGAGCGTCAATACCATCGGCATCTTTCCGGGCCGCACCAGCCAGCAGGCCGGCGGGCAGAAGGCCGGCGCAGATGTGCGCCTCACCCTCGACGACGTGGATCGCCTTGTGGCCACCGTGCCCGGCATTCAGCACATTTCGCCCGCAGCATACAAAGATGTCACCGTGCAGAACGATCTGCACTCCTACACCTGGACCGTGAACGGCGTGAAGCCGGTCTTTCAGGAGATATGGCGGCTCGACCCCGACCAGGGCCGCATGTTTAACGGCATGGAGGAGCAGCAGCGCGCGCACGTCTGCGTCATCGGCTCAGAGGCCAAGACCAAGCTCTTCTCCGGTGGCTGGGCGCTGGGCGAAACCATCCGACTTAACGGCGTGCACTTCACCGTCATCGGCGTGCTGAAGCCCAAGATGCAGGAGGGCGGCGAGGACAACGACTCCAACCGGCAGATTTATATTCCCTTCAGCACCATGAGCGACCTCGTCGACACCACCTACCCCGGCGGCATCTGGTTCGACTACTCCGGCGATTATCAGCTTGTGGAGCAGAGCGCCCGCACGGCGCTGGCCGGCGCGCACCACTTCCGCCCTGCGGACCACGAGGCCGTACACGTGGCAAACCTGCAAACGCAGATGCACCAGTTCACGATTCTCGCCATCGCGCTACAGGTGCTGCTCTCGCTCGTGGGCGCGCTTACGCTCGGCATCGCCGGCATCGGGCTCATGAACATCATGCTCGTCTCCGTGCAGCAACGCACACGGGAGATCGGCGTGGAAAAGGCGCTTGGCGCGCGACGACGGCACATTCTCGCCCAGTTCCTTACCGAAGCGCTCGCCATCACCGCCGTGGGCGGCATCTGCGGCATCGCGCTCGCCTACCTGGTCTCCGCGCTAGTGGGCCGCATTCCGTTTTACAGCGAGATCGCGCTGCATGCCGAGGACGCCGACATCCGGCTCATCATTTCGCCGGCCTCGGTGATGGTTTCAACAGGAATTCTCGTCATAACCGGCCTAATCAGCGGCATGATTCCAGCCATCCGCGCCGCGAACCTCGATCCGATCGAGGCCTTGCGCTACGAATAACGCTAGACGGGCGGCATCGCATCCACCACCGGCACGCCCGCAGGCGGTGTGAAGTGGAATGCGCTCTCCGGCACAGCCGCATTCGGCTCCTCGCCCGTAAAGGTAAAGCGAGTCGCCGCGCCGTCGGCTTCGTTCATCTCGATTGCCGTAATCGAGCCCTCGGCAGTAACCGTCAGAGCGATCTTTGGCACGCGCTTTTCCTGTCCTTTGGGCTGGCCTGAAAGCGTAAAACGTCCGTCCGGCGCGGCGGCGAGCGCCATGTTCGTCAGCTCTTTTTCCAGCTCCGTGTGGCCCAGCAGAAAGCGCAGAGGCGAGCGCAGGTCGTCGAGCTTCTTCGCCTCCATGCGCTGCACCTGCGCGTCTCCGCGCCGGTAAAACCACGCATATTTTCCATCGAGAAGAAAGATTTTGCCCGCCGGCTGCGAGTAATCCCAGCGCATCTTTCCCGGCTTGACGAGCAGCAGCGCGCCGCTCTCGCTGCGCTTCACGCCCAGCCCTTCGTAGCTCTCCGTGAACTGCGCTTTGAGCGAATGAAGCTGATTGTAGTGCCTGTCCACGCGCTGCGCCAGATCGTGCACAGAAGGCGCGGGCTGCTGCGCCGCAGCGAAAGCACACAGCGCGAAAAGCACAACCGCAGCCAGCCATACGCCGCGAAGAAAGCTTCGCCGCGGGAATCTCCGACATGCGGTTACTGTGCCGATCACTGAGCGAATCACCGGACTAAATTACTGCACCAGCGCCTGCGTGCAATTCGTTCCGCCAGCCGGGTCAAACTTGATCTGGCCCGACTCGTCGCTGCAGAAGGTGCGGTTGCCGGTGCGGCCTACCGTAATCGGCTGCGCGACGATCGTAAATCCCGTCACGCGGTCGCTGCCGTTCTCGCTGTTCTTGATGCAGTTGGAAATGGCAAACTGGTAGCCCGACTTGGCGCCGCTGGCAAGATCCGGCGGCAGAATCTCGGCACTCGTGGCCGAAGGCGGCCCGGAATGCGTATCGCCGCCCAGCGCAGTCAGGTTGCATGCGTAGCCGCTGAGCGGGTACTGCATCGAAAACTGCGTCTGTGCCTGCGAGATGGTCTGAACCGACTTGACCGCCGAGGTCTCGTTGGCCAAGCGCACGTAGTTCAGGTAGGAAGGAATCGCGATCAGCATCAGCACCGTGATGATTGCCATCACGATCAGCAGTTCCATCAGCGTAAAGCCATTCGCCGCACGGCGGCTCTGGCTCAAATCGTTCCTGCGATTCATCGGTTTTCGCACTCCCCAGGGCATTCTCTGCGCCCCACCAAATCCTACATCTTATGGACGCAGGAGGGGAAGCAATCGCTCAAATCTACATGGGCGCCCTACCTGGCGTGCGAGCCGTCGCAGGCCACGGGGTCCGGCGCCGCGCTGCGCGTCTTTTCCAGCAGCCGGATCAGCTCCGCCTTTTCGCCTTCCGTGAGCCGTGCAAAAAACTCCAGCGGAAAGTGCGTAATCTGTGGATCGATCTGCGCGAGCAGACGCAGCCCCTCGGCGGTAATCCGTGTCCACACCACGCGGCGGTCCTGCTTGTCGCGCTGCTGGCGGGCCAGCTTCATCGCCTTCAGCCGCGCAATGAGCCGCGTAATGTCCGGCTCGGCGGTAATCATCCGCGAGCCTATGGCCGAGCACATCAGCCCCTGAGGCTCGGAGCCGCGCAGAATCCGCAGCACGTTGTACTGCGTGCTCGTAATCCCCCACGGCTTCACAAGGTGCTGCAATCCCCGCTCCGCGGCATCCGCCGTGCGCAGCAGGTTCAGCAGAACCTCCTCCTCCATGCTGGTAAAGGGGCTCTGCTGCGCGATTTCCTGTTTCAGGCTGACCAAAATCTGCTTCTCTCGTCTCCGGAAAAACCGTGCAGCGCGCGGAGAACTCCCGCGCGCCGGCTTAGCTTACTGCTTGATTGCTTCGAGGTCAATCGTCAGCGGCACATCATCACCCAGCATCGCTGTGGGAAACTTCGTGCCGATGCCGAAGTCCGTACGATGGATCGTCGTTGTGGCCGAGTAGCCTGTGTGCTGCTTGTGGTCCATCGGAGACTCCATCGTCGCTCCGCCCTCGACATCCAGAACCACCGGCTTCGTCACACCGTGCAGCGTCAGGTTGCCGGCCACTTCGAGGTGCGTGCCCTTCTTCGTCACGCTCGTGCTCACAAAGGTCGCCGTGGGGTAGGTTGCCACATCGAAGAAATCCGCGGTCTTCAGATGGCCGTCGCGCTGCCCGCCGCCCGTGTCCACCGTCGTTGCGTCAATCGTCACGTTCACGCTCGACTTCGCCACGTTGGCCGCGTCGTACACGATCGTGCCCTTGATGTTGCTGAAGTGCCCGCGCACATTCGTCAGCCCCATGTGCTTGATGGAAAAATCCACCTCGCTGTGCGCCGGGTCAACGGCCCATGTTGTCGCCTGTGCCATCGCCAGCGGCGCGGCCAGCCCTAGAATTCCTACTGCCAATGCAAAACGCTTCATACCTGCTCCAATCCTTTCGTTACGGCCGCGAAAGCCGCGGCACTGGTCTCTGAAATCAATCTCGTAGATGGACGGGACAGGACACGCCTGTGCCTGCACACCGATCCGCCGTTCAGGAAGCACTGTGAACAAGATGCACCGGCGCAGGTATTTGTTGCAACAATTATTTTCCGCCCTCGTCCTTATTTCGGCCTTATCAGCTCGATCCGGTCCCGCGTCCGCACCCAGGTGTTGCCGGCCATGCGCCCCACGGCATCGAGGCCGGCGGGGTCCACGCGGAAGCTCTCCACCAGGTCCTCGCGAACATGCAGCCGCACGATCTCGCCAAGCACAATGACGCCGCTGCCGGCGTGCGAGCCGGTGTAGATCACCTGGAGCAGCTTGCACTCCATCTGCGCCGGCGACTCGGCCACGCGCGGCGGCCTGACGGCTTCGCTGGCGAGCGGCGTCAGCCCGGCAAGCACAAACTCGTCCACTTCCGGCGGAACCTCCGTGGACGTTGCATTGGCCGCCGCTGCAAGCGCCTCGCTCACCACGTTCACCACAAACTCGCCCGTCTCTTCCACGTTGCGTAGCGAATCCTTGCGCCCCGGCAACGCGCCGGTATCGGCCCGCAGCGCCGGACAGAAGAGCAGTGTAGGCGGAACCGCGCCCACTCCGCAGAAAAAGCTGAACGGCGCTACATTCGCCACACCATTGCGGTCTACCGTAGAAACCAGCGCCACCGGGCGCGGCACGATAATTCCCGTCATCAGCTTGTAAACGTCGCGCGCGACGTGGTGCGCCGGATCGACCGTCAGCATTGGAGCAATCTTTGAGTCAGCCATTGACTCGATGCTAAAACACAGCGCCGTGCGGCGGCTCTTTCCCGTCCGTTGACCAATCAGGTCCATGGCGCCCGTATTCGCGAATGTGTAACATTGCATGATGCACAATGTTTAGAAGGAGATTTTTCGCCCGTGCCGCGCATCCACTTCCAGCAGCAGCTCGCTGAGCTCAAGGACAAGATTCTCGCCATGGCTGCGCTCTCGCAGCAGGCGGTGGAGTCTGCCGTGGATGCTTATCTCCAGCGCGACCAGGGTCTCTGCCAGTACGTGCGCCAGAACGAGACAGCCATCAACACCGCCCAGCGCGAGTTGGACGAGATGGCCTACGAGTTGCTCAGCCGCGAGCAGCCCATGGCGATCGACCTGCGTTTCATCGTTGCGGTTATCAAAATCAACGGCGATCTGGAGCGCATCGGCGACCAGTCTGTCGCCGTGGCCCGCCGCACCCGCGACGCGCTCGCCATCGACCATGTGGAACTGCCTGTGGACTTCGCGGCCATGGGCGAGTGCACCAGCCGCATGATCCGCTCCGCCATCCAGTCACTGCTCGATGGCGACGCCCGCCTCGCCGACTCTGTACGCGAGATGGACGACGAGGTGGACCGCATGAACCGCCGTGCCCACAGCGATCTGCTCACCATGGTTCAGACCATGCCGCAGCACACGCAGCAGGCCATGAACGGCCTCTTCGTCTCGCGGTCGCTCGAACGCATCGCCGACCACGCCTCAAACATCGCCACCGACGTCATCTTCTGGATTCGCGGCGCGGATGTCCGCCACCAGCTCAGCATGTCGATGGACTGAATTCGGAAACGGAATCAGGCGATTAAACGAGCGATTCCCAGCGCCCTCCACCCAATTCAAGGCAAACTTTCTCCCCATCGTTGCATCCATATAGGCTGCGCGCGGGCCTTCCTGCGCTCCTGCCAGCCGTTTCCGCGTGCTTTTTCCTGCACGCCGGGAATACAATACCGGGCTGACATACAACCTGCACTAAAAGGAGAACGCTATGCACTGGTTGTGGACTATTCTGGTCGGCCTGGTCGTGGGCTGGCTCACCGGCAAAATCATGAAGGGCAGCGGCTACGGATTCATCTGGGACATCATCCTCGGAATCCTCGGCTCGCTCCTTGGCAGTTTCCTCGCTGGCTTGCTCCATCTGCCCACGAGCGGCGGGCTGTTCTACTCGCTCCTGCTCGGCCTGATCGGCGCCGTTATCCTTGTCTTCCTCTTCCGGCTGCTAACCGGCAAGAGGGAATAGCTTCTACTGCGCCGCGCCTGCTCCGGTCCCCGCGGCCGGAGCAGGCGTTGGCGCGGCAGCAGGCTCCCGCACCAACACCGCAAAGCGCGGAAAGGCAAAGCTGCCCGCGGCGTCATCGATCACGTTCAACTGGCAGATATAGGAGCCGGGCTTGAGGCCGGAGAGTGGCACGTCCAGCTCGACAGCCACAGCGTCGCGTCCCTCCACGTTGATCTCTCTGGCCTGCACCACAGGCGTCTCGTAAACCTTTGTCGAGCCCTGAATCAGCTCCAGGCTGCTCAACAGGTCGATGCCCGGCTTTGCGCCCTTTGCCGCATTGTCGGCAGCCTTCTCGCGCGTCGGGGAATAGATTTCGTAGAACAGGTAGAGGTGCTGGTCCTGGCGGAAGACGTGGCTGATATTCGGCACATACGCTTCGCCGCCGCGCACCAGCGGGTTCTGCGCCTTGCTTGGCTCCCGCGCTGAGGCCAGCACAATCGAGCTCATCTTGAGCGGCGACTTTTTGAGGTCCGGCAGCACAATGTCAGCCTCGAACGACCCCATCCGCCCGGTCTGGTTCTCGCGCACCACGAACTTGATCTGGTACTTGCCCGGCGGCAGGTTGAAGCTCGTGTTGTACTGAATGTTTTTCTGCCGCGCGCCAACGGACTGGTCCAGATTGAGCTTCACCGTCTCCCGAGCCCGGCCGATGGGCAGCTTGTGCTCGTCAATGACCGCGCCGATGATGTCGAGCGTGGCCTTGTCCTTGTCGCCGCCCTTCACAAACGGAATCTGCGAGCCCGGCACGATGAGCGAAACCGGCACGTAGAAGCGGTTGTCGTCCATGCGGAAGTACATCGCGTCCATGTAGAGCGCCATGTCGCTCGCCGGCAGGTCGCTGGCTAGCTGATCCTGCAACTGGCGCTCGCGGTCTTCCGTGCCGGAGTGCTGGAAGTCCGCCGGCGCGTAGTAGCCGGGGCGGTATTCGAGCTTGACGCCCGGCCTGTTGATCTTGATCGTCAGCTTGCGGTATCTGCCGTCGCGCGCCTGGTTGCTCGAATGAAAACCGATGGCGTAATAGGCCGACGTATCTTTCTGAACCTGCGCAAAGGCCGGCGCGAAATCGTTCGAGTCGAGGAATGCCTTGCCGCCTGTTTCGGAGCTGAGCGACGCCATCACTTCCTGCGAGGCGGCGTTCGCGTTCATGCTGGCCGTCAGCGCCGAGCCGTTAAAGCCTCCGCTGCCGCGATAGCTGCCCGTAGAGGCATCGCCCAGCGGGGAGATTGCTTGCAAACCGCGCGTATCAACGCTATAGATGGCAAGGTTGGCGCGCACCGCCGCGTTGATCGCCGAGCGTATCGATGCCTGGTTCTCGATGCCGTCGCGCGAGATGCCGCCCGAGAAATAGAGCAGCGATTTCTTCTCCGTAATCCGTTCGAGCGACTTGGAAACTGCCCGCAGCGCGTAGAGCTCGCGGTCGGTGTTGAGGTCGTTGTACTCGCTTTCGTCGGGCGTGTAGGCGGTGGTGTCCTCCACCTGGTTCGTGTTCGCGCTCGCGCCCTGGGCGAAGCCCTGGCCCTCGGTGCCGTTGTAAACGCCCACCTCGTTGATGAGCGCGTCCTTATTGGCTGTGAAGTCCTGATCGACCTTGAGCGTATCGCCGAGCGAGACCAGCGCAACAAGATCTGCGGGCTGTAGCTTGTTCTTGAGAAAATCCTGCGCCGCCACCACGCAGCGATCGAGATCCTCGGGCTGCATCGAGGTCAGATCGAAGAACATCACGATGAGCCTGTGATTGCGCAGTTCCTCCGGCTTGGCAACGACAGCCGCCTTGTTGCCCGTATCGTTCGCACCCATTGCGAGGCCGCTCACCGTCGCTTCGCTCAGCGGCGTTGCCATATCGACGCTCTGAAAGTCGAAGGCGGAAATCTGCTGTGGCTTGCCGTTCTCGTAGATCGTGAAATCCTTCTTCGTGAGGCCGCGCGCCACCTCGCCGGTCTTCGTATCCAGCGCCACCACATTCGTCAGCACCAGGTCGGCATTCATGTGCAGCACAAAGCCCACGTCTGGCGGATTCTGGTCCTGCTGCTGATTCGCGCCAGGCTGCTGCGGCTGTGTCTGATTCTGCGCCGGAGCCTGTGTCTGCGCCGGACTTTGCGCGACAACAGGCTGCGCGAACAGCGCGAGAGCCGCGAGTGCCGCCATCGATTTTTTCGTCCAGCCCTGCATCCGGCTTCGCATTTGGCGCGTCATAAAAATCCTTCCCACGGCTTCGCTTCCCTTCTTCGATTGCGCGCGCATCAGAATCTGTACTGCGCCCGGAACTGGAACTGCCGCATCTGCCCCGTCGAAGTCACCTGGCCGAAGTGGCTCACCTGTGTCTGGTCCTGGTCGGCGCTTGACACCAGCATTGTGCCGACGCCGGTATACTGCACCGTGTTAAAAACGTTGCTCATGGTGGCGCGAATCTCCATGCTGCGCGTGTCGCCGAACTGCACCGTCTTCGAGAGCGACATGTTGTTCTGTACCGTTCCCGGCGCGGGAATACTGTTGCGCGGCGCCGTGCCGTACAACTCGCCCGTCTTCAGCGGCCCGAAAGCGCTCGTGTTAAACCAGTGCAGCTTGGAGCCTCCGCCCGCTGTGATCGACTGCCCCGCGACCTGATCGGGCCGCTGCGTGCCGCCCGTGCCGCGCGAGACATCCGCCGTAGCGGCCTGATAGGTTGGCGTGAGCCAGAGGCCCGTGGCAAAGGTGAAGGTACCGGAGATCGAAAAACCTTCCAGAATGTGGGAGGCCGTGCCGGAAGTGACCCAGTACTTGTCCTTGCCGAAGGGCAGCTCGTAGAGATAATTTCCGCTCACCGTGTGCCGCTGGTCGAGACTGGAGTGGCCGATTTCCGCGCCGGTATCCTGCCAGTTCTGCGCCGTAATCGGCGTGCTGCCGCCCACGCCGCCTGCATTGTCAATCGCATGCGACCACTGGTAATTTGCGCTAACCGAGAAGCCATTGGAGAGCCGCTTGTTCACGCGCACCGTTCCCGCGTTGATGTGGTAGAAGGCGCCGTCTTCGAGATAGAAGAAGAGCACGTTGTCAGGGTCGGTATTCGGACTCGTCGGAGTGCTGCGCGGCGCGATGCGAATATCCATGTTGCCGCCCATCGAGCCGTTGTAGCCGAGGTTCACCAGAATGCCCCACGGCAGCGTCTTCTGAATGTCGAGGTTGTACGTCTGCACGTGCGGCAGCCGGTAGTGCGGATTCACCGCGTAGGTGCCGACAGTGTTCGGCGTGGGAAAGCCGTCTGCCAGCGAGTAGGGGCACGGCTCGGGCTGGCCCGTGGCCGAGACCTGGCACGAATTCGACTGCACGTTGACGAACGGCGGCTGGTAAGCCATGCTCGTCCCAAACGCTCCGTACTCGCCCACCGTGTAGTTCATGCCGTAGCCGGTGCGAACCACCATCGACTTCACCTTCGGCACGCGCCACGCCAGCCCGAGGCGCGGAGAAAACCCTATGCGGTAGGGATAGACGAGCGAGTCGGGCAGCCTGCCGTAATTCGGGCTTGTTGCGCCGGCCGTTACCTGGCTCACGTTCGTGAAGCCGCCATCGGGATTCGTGTCCACCATCGACAGACGGTTGTTCTTCTCCGTGTACGGCGCAAAGAACTCGTAGCGGACGCCATAGTTCAGCGTGAGGCTGTTACGCACGCGCCAGTCGTCGTTGGCGTAAATGTCATAGACGTTGTCGCGCAGATAGGTCTTTTTCTCGGCCGCGGAGATCGAGGTTGCCAGTGGCTGGCTGGTAAGGAAATCGCCCAGCGCCGAGCCTGTATAAGCCCCGGTAAAGGTGAATGAGCCTGTGGCGTTGCCCGCGCCGAGGTAGTCGCGGTGTACGCGGCGGTAGTCTCCGCCGAAACGGAAGTTATGCTTATTGTGAATCCACGACAAGGTCTCGGAAAGCGAGATGGTCTGCGAGATCGACTGGCTCGGCTGCGCCTGGCTGATGCCGTAGTAGCTGCTCATGCTTATATTCGGCAGGCCCCAGTTGAGCGGGTTGGCGTTGAGCGCCGCGCCGTCCGGCCCCAGGATGCCGTTCTCGGTGGCAACGTCCTCGACGTTCCCGAAGTAATTCGTGTTGTGGCTGTCCGAGCGGTTCCAGTTGGCGTTCAAGATATTCGTCAGCTTCTTGTAGCCCAGCGTATAGCCGGCCTGCACGGAGTAGGAGTCTACCGCGCTCTTGCCGCCCAGCTCCGGCACAACATTCACGGCGTCCGAAGCCGAATGCGACCAGTTGTAATTGGCGTTGATGCTCTGCCGCAGCCCCTGGTTCTGCTGCGAGCGGCGTCCGCCTCCGCCAAAGCCGCCGCCGCGGCCACCGGGCTGCGTGGCGTTCGCGCCGATGCTCCGCATATACCGCACGCCGGCCTGCGTCGCGTTCGACTGCTGCGTCGTCAACAGGTGGTAGTTGTAGCCCTGCGCCGTCACCGGAATGTTGAACTGTGGAATGAAATTGAGCAGATTGGTAGCCTCTGGTTTCACCTGCACAGTGAGAGTGCCGGTGGGGCAGGAAGGGGAAACGGTGCAGGGAATCTGCCCGTCGCGCTCCGCGACCGTCGGCACTGTTTCGTAAAACTCCTGCGGGGTGGAGCTGCGCGAGCCGGAGAGCGTGAAGAAAACCGTGTCCTTGCCGCTGGGCTTGGTGAGGCCGGGAATGTACGGCGCGGACATGAAGGTCAGCATGAAGCGATTCGATCCGTTCGCCGGCTGCTCTTCCGGCTGCCCGTCTAAGCTGTACGGCTCCGCATTCAGCGCCGAGTTCGAGCCGGTCCAAAGGATCGATCCGTGCGGTTGGCCGGGATTGAAGCCGCGGAAGTTGCCGCGTCCGCCGCCGCCGCCGCGACCGCCAAAACCGCCGCCCGGTCCCCCTCCTGGTCCGCCGCCCGGACCGCCGCTCATAAACATTCCGCCGAACGCGCCGCCAAATCCGCTGCCGTTGTCGAAGAGTCCGCCGCCGCCCTGCGCGCGAATCGTCTCAATCGCATCGCGCATCCGGTCCGGGTCCATCCCGGCCAGCGCGCTCACCTGCCCGCTCTGCCCGTTCACGGAAACCGACTCGCCGCCGAAATCACTGTTGCCGGCAATCGACGGCAGCGCCGCGCCGCTTCCACCCGTGGAAACCGTCGCGCCGGATGCCGCCTCCGTATCACTGCCCAGAGAGCTCGTCAGGCCCAGGCTCTGCGGCCCGTTGGCCGCAAGCTGCCGAATCACCTGCTGCACCTGTGTCTGCGCGGACGCCTGCTGCTGCTCCTGCGCGGCGGCGCGCGAGGCCAGCGTCAGCTCGAAGTCAATCGCCTGGTCGCGGCTGCTCGTGGCATTGAAGAGAGCCTCCTTCGATTCCTGCGCGAAGGCCGCAAACTGCGTCCGCACCACGTAGCGGCCATTCTGCGGAATCGTCATCGACCACGCACCGGTAATGTCCGTCGTCGTCGCGTAACGTTTGCCGGTCAGCGTGTTCTGCGCCGTCACTGCGACGCCGGGCAGGGGAACCTTGCCACTCTTTACGGAGCCGTGCAGCCTGCCGCCGACCGTTGTCGCATCCGGAGCAGACGGGGCCTGCGCCGCCGGAGCTGTCTGTGAAGCCGGGGCTATTGCGGGAGCCGTAGGCGCAGCCGCCGGCGGCTCAGGCGGCGGCGCAGACTGCGCGGACAAAAAAGCACTTGCGGCAAACACACCAATCGTAAAACACCACACCTGTATCCGCTGCCGCATCTCGTCTCCCTGAACATTTGCGTCCGTACTCAAAGAGACGCTTGAGTTGCCTCGAAGGTTTACCAACTGCCCGGCAACCGCGCCAGCGTACACTTTCATCATGCCGCAAACTGGAGGAACCTCGTAAAATGCGCCGTCTCCCCCTCTTCCTCGCAGCACTTCTCGTCTTTCTCGCAGCCCGTGGCGTTTCCGCGCAGCAGGCCGTCACCTTTCCCAGCGGAGACCAGACCGCGCGGGGCTTTCTCTACCTTCCCAAAGGGCCGGGCCCGCATCCGGCTCTCATCGTGATTCAGGAGTGGTGGGGCGTCACCGACTGGATCAAGCAGGAGGCGGCTGGCTACGCCGCCAAAGGCTACATTGCTCTCGCCGTCGATCTCTACCGCGGCAAGGTCGCCACCGATCCTGAAATGGCGCATGAACTGATGCGCGGACTGCCGCAGGATCAGGGCGTCCGCGACCTCACCTCGGGCTTCGAGTTCCTGGCCGCCCGCCATGACGTGAAGCGCGACCGCATCGGCGCCGTGGGCTGGTGCATGGGCGGGGGCTTCGCCGCGCAGCTCGCCATCGCCGAGCCCACTCTCCGTGCCGTTGCCATCAACTACGGCGCGTTGCCGACGGACAAATCCGCGCTGGCGAAAATCAACGCGCAGGTTCTCGGCAATTTCGGCGGGCTCGATCAAGGCATCTCGCCTGAATCTGTACACGCCTTCGAGGCCAGCATGAAAGCCCTCGGCAAGCCCGTCGATGCGAAGATTTACCCCGACGCCGGCCACGCCTTCCAGAACCCCGACAACAAAACCGGCTACAAGCCCGCCGACGCAGCCGACGCCCGCAGCCGCATCGATGCCTTCTTTACGCAGACGCTGCAACACTAGCGCGCCGTTTCTATAGACAATACCGGGTGCCCCACCCTCGCGGCGTTCTTGTTTTTGCCGCCAGGGTGGGATTGCGTGAACCTTCCCCTTCCAGCCCGTTCCCAATAAGTTACCCGCAGCCCGATTTTCCTCCGTTATGCACTTGCTGCCAGCAAGCTTCGATGTTAACTATTAAGTAAATACCGTCCACGGCGAAACCGCCGAGACGGCGGAGGGACGATGGCAATGCAGATTGGCACCACGATTCGCGCGCACCGGCTCGAAAAGGGCTTTTCGCAGGGCGACATTGAAAAGAAGACCGGCCTGCTGCGCTGCTACCTCTCGCGCGTCGAGAACGGCCACACCGTTCCCTCGCTCGATACGCTTTCGAAGATTGCCGCCGCCCTCGATCTGCCAATTGCGCAGTTCTTCGCCCACGACTCGCTCAGCCGCCAGATGAACTCGCAGAAGCTCTCCGACGACGAACTGAAGTTTCTCACCCAGATCCGCCGCTATTCGAGCAGCCTCACCACGAACGACCGCGACCAGCTTCTCACCATGGTCCGCAAGTTCTCCGCAACAGCCTCACGCTGACCCACCACATCATTGTGGGTGCCCCAGGTCCCTGGTGTTGGGACCTGGGATAGCACGAACCCTTCCCGGGTGCCTCACCCTCGCCTGGCTTTTGTTTTTCAGGCCACGGTGGGATAGCACAGAAGCCCCGTGCCCCATCTTTGCGACTTTTTTCTGTCGCAAAGGTGGGACAGCATGAACCTGCCTTCACCGCACCCATTCTACCCGGCCCCTACACATCGTTGCCAAGGTGAAAAAGCGGCGTAATGCCATGCCCGCCGCTCAGCAGCGCCTGCTCTTCCTGAGCGGTAAGCGGCTTGTAATTCTGCGCCACATCCATTGCCAGCCGGAAATAACGCTCGTCTCCGGGCGGAATGGCAGCCGTGATCGGATGGCTCAGCGTCCAGCGCAGACCAAGCGAAGCCTCCTGCGGATAAGCCGCCGGCTGATACCAGCACTTGGGCTGCGGATGATTCTGTTTCTGGTCCGCGGACCACACCGTCTTCGCCATGCCCTTCAGCGCCAGGATTCCCATCCCCTTTTCCTGCGCCCGCTTCAGAATCTGCGGCCCGAAGTCGGCCTGGCTGAAGAGAACCCAGTTCACCGGAAACAGCACGGTGTCAAAGTTGTAGCGGTCAAGCGCCGCGAGCGCCGTCTCCACCGAGTGCACGGAAAAGCCGATGTAGCGAATCTTGCCTTCCTTTTTCGCCGCTTCCATCGTCTCGATGGCGCCGCCCGGCCCCAGCACTTTATCCAGGTCCGTCATCTTCGTCAGAGCATGGAACTGGTAGAGATCGAGATGGTCGGTCTTGAGCCGGCGCAGCGAATTTTCCAATTCCTTGCGCGAATCGTCCTTGAGCCGCCCATCCGTCTTGCATGCCAGAAAACAATTCTTGCGATACGGAGCCAACGCGGGCCCCAGCCGCTCCTCCGCGTTGCCATAGCTGGGAGACACATCAAAGTAATTCACGCCGCGATCCACGGCCTCCGCCACGATATTCGAGGCCTCGCCGGTATCTTCGTCCATCACCACAATGCCGCCGAAGCCGATGATCGAGAGCTGTTCCCCGGTTTTGCCCAGCGTGCGCCGCGCAATGGGATTGGAAGCTGTCTTTGCGCTGGCGTGCGCGCGGCTGGCGGTTGCAACGGTAGCCGCGGTGAGAGCGGCCTGCTTCAAAAAGTCTCTGCGTTTCATCTGCGCCTCCATACTGAGAGTTGGAGCGAACTGCACCTGTTCGTGCGCTTACACGCGCATTATGGCACAGCCTGCGCGCCGTGGAAATTGCTCCTCATTACCGCGGCAACTGCGCCAGGAAAAACCCAAACAGCACCAGCACGCCCGTCACCACGCCCACCGCCGTTCGCAGCCGGGTACGGAAGAGGCTGCGCGGCGAGCCGAGCCGCGGAACCATCGGCGCGGCAAGAAACAATCCGCAGACGCAGCCACCGATATGCGCCATGTAGTCGATCTGGAAGCCCGCGTGCATCACATCCGCGCCAAAGTTCACGGCAAAGGGAATCACAAGGTTGATGGCAGCGAAGAGAATCACCGAGCGGCGCAGCTTTTTGAGGTCTTCCGGCGGCACGGGCAAGCGATCGGATTTCAGCAGCACAATCAACGCGCCCGCAATGCCGAAAACCGCGCCCGACGCGCCTGCGCCCGGCGGAAAGAGGCCGAGAATCTGATCGAAGGGCAGCGAAGCCGCGGGGATGTGATAATTTCCCGTCAGTCTCACCAGATCCGGGCCAGCCGCCCACCAGCTCTTGAGTGTAGAGAGCAGGTTGCCCGCTGCGCCGGTCAGCAGATACGCAGCAATCAGCCCCCAGGAACCCATCAGCGGCTCGGCCAGCAGTCCCAGGTTCCACAGGCACCACATGTTCGTGGCCAGATGCAGAATGCCGGCATGGACGAACATCGCCTCCACAATGCGACCCCACTGCCCGTAGATCAGCACTAGCCCGGCGTGATCCGCGCCCCAGTTCAGCAGCCGTCCGGCATCAGGGTTGATGGGACTTACACCGCTGAGAGTCATCAGCACAAAGACAATGCAGTTGATTCCGATCAGCGTATAGGTGGCCGGAGCCGAGGCCCAGCCGCGCCGGCGACGGCGAGGCTCCGGTTCGGGTGCCGGTGGCACATAGCCGTAGCCGCGCTCCGGCGGAAGAATCTCCGGGGCCTGACTCGGCAAGTGGCCCGGCCCGTAGCCGGATGCGAGGCCAGACTCGTGACCGGATTCAAATCTGGGTTCGCCCGCAGATGGCGGAGGGGGATAACTGCCCATAGCTTCACTCTAACCGAACAGGCAGCTATTAGCCTTTAGCTATTAGCTCTTAGCTTTTTGCAGTCAGTTACGCCTATTGCAAGGAAGCTCGCAACGCCGAAGACGAGCCAAGAGCGAAAAGCCAAAGACTCAGATACGGTACTCTGAAGAGTTGGCCTCGCACAATGCAGGGCTTCATCAAGGAGAAATTGTTTTGACCGCTGCAAAGAAGATTCGTCGAGCACTACTAAGCGTTACGGATAAAACAGGGCTGGTCGAGTTCGCGCAGGCTCTCACCGGTCACGGCGTGGAGCTGATTTCCACCGGCGGCACGGCGCGTGCACTACGCGATGCCGGCCTCGCCGTCCGCGACATCAGCGACCTGACCGGCTTCCCTGAAATGCTCGACGGCCGCGTCAAGACGCTGCATCCCAAGGTCCACGGCGGGCTGCTTTACATCCGCGGCAACGCCGAACACGAGGCCGCCGTAGCCGCGCACCAAATCGCGCCCATCGACATGGTTGTCGTGAATCTCTATGCGTTTGAGAAGACCGCAGCACAGCCCGGCGTCGCCTTCGGCCACCTGATTGAAAATATCGACATCGGCGGCCCGTCGATGGTCCGCTCGGCGGCAAAGAACTTTGAAGACGTTGCCATCGTCACTCGCGTAGCCGATTACGCCGCCCTCGCCGAAGAGCTGAACGCAAACGCCGGCGCCCTAAGCCGCGCAACCCGCTGGAAGCTGGCAAAGCAGGCTTTCGCAACCACCGCCGCCTACGACGCCGCCATTGCCAACACGCTCGAACACATCGCGGACGCGCCAGAACCCGCGCAGCCGGCAGTTCCCGATGCAAACGCCTTTCCCGCCACCCTTCGCGTCAGCTATCCGCTCGCGCAATCCCTGCGCTACGGCGAAAACCCGCACCAGAGCGCCGCGCTCTACACCGACGGCTCGGGCCTCGGCGTGGCCGGAGCAAAACAGCTCCAGGGCAAGGAACTCAGCTTCAACAACCTCGTCGATCTAGACGCCTGCTGGGAGCTGGCACAGGAACTCAGTAGCGAGCCTGCCGTAGCTATCATCAAGCACACCAACCCCTGCGGCGCGGCCACCGGAGCCACCGTCCTTGAGGCTTACCAGAAGGCTCTCGCCGCCGATCCCATCTCCGCCTTCGGAGGCGTCATCGGCGTCAACCGCATCGTGGACGGCCCGGCAGCCGAGGAAATCGCCAAGCTGTTTGTCGAAGCCATTGCCGCGCCCGGCTTTACGCCCGAAGCGCTCGAACGCTTCGCCGCCAAGAAGAATCTTCGCCTCGTCGAAATCCAGACCGCGCCGGCAAGGCCCGTGGTGAAAAATGTCTCCGGCGGTCTGCTGCTTCAGGACGCCGACACCGGCCGCATCGCCGAAGCTGACCTGAAAACCGTCACGAAGCGCCCGCCCACACCGGAAGAGCTTCGCGCCCTGCTCTTTGCCTGGCGCGTCTGCAAGCATGTGAAATCGAACGCTATTGTCTATACCCGCGACGGCCAGACCGTCGGCGTCGGCGCAGGCCAGATGAGCCGCGTCGATGCCGCAAAGTTCGGCGCGCAGAAGGCCGTCCTGCCGCTGGCCGGCACAGTCGCCGCATCCGATGCCTTTTTCCCCTTCCCGGATGGTCTTGAAGCCGTCGTGCAGGCTGGCGCAACCGCCGTCATCCAGCCCGGCGGGTCAGTCCGCGACGAGGAAGTCATCGCCGCCGCCGACCGGCTCGGCATCGCGATGGTCTTCACCGGGATCCGCCATTTCCGCCACTGATTCCGCAGCAGTTGCGACAAAATTCGGGTAAGTTACGATTGCCCCGTGCCCCATTCTTGCGCCTTTTTTCTGGCGCAAGGGTGGGACAGCACGAACCTTCTCCACCGGACACTCCGCCCTGGCCGGGTCTCTGTTTTCCGGCCGGGGTGGGATAACTGGCAATCGGAATTGTGCGAATGAACCTATTCCCGCGTACAATCGTCTCTAAGAGCAGGAGCTTTGCTCCTCTTGTGTTTCGAGCGCGTCGGGTCTGATTCGCAGGCCCGGTTTACGTGCTCGATGTGCAGGCGAGTGGCGCAAAGGAGCCCGGCTTCCTCTTCCATGACGATGACCACCCAGCAACGTATGCCCCTTCTCAGGCTGGCGCTTGTCGTGTCAGTCTCGGCGGCTTCTGTGGCCGCGAGCGCCCAAACGCCGGCCCGGCCTCAGCAGCCGGCAGCTCAGCCTACTGCGCCAGTCTCGGCACCGGCCCAGCCCGCAACACAAGCTGCCCCTGCCGCGCCGGACAATAACCGCTCCCAGGCATACTTTCACGCCGCCATGGCCGGCATTTACGAAGATCAGGCCATGAACACCGGCCAGGCGGAGTTCGTCCAGCACGCCATTGAGGAGTACAAGTCGGCCATCAACGCCGACCCCTCCGCGCCGCAGCTTTACAACGGTCTCGCCGACCTCTACTTCCGCACCGGCCACGCCCACGAAGCTGAATCCACTGCCCGCGAAGCCCTCAAGATTGCGCCTGACGACATCGACTCGCTCAAGCTGCTCGGCCGCGTCTACCTGCGCCAGCTCAGCGAGCAGAGTTCCAGTTCTTCCGCCCCATCCGGCCCGGTCCTCGAACAGGCCATTGCCGAGTACGAAAAGATCGTCTCTCTGCAGCCAAAGAGCGTCGAAGACCGCATGGTTCTCGGCCAGCTTTACCTGATGAAACACCAGCAGGCCAAGGCCGAAGAGCAGTTCCAGACCGCGCGCTCCATCGACCCCAACTCCGAGGAAGTGATTCTCAACCTGGCCCGGGTCTACGTTGAGAACAACAATCTCGAACAGGCCGCGAAGATCATCGAGTCCGTACCGCAATCCGACCGCACGCCGCGCATGGAGTTCACCCTCGGCGCCACCTACGATCAACTCAAGCGCCCCAAGGACGCCATTGCCGCCTACAAGCGCGCCCGCGACCTGCAGCCCGGCGACCCGCAGACACTGAACGCCCTGGCCCAGGCGTTGCTCAGCGACAACCAGATCGACGAGGCTCTGGCGCAGTACAAGGACCTCTCCGCCGCCGACCCGGAAAATGCAGACGCGCTCGTCCGCATCGCCGACATCGAGCGCCGGCAGGGCAAATACGAGGAAGCTCTGGCCGCCGTCCGCAAGGCGCGCAAGATCGACCCTAATAATCTCGAAGCCGGCTACAACCAGGGCCTGCTGCTCGACGTGCTCGGCCGCTATGACGAGGCCGCCACCACCTTCGAGAAGATGCTGGAACAGCCCGCGCTCTCCCACGCCAACGGCGCCTATACCGCGGAGGAAAAGAACAACCGCGGCATCTTCCTCGAACGGCTCGCGGCCGTTTATCACGAACAGAACAAGACCGATCAGGCCGTAGCCACGTATCAGAAGATGATTGACCTCGGCGGCGATACCGGAGTCCGCGGCTACCAGGGCCAGATCGAGACCTACCGCGAGGCCAGGATTTACGACAAGTCCGTGGAAGCGGCTCGCACCGCCGTGGCCGCCAATCCCAAAAACCGCGACCTCAAGCTTGCCCTCGCCGATGTGCTGGTCTATGACTCCAAGGGCGACGAGGCGCTGACCGTGGCCCACGGCATCCTCAACAACACGCCGGAAGACCGCGACGTATGGCGCGAAATCGCCCAGATCGATATACTCCTCCGCCGCTGGAAGGAAGCCGAAGAGGCCGTAAGCAAGGCCGACGCGCTCTCCACCAAAAAAGAGGAGCGCCTCAACGTTCTCTTTATGCGCGGCGAGCTTGCCGACAAGCAGAAGCATCTCGAACAGGCTGAGAGCTTCTTCCATCAGGCCCTCGATCTGGACCCCAACAACCCGCTCACGCTGAACTACCTTGGCTACATGCTCGCCGACAAGGGAGTCAAGCTGCCCGAGGCGCTCAAGTACATCCGCAAGGCCGTCGATCTCGACCCCACCAACAGCGCATTCCTCGACTCCCTCGGCTGGGCCTACTTCAAGCTCGGCGAGTACGAGCTGGCCGAAGAGAATCTCCGCCAAGCCGTGGACCGCTCGCAGACCGACCCCACCGTCCACGACCACCTCGGCGACCTGTACGAGAAGACCGGTCGCATCCGCCTCGCCGCCGCGCAGTGGGAGATTTCTCTCGCCAACTACGCCAAGTCCTCCGCGGCGGACATTGAGCCCGGCGACGTGGCCAAGGTCCAGAAAAAGCTCGAAACCGCGCACGTCAAGCTGGCCCGGCAGGACAGCGCCTCCGGCGCCCCCAAGCCGTAGCAAGCAAATACATACTCAGATCGGGTGCCCCGCCCTTGCCGGGTCTTTGTTTTTCCGGCTAGGGCGGGATCGCACGAACCGTTCCCATGCATTGTCATCCTGATCGAAGCCGGGTGCCCCAGAGGTCCCTCGCACTTGGGGCCTGGGATAGCACTCCCGCCAACTCCCAAGCAAAGACTTCGCTTTCCCACCCCACTGCGCTATAAATCAATGGGAATGTCCCTTGCATCTATTGCCGTTCCAATCGAAGGCGAGCTGACCAGCCGAGCCCACGCCGAGCCGCCGCACCCCTACCGCACCCCCTTTGCCCGCGATGCCGCCCGCGTCCTGCACGCCCGCGCCTTCCGCCGCCTTGCCGGCAAGACCCAGGTCTTTACCCAAGCCCTCGGCGGAAGGCCAGGCGACCACTTCCGCAGCCGCCTCACGCACACGCTGGAAGTGGCGCAAATCTCCCGCACCGTCGCCCTCGCGCTCGGCCTCAACGCCGAGTTGGCCGAGGCCTTGGCCCTCGTCCACGACATCGGCCACCCGCCCTTCGGCCACGCCGGAGAAAAAGCTCTCGACCGCGCCCTCGCGCCCCACGGCCTCGGATTCGACCACAATCTCCACGCGCTCCGCATCGTCACCTGGTTCGAGGAGCGCTACCCTGCCTTCCGCGGCCTCAACCTGACCCTGGGAGTGCGCGAAGGCATCATCAAACACTCCCGCGATTACTCGTCCGCCGCCCACCCCGAGCTGGCCGAATACTTCCTCGACCTGCGCCCGCCGCTCGAAGCCCAGCTCATCGATCTCGCCGATGAGATCGCCTACCTCACTGCCGACATCGAAGACGGCCTCGACTCCGGCATCCTCGAAACCAACTCCGTCCGCTCCGGCGTGCCGCTCTTCCGCCTGTTTTACGACGATGCCTGCACGAAATACCCCGCTGCAACGTCGCGCGTACTGGCCGGCGAAGCCGCCCGGCGAATGCTCAATGCCCTCGTCACCGACCTGATCGCCGAGATTCGCCGCCGCATCGAATCCGATGGCATTGCCAGCCTCTACGCCCTCCGAGCCGTACCGCATCGCATCGCCGCCTTCAGCCCCGCAATGGAAGCCGGGCGGGCTCAGACCAAAAAATTCCTCTACGACGAGCTTTACAACTCGCCCGGTCTCAAAACCGCCCGCGCCCACGCGGCCCATGTCGTCGAAAGCCTCTTCGCGCGTTTTATCGCCAACCCCGAGTTGCTCCCCGAAGACCATCGCGAACAGATTCCCACCGAAGGCCTGGCCCGCACCGTCGCCGACTATATCGCAGGCATGACTGACAGCTTTATTGAGCAGGTCTGGTCTCGAACCTCGCCCCGCACAGGCAATCTCTCCTCATAGGCAGGCCGGCACAATCTTGCGCCCAACGAAAAAGGGGCCTTTCGGCCCCGTGCGCTTCCCAACCAAATTTTTCGCTCACTTCACCGGCAGAAACTCAATCCGCGCCAGATCGTCAACAGCCTTGAATCCGTAATCCGCCGTCACCAGCACATGATCCGCCGAGCGCATCGCCACATCCAGCGCGAACGCATCCGCATATGCAATGCCCCGATCCACCTTCAGCCGCGCCGCCCGGGCCGCCTGCTCCCCATCGGTAGAAACAACCTCAACTCCGCTAAGCGGCAAGACATCCATCAGCGAACTTTCGTTTTGTGGCCCAAACCGTTTATAAAGATTTCCCACAACTTCGCCCCATTGCACGGCAGAGATATATGCCTTGGCGTCTCCTGCTTCACAATCCTTCAGGATTGCAAACACCCGGAGACCGCCGGCTTCTTTGTCAAAAAATCGGATCACCGCCGAAGCGTCGAGAACGTAAGTCGTCATTCGTCGCGCTTACCAGCCCTCTTCCCTCAGCTCGCGCTCCCGCTCCAAACGACGGTCTTCGAGGAGCATATCCGTACCCGAAGGCCCGCCTGCCGTAATTCCGTACAAATCCCGCCAGCCTAACTTCTTCCCAGGCGGGTCCACCACCAGCCGTCCGCCCTCCAGGCGCACAGCTACCCGCGTTCCCGGCTCAATCCCCAACTCGCGCCGCATCGCGGCAGGAATCACCATCTGCCCCTTCGTGCTTACCCGCGTGTAGAGTGTATCTCCGGTTTTCATGTCTTACATTCTAACACAGGTAAGACATTCAAAAAATGTAAGACAGTTCCGATACCGTCTTACCTGGCCGCACAATCTCGCCCTGCGCCACGGGAATCCCGGTAGTGGGTCAGTTTGTCAGCAGGGGCTAAAGCCCCTTTCCTTATGCGGCTCATTCGGCAGCCGAGGATAAATCCCCGGCCTACGAGTCGTGCCCTGTTACAAAACTGCTCGACAAGCGATTCGTCAGACACAGCCTGTTCCAAACGAAATCCCTACCCACTAACCGCTTCGCTTACAATGTCACCTAGCCCTTTTCCGGAGGAATTGCCCTGTTCGCAGCCCTCGAAGCCGGTTCGCACCTTGCTGGCACCAGCCTGAGCCGGCTTGCGCTTCTGGCGCTCGCGCCGCCGAACGGGTTCATGCACTATCTGAAATCGCAGTACGCCGACCAGACCTTCAAAGGCCTGTACCACTGGAACTGGTTTGACGCCGCACTTCTCTTCCCCTACTTCTTCGTCATGATCGTGCTGGCCATTTACGGCGTGCACCGCTATACCCTCGTCTATCTCTATTACAAGTTTCGGAAGAACTATAGCCCTAATCCTCCCAGCCACTTTGCCGAGCTTCCGCGCGTCACCATCCAGCTCCCCATGTATAACGAGCAGTTCGTCATCGACCGGCTCATCGAGGCCGTCTGCGCCATGGAATACCCGAGGGAAAAGCTCGAAATCCAGGTCCTCGACGACTCCACCGACGAGACCCAGCAGGTGGCCGCATCCATCGTTGACAGGTACGCCGCGCTCGGCCACCCCATCGTCTACATCCACCGGACGAACCGGCACGGCTTCAAGGCAGGCGCGCTCGACGAGGGCCTCAACGTCGCCCACGGCGAGTTCGTCGCTATCTTCGATTCCGACTTCGTGCCGCCGCCCGACTGGCTGATGCGCGTCATCCACCACTTCGCCGAGCCCGAAATCGGCATGGTGCAGACCCGCTGGACGCATCTTAACCGCGACTACTCTCTCCTCACGCAGATCGAAGCCATCCTGCTCGACGGGCATTTTGTCCTCGAACACGGCGGCCGCTCCCGCTCCGGCGATTTCTTCAACTTCAACGGCACCGCCGGCATGTGGCGCCGTCAGGCCATTACCGACGCCGGTGGCTGGCAGCACGACACACTCACAGAAGACACCGACCTCAGCTACCGCTCGCAGATAGCCGGCTGGAAGTTCAAATATCTCCCCGACATCGAGTGCCCCGCCGAGCTGCCCATCGAGATGTCGGCCTTCAAGACGCAGCAGGCGCGCTGGGCCAAGGGCCTCATCCAGACCAGCATCAAGCTGCTGCCCATGATCTGGCACTCCGGCATTTCGCGCAAGCAGAAGATCGAAGCCATCTACCACCTCACGGCCAACATCAGCTATCCGCTCATGGTGATAATGACCGCGCTGCTCATCCCCTGCATGATCGTGCGCTTCTACCAGGGCTGGTTTCAGATGCTGCTTATCGACGTGCCGCTCTTCACCGCCAGCACGCTCTCCATCGCTGTCTTTTATCTCGTCAGCCAACGCGAGCTTTTCCCAAAAACCTGGTGGAAGACATTCTTCTATCTGCCCGCGCTCATGGCCCTCGGCATCGGCCTCACCGTGACGAACACCAAGGCCGTCATGGAAGCCGTCTTCGGCATCAAGAGCGCATTCGCCCGCACGCCGAAGTACCGCGTCGCCAAAAAGGGCGAAAAATCCCACGCCGCCAAGTACCGCAAGCGCCTCGCCATCGCCCCGTGGATCGAGCTGCTCATAGGCGCCTACTTCTTTCTCGCCATCCTCTACTGTTTTTCAAACCAGAACTACTTCACGGTGCCGTTCCTCGTCCTCTTCGTGGCCGGCTACTGGTACACCGGCCTGATGAGCCTGCTACAAGGACGCTTCGACCGCTGGAAGGCCGGCTCAAACCCCGACGAAGCCAGCCCCAAG
>JAATFM010000255.1 GCA_015655195.1 Terriglobales bacterium
GCCTTGTCGAAGTCGATCACGCCGTCAAAGGCCCCGCTGCGGATAAAGTCATTGGCCTTTTCGCGTATCTGCTCTCCAACCTCGGTTGCGTAGCCGGCGCCAACGTATGGCGTCAGCGTTGCGCCCAAAATTTTGATTCCATGCGCGTGGGCGCGGACGATGAGCTGCTTGTAGCCCGCAATCAGGTCGTCGGCGGTGATGTTGTCGCCGGGATGCGAGGGATGGGCCAGTCGTCCAATGTCGTTGATGCCTTCCAGCACGATGACATAGCGCACATTGGGCTGCGCCAGTACGTCGCGGTCAAAGCGAGCCAGCGCCGAGGGGCCTGTGCCGTCGTGCAGCACGCGGTTGCCGCCGATTCCCTCATCCAGCACGGCCAGGCCGGCGGTCTTCTTGTCTTCATGCAGGCGCGCTGCCAGCACATCCGGCCAGCGGCGGTTTGCGTCCGTCGTGCTGCGTGCTCCGTCCGTGATGCTGTCGCCGTAGCAGACCACCGCGCCTTTGGTGTCTGTTTCCACCTCTACTCCCTTGAGGAAAAGCCAGGAGTGATTGACGGCGGGCTTATCCGGATTCGCGGCCAGGCTCTCTGCCGTCAACTGGTTTCCGGCTGCCTGAAAATCTGTTTCGAGCCCGGTGCCGTGATACGAGATTGTCTCGATCTGCTGTCCCGGAATAAAGAGCGTTACCGCCAGCATCGAGAGCGGTTCCACCGGCATGGCAATCGGATCGCTCACGGCCAGAGCGCCCGGCGCAATTGTGATGCCCGGCTGGCCGCCAAAGGTAACAGGCTTCGCTGACCCCGGTTTGAGCGAGCCATCCGGTGCCTTGCCCTCCTCCGTGCTCGTAGGCAAAGCCACCGAGGCGCCGCCGATCTTGAGGTCCGAGGCGCCGAATTCGTTGGTGAGAACAAGGCGAATCGACGACCCGCCCAGCGAGAGATGCACGTACTGGCGCAGCGTGGTGTCGGCGGCAAAGTCGTTGTTTTTATTTGCCAGGGCAAAGGGAGCCGCAGCCCATGTTCCCACCCAGGCATCATGTTTGGCGGCGTGGGCCTGAAGTGCAGGCAGGAGCAGGACAACCAGCAGGGGCACAACAAGCGAGCGGCGAATTTGCATGAAAAATCCTTTCGTCCAAAGAGTAGTGCAGGAGGCTCGGATTGTCTACGCGCCGTAACTTTAATTTTTTCTCTGCATTAGCGCCGTCAGTCTGCCGGAATGGGCTGTCAAAAGATGCTAGGCTGTGCCTGTGGCCCCTGCGCAGAATGTCCGTAAATCATCCACAAGTCGGCCTTAGTAATCTCTAATTTTGCACTCTGGTGCTGTGTTGAAGGGCCTTGCCGGGCCGATAGAAAGTGTGAGGAGAAACACCGTGGAAATACGGAATAACAATAACTTGAATGCCTGGAACCAGATTGAGAATGTGCCCGCCGCCGGACAGAGCGAGGCAGCGGCGCAGCGTGAGGCCGCGCCCGTGCAGGCGGCCTCCGCCACGGATCGGGCGACGGTAAGCACCGCCGGTGCGGAGGTCGCGCAGTCCGCTTCCAGCTCCGAGGTGCGCTGGGAGAAGGTGTCGGCCATTCAGCAGGCCCTGGCAGATGGAACCTACAACGTTCCTGCATCGGCCGTTGCCTCGAAGCTCGTCGATGCGATGCTGAGCCAGAAGTCGTAGTAGCCGTTTTTTGCTCCGGCCCGTTTCTTTGCGAGACGGGCCTTTGTTTTTGGCGGGTGGACTGGCGCACGCGGCGCAAAACCCGCTCCGTCGTATACTTCAATCCATGATCGCCGTCGAGACCGAAGTGAAATTCCGCATCGACGATGCAGAGTCGTTCTGCCGCCGGCTTGAGAGTGCCGGCTTTCGTTGCGAGACTCCGCGGGCTTTTGAGAGCAATACGCTCTATGACACGCCCGACCGCCAGATGCGCGCCCGCACCGAGATTGTCCGTATTCGCAGCTACGCCGGCCGCAATGTTCTGACGCACAAGCGCCCGCCGGAAGATGGTCCCGGAGAAGACCGCCACAAACGCCGCATCGAGACTGAAACCGAAGTGGCCGACGGCGCCGCGCTCGCCGAGGTCTTTCGCTCGCTCGGCCTCGCTCCCGCCTTTCGTTACGAGAAGTGGCGCAGTGAGTGGAGCGACGGGGAAGGGCACTGCGTGGTGGACGAAACCCCCATCGGCATCTTTGCCGAGTTGGAAGGGCCACCGGAGTGGATTGACCGCACCGCATCGCGCCTCGGTGTCTCCGCGGCCGATTACATTACCGCCAGCTATGGTCGTCTCTTCGAGGAATGGCGCGTCGCGCACAACTCCGCCGCCACGGACCTGACATTCGCGGCCGTGGAAGAGTCCGCTGCCGCCCGCTAGGATGACAGCGGGTGGGAAAGGTTCGTGCTATCCCACCCTGGCCGCAAAAATAAAGGCGCGGCCAGGGCGGGGCATCCGGCTAGATCAGGTTTACGCGGCCTCGTTCGCTCCGTGGCACTTCTTGTACTTCTTGCCGGAGCCGCAGGGGCAGGGATCGTTGCGTCCAACCTTTTCGCCCGTGCGCCGTTGATTCGGCTGGCTCGCTGCCGATCCTCCGGCCATCTGTGCTGCCTTGATCTCGCGCTCCTTCTTGCGCGCAAACTCCTTTTCGAGCGCATCGATGGTGGTGGATGCGGCACGCGTCGGAATCTGGACCGGCGGAGGCGGAGCATGGAGCGGAGCGAATGCCGGCTCGCCTTCGATGATGGGCGGTTGCGCCGCGCTTGCCACGGGCGGAGCCGGGGGCACAACGCCGCTGGGCCGCGGAGCAGCCTGCACGGGCTGGCCGTCTTCGCCGATGATCTGCATCCGGAAGAGGAACCGGACGGTGTCTTCCTGGAAGCGCAGCATCATCGCTTCAAACATATCGAAGGACTCGCGTTTGTAAGCTACCAGCGGGTCCTGCTGTGCGTAGCCGCGCAGCCCGATGCCCTCTTTCAGGTAGTCCATTGCGAGCAGATGGTCCTTCCATAGCCCGTCAATCACGCTCAGCATTACCATGCGCTCGTGGTAGCGCATGGTCTCGGGGCCGAGAATCTTTTCCTTCGCCTCGTATTCTTCCTTGAGCCGCGTGTAAATCGCATCGCCCAGCTCGTGCCGGTTCAGCTCCTGCACATTGATGCCGGCCGCGCTGAGGCTTAGCCCGAACTGGCCCGTCAGCTTTTCTTCGAACCCTTTGATGTTCCACTGGTCCGGATGCGCGTTCTCGGGGCAGAATTCGTCGAGCGCATTGCTGAGAATTCCGCCGACATAATCGTCGAGAATCAACTCGCGCTGTTCGACTCCTTCCAGCAACTGATGCCGCAGCCCGTAAACCGCCTCGCGCTGCTTGTTCATCACGTCGTCGTATTCGAGCAGGTGCTTGCGCGATTCGAAGTTCTGCGCTTCCACGGCCTTCTGCGCGCCTTCGATGCGCTTCGAGATCATGCGCGACTCAATCGGCATTCCCTCTTCCATGCCGAGCCGCTCCAGCAGCACCGAGACCCACTGCTTGGCGAAGATTCGCATCAGGTCGTCTTCGAGTGAAAGATAGAAGCGCGATGCGCCGGGGTCGCCCTGCCGGCCTGCGCGTCCGCGCAACTGGTTGTCGATGCGCCGCGACTCGTGCCGCTCCGTGCCGAGAATGAAAAGCCCGCCCGCGTCGAGAACTTTGGTCTTTTCGGCTTCGGCGGCTGCGGCGTGCGCCACATTCACCTCTGCCCAGTCGGATTCGGCAACCTCGAACTCCTGCCCCTGGTAATAGAAACGCAGGAAGCCCGCCGGAGCCATCGGGTTAATCGCTCCCTCAGCCACGCTTATCGCTCGTGCATAGCCCTGCTTCACGAGCTGCTGCCGCGTGGTAAAGTCCGCGTTGCCGCCGAGCAGAATATCGGTGCCGCGGCCTGCCATGTTGGTGGCAATCGTTACCATGCCAAGCCGGCCCGCCTGCGCCACAATCTCCGCTTCGCGCTCGTGGAACTTGGCGTTCAGCACTACGTGCCGCACGCCTTTACGCTGCAAGATCGCCGACAGCCGTTCGGATTTTTCAATCGACGTGGTGCCGACCAGCACCGGCTGCCCGGCTTCATGCAGCTCGGAGATGTTGTCCGCCACGGCCTTGTATTTTTCCTTCTCCGTGCGGTAAACCATGTCCGCATTTTCGATGCGAAGCATGGGCTTGTTCGTCGGAATGACAACAATCTCCAGCTTGTAAATCTTCTCGAACTCGGCGGCCTCGGTCTCCGCCGTGCCCGTCATGCCGCTCAGCTTTTGATACAGGCGGAAGTAGTTCTGGAAGGTGATTGTAGCCAGCGTCTGGTCTTCCTTGCGAATGCTGACGCCTTCCTTGGCCTCGATGGATTGGTGCAGCCCGTCGCTCCAGCGGCGGCCCGGCATCAGGCGGCCCGTGAAGGTATCGACGATAATCACCTCGCCGTCCTTCACCACGTAATCCACGTCGCGCTTGTAGAGCGCGTGCGCCTTGATGCCCGTTTCGACGTAGTGCTTCAGGTCCCAGTTTTCCGCGTCGGCAATGTTGTCGATGCCGAGCAGCTTTTCAATCGTGATCCAGCCGTCATCCGTTACACCAATCGTCCGGTGCTTTTCATCGACGACGTAATCGCCGCTCAGGTACTTCTCGCCTTCGGCCAGTTCGATGCCAAGTTCCTGCAGCCGCCTGCGGTCGCTCCACTCCACTTCTTCGCCCAGCTTGAGCTGCGGAATAATCTGCCGCGCACGCGCATACTTGTCGGTAGTCTGATCCGTGGGGCCGGAGATAATGAGCGGTGTCCGCGCTTCGTCGATCAGGATCGAGTCGACCTCATCGACAATCGCGTAGAAGTGCCCGCGCTGCACGCAGTCCTTGATGTCGAACTTCATGTTGTCGCGCAGATAGTCGAAGCCAAACTCGTTGTTCGTCCCATAGGTAATGTCGGCCGCGTAAGCCGCGCGCCGTTCCTCGTCGCTCAGGTCGTGGACGATGACGCCCACGCTCAGCCCGAGGAACTCGTAAATCTTTCCCATCCACTCGGCGTCGCGCTTGGCCAGATAATCGTTGACCGTGACAACGTGCACGCCCTTGCCGGCCAGCGCATTCAGGTAGCAGGCCAGCGTGGCAACGAGCGTCTTGCCTTCGCCGGTCTTCATCTCGGCAATCCTGCCCGAGTGCAGCACCATGCCGCCGATCAACTGCACGTCGAAGTGGCGCATCTTTACCGCGCGCCAGCCGGCCTCGCGCACTACTGCAAAGGCCTCGGGAAGAACCTCGTTCAACGCGGCCTGCTCGGCGGCTTTGATTGCCTCCGTGTCGGTGATGCCGTTTCGCGCCGCCGCAACCCGCGCCTGGAACTCGGCGGTCTTCGCGCGTAACTGATCGTCGGAGAGAGCCTTTATGCCTTCCTCCAGCGCGCCAATCCGCGTCACAAACGGCAACAGCTTCTTCACGGCACGCTCGTTGGCGGTGCCAAAAATCTTCGTCAAAAACTTATCGAAAAACACTGGACTCTCCGTTTACCAAGGTAATTTGCGCGCCGGAAAGCGAATCGTGCAGTCGCAGGGCGAGGCTGGACTCACAGCTAGCAGCAGAGGCCGGCTCAAAATGCGCGGCTTGTGCTGCGTGCGCTTTAAGCGAAATATGTGGGCGGGGGACGCTGAAACAAGAAGGGAAGCGCAGGAGCCTGTGGCGCGCGGCAGAGAACTTCGCCAAAGCGCGAGAAAACAAGATTCAGCGGCGCCAGCAAGCCGATGAAGAGCACAGGCAGCATTGCCTGCCACACACCGGAGCCGGCAGACTGCATCTCGGCCCGCGTCTGTCTCGCAGACCAGCCATTCACCCGCTGCGGAGCGCCATGCCCGGCCAGCGTGCCAGCGTTGTGGTGCCCGGCGAGAAACTCAAGCACAGGATGCGCGTAGCTCGTTGAGCCTGCGATGCCCGCATCTGCGCGCGCTGCCGTGGCAACCGCCATCACGGCGACTGCCAGCAAGACCCACGCGCTTCTGTATCGAGTTCCTGTCATGTTTGCGGGCCGCGCAGAAAGCGGCACATCTCATATTGTGCCACAACGGGCGTCGGCCTCAGTGCCCGCCGCCCGCTGGGCCGCCAATCCGGAACTTGCGCGTCAACAGCACCAGAGGCGCGGCCACCAGCGTCATCACGCCGATGACGTGAAAGCAGTCCATGAATGCCAACATGCGTGTCTGCGAGCCCAGCTCCCCATAGATCCGCGCATAAGCCGCGTTCAGCGCGTCGGCGTGCGAGTAGCCGTGCGTCTGTAGAAAAGCTGCTATCTGCCGCACCTGCTCCTGCACCCACTGCGAAGGCGCGGCCAGTGTGCCGCCGGTAACAGACTGGTGGAAGCTCTGTCGCCGCTCCGTTACCGTGTTCATAAACGCGATACCGAAGCTGCCGCCCCAGTTGCGGAAGAAGTTTGTCAGCGATGAGGCCTTGTTGTTCTCGCCCGGCTTCAGTTGCGAGTAGGCAATTACCGAGAGCGGCACAAAGAAGAACGCATATCCCAGCCCCTGCAATGCGCGCGCCCAGGCATAATGCGCGTAATCCGTTTCGAGCGTGAAGTGGCTGTAATGTAGAAACGAAAGTCCCACCACGACGACCGCGCCGAAGAGCAGAATTCGCGGCGAGACAATCTTGCGCTGGACGAGCTGCGCGCCCACCGGGGCCAGCATCGTAATCACAAACGCGCCCGGCCCCAGCACCAGTCCTGCATCAATAGCGCGATAGCCGTAGAGCGATTGCAGAAGCTGTGGAATCATCGTCGTGGAGGCGAACAGCCCCACGCCGAAGACGAAATAGAACAGGTTCGCCAGCGCAAAGTTGCGCGACTTGAGCAGCCGAAGCTCAATTACCGGATCCTTATGATGCAGCTCCCAGAAGACCGCCGTGCCGAGGCACGCAATGGCAATCACGAACATCCATGTGATGAAGCGCGAGCCGAACCAGTCATCGATCTGGCCGCGGTCGAGCAGCATCTCAAGCGCCGCCGAGCCGATGCCGACCAGTGCGATTCCAATTCCATCCACGCGCAGCTTTCCGTTCGCGTCGCGGACTCGCTTGCGCTCTTCCGCAAACTGCGGCGGGTCGTGTACGAAGCGCCCCGTCAGGTACATCGAGAGAATGCCGATGGGAATGTTGATGAGAAAGACCCAGCGCCAGTTGTAGTTGTCGGTGATCCAGCCACCTAGCACCGGGCCGATAGCCGGCGCGGTCACAATCGCAATCGTGTAGAGCGCAAAGGCCGAGGCGCGCTGCGCCGGCGGAAAGGTATCGACCAGAATCGCCTGCTCCACCGGCGCCAGTCCGCCGCCGCCAATACCTTGTAGAATGCGCGCCAGCAGCATGATTTCAAGGCTCGGCGCAATGCCGCATAAAAATGACGTCACCGTAAACAGCGCCACGCACAGCATGTAGTAGTTCTTGCGGCCCAGCACGCGCGAAAGCCATGCCGACATGGGAAGCACGACAGCATTGGCGACAAGATATGTGGTGAGAATCCACGTGACTTCGTCGTAGGAGCGCCCCAGCCCGCCGGCAATGTAGGGCAGCGAGACGTTGGCAATGGAGGTATCGAGCAACTCCATGAATGTTGCCAGCGTCACGGTCAGCGCGATGACCCACGGATTCACGACGGGCCGGGAAGATGCCCTGGACGGCGCTGCGGGGGAAGGTGCGGTAGCGGTGGCGGCCATTTGGAATCCATTGGTACTTGAAATATGAGACCGAACGGTCGCATAATGAATCAGATTCCTGTGCGGCGACTTGGATGCGGAAATTTGCGACCGGTCGGTCTCACTCGGAGAGACAATGGCAAGCAAGGGCGAAATCACGCGGCAGAAGATCGTCGCCGCGGCCGCGCCCCTCTTCAACCAGCGCGGCTATGAAGGCTGTTCGATGCACGATCTGATGGAAGCGACGGGCCTTGAAAAAGGCGGCATCTACCGGCATTTTTCAAGCAAAGAGGAACTGGCCGCCGAGGCCTTCCGCTACGCGCTCAACAAGGCCGTCAAGCTGCGAACCGGCCATATCGACGGCGTGCATGGCTCGGTGGCGCTGCTGCGCTCGCTCATCAAGCGGTTTGTGGAAACCCGCTCCGGCCTGGCCGGAGGCTGTCCGCTGATGAACACCGCCATCGACGCGGACGACGGCAATCCCGAGCTGCGCCGGCTTGCGTGCGAGGGACTGCGCGACTGGCAGACGCGCCTGGAAGCGATTGTGCGCCAGGGAATTCGCGCGGGCGAGATACGGAAGGGAACCGTGCCGCGCCGCGTGGCGAATACCATCATTGCCACGCTTGAAGGCGCGCTGATGATTAGCCGGCTTGAGGGAACCCGTACTGCTCTCGAAGACGCCCGCGCAGCTCTTGGAGTTCTTCTCGACAGCATACAGATCAATCAGTCCGCGAATTGAGCGACTGTCACGACACTCGGGCGCCTTTCTACAGGGCGCACCATTCCTCTTGGGCAACAGTTACTAAGCAATTCACTCCAGTTCCCGAATACTCCGCGCCGATTTTCATTCAAAAGTAATCTATCGCCCTCGACCCGACTTCCTGACGTGCGGTATAGTCATTGCAACCTTCGAGAAAGATAAAAACAACAGTTCTCTATTGCTTGTATTGATTGCGGGAAGTATGCCCCATTTTTGCGTGTTTCAATTCTGCGGAAATCTACCGCAACAAAAGGGGTTATTATGAACATTACGGTCTTGTTTCTCCACCGCTCTAGGACTTGCCAGCTTCATTCTGGTGTTGCTATTCGCCCACCCTGCTGATGCTCAGAGTTTCTTACCAGCAGCGCCAGCAGAGTGGGTCTATAATGCCATCCCGACGGTAGTCGGCCAGTACGGTCCTAACTTTGCCGGATTACCCAGCATCGTCGTTCCTGCGGTTTCTGGAGCACAGCATGTAGTCGATTGCGTATCCGTCTCTGTAGGTCTTACCAATCCCGCTGTCGCTTCTGGTTCGTACGTCATCCTTCAGCTTCAGGATGGGGTAGCTGGATCAAAGCCTTTGATGCAATGGGCTTTCTTTCCGAGTGGGACAACTCCCCAAATCGTAAACCTTTGCGGACTCAGTGTAGTTGGGTCTGTTGGCAACGCCATGACTCTGGAATTTGTAGATGGAGCAAGTGGAGGCGAAACTTATAATAATACGACCACCACATACGCCTCATTGAATTTAGTTGGACACGACGCGCAGTGAAAGTTTTACGCGGGCACTCATCCTGCACCAAAGGACAAGCCACTAGCGTAAAAGCGTGACTACACAAATGTGGGGCTACATGGGTAAGTTTTTCGGGGAGGCTCTAGCTACTAGCTGGTCTCCCGCTCTCCCATATGTATGTTGTTGATGTAGTTCCTCCATAATTCCGTTTGCCCATGAATTTCCCGGAGTTTGCACGAATGCAGTTTCAATATGGTGATCTGGCCTCTCCTGCTACTCTGGCGAAATTGTTTAAGGACGCCCTCACTCATCATCAGCAAGGTAGATTGACAGAGGCCGAGGAGCTTTACCGCCAAATCTTAACGCGGGACTCACGACATGCCGACAGCCTTCATCTGCTGGGACTGATCCTTCACCAGACGAACCGTTCTGAACGCGCAGGTGAGCTGATTCGAAAGGCGATAAAAATCAATGGCACCAATGCTGTCTATCATTCCAATCTCGCCTTCATCCTCGCAGGACAAGGAGAGTTCCACGAAGCCAAAACCCTATACAAAAAAGCGTTGGTTCTCGATCCGAACAATGCAGAAGCGCACTATAAACTAGGCTGTCTCCTGCAACGTCAAGACAAGTTTGACGACGCCAAAGAACAGTACCTCCAGGCAGTCCACCTCAGACATGATTATGCTGAAGCGCACTGCAATCTTAGTGTGGTTCTTGATGTACAGGGAGAAACGCAGAATGCCATTGTTCATATACAGCTGGCCTTGGCGTTGCAGCCTGACCTCGCTGAGGCACACTACAATCTCGGCAACTTTCTTAAAAAGGAGGGCAATGTACAGGAGGCAATTGCGCACTACAAGGCAGCAATACTTATCAAAGATGACTACATCAGTGCGATCTCCAATTTAGCCCTCCTGCTTCATAAAATTGGTCAAACAGACGAAGCCATTGGCTATTTCAATCAAGCTCTGGTACTCGCTCCAAACAATCCCCAACTTCACCTAAATCTCGGCCTTACACTTTGTGCACTGGACCGACTTGAAGAGGGTGGTGCCCACCTGGAGCGTGCGGTGGCACTCAATCCAAAATCTGCTGAAGCGCATTACAATTATGGCTTCAACCTTTATTCCAGAGACAAACTAGAAGAGGCCGTACCTCACTATGAGGAGGCGTTGGCTTTAAATCCGGATTCCGCTGAAGCACATAATAACCTTGGCGTTACCCTTGATGCTCGCAACCTACCCGATACGGCAATCACTCACTATCAACGAGCACTGAAGATATCCCCTTCAACACCCGAAGCACGCTTCAACCTCGCAATGTCACAACTGCGTTCCGGAGATTTTGCGAACGGTTGGCAGAACTATGAGTCTCGCTGGACTTCTGAGAAGTCTCCATTAGTCAGACGTGACTTCCACCAACCTATGTGGTGCGGTGAGCCTCTGGACGGAGCGCGCATCCTTCTACATGCAGAGCAGGGGCTCGGCGACACCATCCAATTTCTACGCTATGTGCCTATGGTTCAGAGAGCCGGTGGATCTGTCGTTCTCGAGGTCCAAGGCCGACTTAAACGCCTTGCGAGCGAATTAGCTGAAGTTGCCGAGCTCATTGTCGTGGGCGATCCGCTCCCCACTTTCGAATATCATTGTCCACTCTTGAGTCTTCCCCTGGCATTTGGGACAAAGCTGAATAGCATTCCGAATCAAGTGCCTTACTTAACGCCTTCTGAAGACGCACGAATAGCGGCCTCTGCACTTGCCTGGCCATCAACGGGACTAAAAGTTGGATTAGTCTGGTCGGGCAAGCAGACCTTTCTTCGAGATCGGTATCGCTACCGCTCAGTCTCTTTATCCCTTTTCGCACCACTGTTCGATCACAAAAATATTAGATTTTTTTCGCTGCAGCATGGGGAAAGCAGTGCCGAGCTGAATGTGTTTCCTGAGTTCATCACGGATCTTGCTCCGCATGTTTTCGATATGGCAGATACTGCAGCCCACATTGAGCGGCTTGATCTTGTCATTTCGGTCGACACTTCGGTTGCCCATCTCGCCGGTGCTCTTGGTATTCCAACGTGGACGCTTCTACCGTATGCCTCCGATTGGCGCTGGTTAGTCGAGGGCAGCAAAAGCTCTTGGTATCCAACTATGCGTCTATTCAGACAAAGCACACCCGGTGATTGGAATGCTGTCATTAGGGACATTTCTGAAGCTCTTGGGGGAAATCTGTGCAAATGAACGTCCAGGCCACATCGGCCACCCCATTGTTAATAGCAATCTCAGAGGCAACTTTGAAATGATGGGCTTAGCAAAAGCCAGCGACAAAAACAAAGGCGTCGCGAGAGCGGGGAACCCGGAGTAGTGGGTTGGTTTGCAGGGAAGCCATCCCACCCTAGCGCCTCTTCAACTCTGAGAGCCGCATCGCCACTGCTTCGGCAATCTGTTCGTGAATCTCGTCGATGGTGAGGTCGCCTGCGATCACGATGATGCGTTCCGCGTCGCGCGTGGCAATCTCGCGATACTTCTGCCAGACGCGCTTGTAAAACGCATCCTGCTCCTGCTCGAATCGGCCTTCGTCCTTGCCTTCGTTTGCTGCATCGCGCGCATTGCGCCCCCGCGCACGGTCCAGGCTTCGTTCGAGCGATGGCAGTAGCAGGATTGTCAGGTCTGGCTTGAGGTCGCCGCATACCAGACGGTGCATCTCAAGCACAAGCTCCGAGCCAAGCTCGCGTCCGCCGCCCTGGTAGGCCTCGGTCGAGTCCGTAAAGCGGTCGCAGAGAACTATCTTGCCCGCCGCCAGCGCCGGCTCAATCACCTCGGTAATAGCCTGCGCCCGGTCGGCAAACATCAGCGCCATCTCGGCCAGCGGGGCGAGTCCCGCAGAGCGCGAATCGAGCAGCAGCGCCCGAATCCTGTCGCCGATCTCCGTGCCGCCCGGCTGCCGCGTTACCACTGGTTCCGCGCCGCGCTTCCGCATCCACGCCGCCAGGCGTTTGATCTGCGTCGTCTTTCCCGATCCATCCAGTCCTTCAAGCGTAATAAACAGGCCGCGTGGCATGGCGTGAGTCTAACATTTGTAGATTCTTGTTTCGTGACGCAGAGCGGGATGGAAGGTCAGCAGGTTTGCGGGAGTGCTGTCCCACCCTAGCCGGAAAAAACAAAGACCCGGCGAGAGTGGGACACCCGGCTTCTGTGCCGCGTCCGCGCAGCCCCATTCTCGTTGATTCGCAAGTTTTTAGCATTCCCCTTGCAACTTCCCGTTGCCCGCTGGGTTCTAACCCTGTAGCTTGTGGACGCATGCAGGCTCGAACTACCCAGGAGGACGATTCCGATGCGATTTTTCCGTTCTGCGCGCTGGCTTTTGCTCGCGCTTTTGCTCCCTTTGATTCCCGCTACGCAGGCTCATGCGGGCGTGTTCATCAGCGTTGGCTTCGGGCCTCCTGTGCTGCCCGTTTATGCCCAGCCCATCTGCCCGCAGCCTGGGTTGATGTGGACCCCCGGTTACTGGGCTTATGGCCCCGACGGCTACTACTGGGTTCCCGGCGCCTGGGTGCCTGCTCCCTATGTCGGCGCGCTCTGGACCCCGCCCTACTGGGGCTTTGAGAATAGCCTCTATGTCTTCCATCCCGGCTACTGGGGCTCGCATGTGGGTTACTACGGCGGCATCAACTACGGCTTCGGCTACGGCGGCATCGGGTTTGCCGGCGGCATGTGGCGGGGCGGAATCTTTGCCTATAACACGGCTATCATGCGCGTTGGCTCCGGCGGAGCGTGGGGCAATCGCGTCTATATGGATCGTGGCGCTGTGGACCGGGGCTATTTTGCCAGGGGAAGCCGCGTGGCCTTCAACGGCGGTCCGAACGGCATCCGTTACCGGCCCAGCACGCAGGAGCGCTCTTATATGAACGAGCGCCATGTGTCTCCCACCAGCTTCCAGCAGCAGCATGAGGTTGGCGCGCGCAACGACCGCGGATCTTACGCCAAGGCCAATGGCGGCCGTCCGCAGAACCTCGTCGCGCAGCGTCCGCTGCAGCGGGAGGACCATGCCGCGCCCACGGCTCGCCCCGGCGGTGGCAATATGAACCGGCCAAACGGCGGCGCAAGCCGGCCCGCTCAGCAGACGCGGCCTACTTACAACCAGCAGCAGCGCCCCGAGGGCCGGCCCACGCAGACGCAACAGCGGCCTGTGCAGCAGCAGCGTCCGGAGTCGCGTCCGACACAGCCGCAACAGCGTCCAGAATCGCGTCCCACGCCGCAGCCGCGCCAGGAGTCCCGGCCAGCTCCCCAGTCGCGCCCCGCGCAGCAGCCTCGTCAGGAATCGCGCCCTGCGCCCCAGCATGAGGAGCGCCCGCGCGGTCGCTAACTATAACCCATCAGTCAACAAGAAGGCCCACGGTTTGCCGTGGGCCTTTCTGTATCTGCACCGAGCACAAAAGTCCCGTGCCCCATTCTTGCGCCTTTCTTCTGGTGCAAGGGTGGGACGGCACGAACCCGCGTTTACCCTTTCGCCCTCCCGCGTCTTATCCTGTCATCGATGGCAAATCTCATCTCCGTCACCGGCGACATCACGCGGCTCCACGTCGATGCCATTGTCAATGCTGCCAATGAATCCCTGCTCGGCGGCGGCGGAGTCGATGGCGCCATTCATGCCGCCGCCGGCCCGGAGCTGCTCGAAGCCTGCCGCAAGCTCCATGGCTGCGCGACCGGCGACGCCAAAGCCACGCCCGGCTTTCGCCTTCCGGCCAGATGGGTCTTTCATGCCGTCGGCCCGGTGTGGCGCGGTGGCACACATAACGAAGACGCGCTGCTCGCGGGCTGCTATCGACGCTGCCTGGAATTGGCGCTTGAAGTTGGAGCGAAGTCGGTCGCTTTTCCTGCTATCTCCACCGGCGTCTATCACTTTCCGGCAAAGCGCGCCGCAAAAATTGCCATCGAAACCGTGCGCTCGCACATCGAAGAGAGTGGCGTAAACGAGATACACTTCGTCTGTTTCAATGAAGGCACGCGGCGCGTGTATGACGATTTGCTTGGCGATACGCCGCTGCCGTAATCCTGTTTCGCTTCTTCTAAATTCACTTCCTTACAACCCGTTTCCAAAGGAGAAGAGATGGAATACATCAATCTCGGCAAGACCGGCCTCAAGGTCTCGCGCATCTGTCTCGGCTGCATGACCTACGGTACGCCAGCCGTCGGCGAGCCCAAGCCCGGCCGCCACTACTGGGTGCTCAACGAACAAGACAGCCAGCCATTCTTCAAGCAGGCCCTCGATCTCGGCATCAATTTCTTTGACACGGCCAACGTGTATTCGAGCGGCGACAGCGAGCAGTTCCTCGGCAATTTCCTCAAGGCGAACGTGCGGCGTGAGTCGGTTGTTGTCGCCACCAAGGTCCACGGCCTGATGCGCGACGAGCCCAATGGCCGCGGCCTCTCGCGCAAGGCGATTTTGTTCGAGCTGGAGCAAAGCCTGAAGCGTCTGCAAACCGATTACATCGATCTCTACCAGATTCATCGCTGGGATTACGAGACACCCATTGAAGAGACGCTGGAAGCGCTTCACGATGCCGTCAAGGCCGGCAAGGTGCGCTACATCGGCGCATCGTCCATGTACGCATGGCAGTTTGCCAAGTCGCTCTATCTGGCCGATCTCTTCGGCTGGACCCGCTTCGTCTCCATGCAGAACCACTACAACCTGCTCTATCGCGAGGAAGAGCGCGAGATGACCGGCCTCTGCGTCGATCAGGGAATCGGCATCATTCCGTGGAGCCCGCTGGCTCGCGGCCGCCTGGCCCGGCCCGTGAACGCCGAGAGCACAAAGCGCCTCGAAACCGACAAATTCGGCTCGACGATGTATGCGAAGACTGCGGAATCCGATGCCAAGGTGGTCGATCGTGTAGGCGAGGTGGCCGCAAAGCGCGGCGTGCCGCAGGCGCAGGTAGCGCTGGCATGGCTGCTCGCCAAGCCGGCTGTTACGGCGCCGATTGTCGGCGCGTCGAAGACGCATCATCTCGAAGACGCTGCCGCTGCGGTCTCGCTCAAGCTGACGCCGGAGGAGATCAAGTCGCTCGAAGAGCTTTACGTCCCGCACCCGGTGCTGGGCTTCAGTTAAACAGCTCCGCTTTGCGCGCACAACCACAAAAGCTCCATGCCCCATCCTTGCGCCTTATTTCTGGCGCAAGGGTGGGACACCACGAACCTGCTTTGTTTTTACGCTACCGTCATCACCAGCTTGCCGAAGTGGCCGCCGGTTTCCATCCGCGCCAGCACCTCGCGGGCGTGCGTCCAAGGGAAATCCTCTCCTACAGGCCGCAGGTGCGCCAAGGAGATAGCCTTATTCATTTCGACAAAATCCTGCCGCGAGCCGACGTAGATGCCGTGAATCCGCGCCATCTTGTGCAGGAGCGTGGGAATCGGCAGCATCTCCGCGGGCGTGGGTCCAGTCAGCACGCCGATCTGGGCAATCGTTCCGCCAACGCGAAGCGCCCGCAGCGAGCGCGGTAGCGTATCCGCGCCGCCCACTTCGACGATCAGGTCTGCGCCTTCGCCGCTCTCTTCCACCACCCAGTGGTCCCACTCCGGCACGTTCTTGTAGTTCAGGCCCGCGTCCAGGCCCAGTTCGGCGGCGCGTTGCAGCTTCTCGTCGCTGCTGGAAATGCCGAGCACCCGCGCCCCCTTGAGCCGCGCAAATTGCAGCGCGAAGAGCGAAACCCCGCCCGTGCCCTGGATCAGCACTGTTGCGCCCGGCACCAAGTTTGCCGTTGCCAGTGCATTCCAGGCCGTTACCGCGGCGCAGGGCAGGGTCGCGGCTTCCTGATAGCTCAGGTGCTCGGGAATCTCGACCACTCCCTTTTCGTCCAGCGCCACGTACTCGGCCAGCACGCCGTCCACATCGCCGCCGAGCGCGCCTTTGATCTTCTGGAGCGTCGGCTCGCCGTCAATCCAGTTCTGCATAAAGATTCCGGCCACGCGGTGGCCGGGCTTCCATTGGGTCACTCCCGGCCCTACTGCCGTCACCTCGCCCGCGCCGTCGGAGCAGGGAATCCGCGGCAGCTTCAGCTTGGGATTGTAGACCCCCTTTGCCATCATCAAGTCACGGAAATTAAAAGAGATAGCATGGATCTTGACCAGCACCTGACCGGGTCCCGGCTCCGGCATCGGCCGGTCCACGAACTCCAGCTTTTCCACTCCAAACGCACCAATCTGCCAGACCTTCATGCACGCTCCTTGTATGAAAACCCCATAAAGACGGGTAACTTTCGTCCCATTCCGATGCTATTACGGCAGGAAAACCGGACAAAATCCTCGTAGAATAGAAGATATGGCCCGTGGTTGGGAAAGTAAATCGGTGGAGGAACAGATGGCAAGCGTGCAGCAGAGCGTGGTAACGCCCTTTGGCGGAAGTGTGAGCCCGGATGAGGCTCGCAGGGCCGCCCAGGCGGAACGGGCGCGCAAGGCCCGCCAGAAACAGGCGCTGAACCTGCAAAAGGAAAACATCCTTTCGCAGCGAACTTCGAACCCGGCCCGACGCCAGGCCCTGGAAGCCGCACTGGCGCAGATTGAGGCCGAGATAGCAAAACTGGATTGACCCGAACCCGCGAAAGCGGGTTTTCTATTGTGAGCTGTCAGTTTTTAGCCGTTAGCTTATCTGTGGAACAGCGGGCGGCTGTGCTGTCCCACCCTGGGCGCAAAAACAAAGACGCGCCGAGGCTGGGGCACCCGGCCTGATTTCCCACAGTCGGGCTAAAAGCTAACGGCTAATAGCTAAAAGCTGCTTTTAGCTCTCTTTATGCAGCATGAAGGCATTCGCCTGCGCCACGGGAGTCAGCACCACGTCGGCGATATTGACATGCGCAGGCCGCGTGGCCGCCCACACAATCACGTCTGCCACATCTCCGGCCGTGAGTGGCTGCTTCACTCCTTTATAGACATTCGCGGCGCGCTCCTCGTCGCCGCGGAAGCGCACCACGCTGAAGTCCGTTTTCACCATGCCGGGGTCCACGCTCGTCACGCGAATCGGCGTGCCGAGAACGTCCATTCGCAGGCCGTCGTTAATAGCCCGCTCGGCGGCTTTCGTCGCGCAATAGACTGCTCCATTCGGGTAGGTCATGTGGCCGGCTGTCGAGCCGAGGTTAATCACGTGCCCGCTGCCGCGCTCGACCATGCCGGGAACCACGGCGCGCGTCACGTGGAGCAACCCTTTCACGTTGGTGTCGATCATCTCGTCCCAGTCCTCGACCTTGCCCGCGTAGAGCTTTTCGAGACCGCGGCTCAGGCCGGCGTTGTTGACCAGGACTTCGATCTCCTGCCATTCCTCCGGCAGTCCGGCAATCGCCGCTGCAACCGCCGCGCTGTCGCGCACGTCAAGCTCGATCGTTTGCACGGCCTGCGCCCCACGGTCCCATGCAGCGTCGGCAACCTCGGCCAACTTGTCGGTGCGCCGGCCGGCGAGCAGCAGACGCGTGCCGAGTTCCGCAAACTTGAGCGCAGTGGCTGCGCCGATTCCGGCGCTTGCTCCGGTGATGAAGACAATTTTGCCTTGAAGGTTCATGGGGTGATTGTAAGGGAAGCAGGAAGAGGGAAGAAGCTGGGTTCCACGCCTGGCGAGTTAGCCGCGCTTCGCGCGATAGCAAGTTAGCGGGTCAGCGCAGACGGTTTTGCTCAGGATGACAGAGGGTGGGAGAGGTCGTGCTATCCCACCCTAGCGGCAAAAACAAAGACCCGGCGAGGGGGCATCCGGCTTGGAGGAAAGTATAGGAGTTGCTTGTTTTCTACTTCTAACACCCTGCTCCTTACGGCCTATTCTTTGTCCTTCGCGCGCTTCTGCGCCATGCGGTACTGTCCCACGGCCCAGTCTTCGCTGCCGAGGCCTTCGCGTACTGCTTCGGCAAAGATGCCTGCCATATCTTCGGCAAGGCTGAGTTTTACGCCGCCGCTTGCCGCCGCCTCGCGGAAGAGCGTCACATCCTTGAGCCCCACCGTCATTGGCGCGCCCGCTTCCTCCGGCGGATTCAGCATGACATTTGCATAGGCCGCATAGAACGGCGACTGGAAGAGCGCGCTGTTAATGGCCTCAAAGAAGACTGCGGGCGGAATCCCCTGCGAGTCGGCGTAGACGAAGCTCTCCGAAAGCGAGTGAATCATGGCGCTGATGAGGAAATTTCCGCCCAGCTTGACGGCGTGCGCCTGTGGCTGCTCCGTGCCAACCACTGTAAACCCGCGTGAGATCGGTTCCAGCGCAGGCTTGACCCGCTCGATTGCGTCCGCCGCGCCGGCCAGAACAATCCATAGCTTTCCCGCCTCGGCCACGTTGGGCCGACCGAAGACCGGCGCGGCTACAAAGGGAATTCCGCGCTTGCTGTGCTCTTCGGCGAGCCGCTCGGACAATGCCACGCTGATTGTGCTCATTGCCATGTGCGTTGCACCCGGCTCCAATGCCGCCAGCAAACCATCGGCTCCGAATACGACAGCCTCGTGTGCGGCGTCGTCGAAGAGCATCGTGATGGCAAGCTCCGCACCGCGTGCCGCATCCGCCGGAGTGGAGGCAATCTTCGCGCCACTTGCGGCAAGGGGCTCGGCGCGCGCGGGCGTGCGGTTCCACACGGTTACTTCATGTCCGGCGCCGAGCAGGCGCTTCGCCATGGGCGCGCCCATATTGCCCAGGCCAAGAAATGCAATTTTCATGGGAATGACTCCTGCTGCGACTACACTAACGCCACAAGCTGGTGGGCGATGGCGAAGAGCGCCAGCTCCAGCCGCGTCGATACGCCCGTCTTGTCGAAGATGTTCGAGAGGTGCCGCTTGACCGTTTCCTCGCTCAGCCCGAAGGACTGCGCGATCTGGCGGTTCGTGCAGCCTTCCACGATCAGCCCCACCACTTCCAGCTCGCGCGGCGTGAGCCCGAAGGTCTTGCGCGCCTCGCCGTCGGCCTGCTGCATCAGCTCGTGCAGCGCGGCAACGAGGTTGCCAACGCGCCGCCCGCCGATCCAGTAGTCGCCGCCCATCACCGAGCGGATCGCGGTTTGCAGGTCGCTGGCCAGAGAGTCCTTGGTCACAATTCCGCGGGCGCCGATCTGCAGCGCTTCGATGATCTGCTGCGTGGTGATCGTCGAGGTGAGCAGCAGCACCTTGATGGTGGGCGCGCCGCTGAGAATAGACCGCATTGCTTCCAGCCCCGGCAGCCGCGGCATCAGCAGGTCCAGCAGCAGAATATCCGGCTGCAGATCGAGCGTTTGCGTGATGGCCTCATCGCCGTCTTCCGCCTCGCCAACTACGGTGAACCCGCCGCTGTCGGCCAGCATATTCCGCACGCCGATGCGTACTACAGGATGATCGTCCGCCACTACGATTTGAATCAGCCGATCCATGCACCTGCCCCCAAGCAAATTTGACCCTGCGACACCGGGCCGTCCACCATCAGCAGAAAGCGCAGTCGAAGAACTCATTCCTCCGAGTCTCCGCCCACACAATCCCCAAATTCCGACTGCACTCTATTTTTCAAATTTTCAAGAGCATTCCGCAAGTGTGCGAGTATGGTCACTGCTTCGGCACCCTCCTCAAGCTGCGCCCCCAGAAGCGCTGCCTGCCTGGCGCCAATCATTCCGCAACTGCCTTTAAGGGCGTGGCCGATGCGCCGCAGCTTTTCCTGATCGGATTGCCCAATCGCCGCAGCAATCTCTTCGAGCCGTGCTCCCATGTCTTCGAGCGCCGTGTCATAAGTCTGCCGCACGGAAGGCTCCAGCATCAGGTTGCGGAACTGGCGCAGAATTTCTTGATCGAGTACCGGCACTTCCGTGTCAGGCTCCGTATTCTGTTCCGCGCCAGCTTCCGGATTCTGTCCCGCATTGGCCGCCTGCGGAATCGAAGCCAGAAGCGCATCCAGATCCCGCGGCGCGAAAGGCTTGAGCAGAAAGCCGTCGGCCGAGGCGGCTTCGCCTGCCCGCGGGCGGGTTGCGCTCATTGCCACAATGCACGTCCGGGTCCGCATCGCGGTTCGTCTTGGGGTCCGCGCCCGCAACGCAGCAATCAGATTTGCGCCGCCGAGGCCCTCCATTTGCAGATCGGCCAGAAGCACCTGCGGGCCGTCGGTCATGCCGGCCAGGGCGGTCAGCGCCTCGCGGCCGTTTGCTGCCGATTCCACGGCGCAGCCATGCGCCGTGAGCACGGTGGTCAGCACCTCGCGGCTTACCGGATCGTCGTCGACGATGAGAACCGTCCGCCTTGCGGAATCAGGGGGAGTGACGCGCATGACTCCAGTGTGTCACGAAAGAGGCACAGTCTGTGACGCTAAATGGTCATAGATGCGCAAAATCCTGCACAGGATGAGGCAAAAAACTACTCCATGGCCGTGGCGCTTACCTCGTGCAGCCAGCCGGGAGCCTTGAGCAGCTCGCGCGGACGCGAGCCATCCGCCGGCCCAACCAGCCCGTCGCGCTCCATTAAATCGATTAAATGAGCCGCGCGCCCGTAGCCGATGCGAAGCCGCCGCTGGAGCAGGGAAGTGGAAGCCTTGCCGAACTCGAAGACCAGCCGCACCGCGTCGTCGAACATGGGATCGTTCTCTTCCTCGCCGCCGCTTGCGCCCTCCATTGCGGCGCGCTCGTCCTTGGGTGATTCGAGGAAGCCTTCCACGTACTCGGCCTGGCCCTGATCCTTCCAGAACTTTACGACCGCGGCGGTTTCCTTTTCGCTCACATACGGCGCGTGGAGGCGCATCAGCCGGCTCGTTCCCGGCGGCAGGAAAAGCATGTCGCCGCGCCCGAGCAGGGCCTCCGCGCCGTTGGTGTCGATGATCGTCCGCGAGTCCACCTTCGTCGAGAGCCGGAAGCTGATGCGCGTCGGTACGTTGGCTTTGATGAGGCCGGTAATCACATCCACGCTGGGCCGCTGCGTGGCGAGAATAAGGTGAATTCCCACGGCGCGCGCCATCTGCGCGAGGCGCGTGATGGATTCTTCCACGTTGGCGCGGTCGAGCATCATGAGGTCGGCCAGCTCGTCGATCACGATGACGATGTAGGGCAGCGGCTCGTCCGGCTCGCCATCGTCAAAGAGCGACGGCATCGAGCCCTCGAAGAGCTTGTTGAACTGATCGATATTCCGCACCGAGCGCGAAGCCAGCAGCTTGAGTCGCCGCTCCATCTCGCGGACGGCGTTGCGGAGCGCATTCGCCGCCAGCTTCGGCTCCGTGATGATCGGCGTGAAGAGATGTGGCACGCCTTCGTACATTCCCAGCTCCACGCGCTTGGGATCGACGAGAATCAGGCGAACCTGCTGCGGCGTGGTGCGAAAGAGCAGGCTCATAATCATGGCGTTGATTGCCACAGACTTGCCTGAGCCTGTCGAGCCGGCGATCAGCACGTGCGGCATCGATGCCAGATCGGCGGTCACGATGCGCCCATTGATGTCCTTGCCCATTGCCAGCGTGAGCCGAGATTTGGCCTTGGCGAAGGTCTCCGATTCCAGCACGTCGCGCAGGTGAATCGTCTCGCGCTCGTGGTTGGGAACCTGGATGCCGACGGTGCTTTTGCCCGCCATACGCTCGATCAGGATCGATTCGGCGCGCATGGCGAGGCAGAGATCGTCGGCCAGACCGGTGACGCGTGAGTATTTCACGCCGGCCTCGGGCTTGAACTCGTAGGTCGTTACCATCGGGCCGGGGTTGATCTGGACTACTTGCCCGCGAACGTCGAACTCGGCGCATTTTTCAACGAGAATCCGCGCTTCTTCGCGCAGCTCCTCGGCCTCGACGGCCTGCGGGCCGTCGCCGGGGTTGAGCAGCGTGCTGGGCGGCAGCTTGAAGCCGCTGACATGCTTCGGCGCTACGGTAACGGTCTTTTCTTCCACGTCGGCGCGCTCGTGAATCGAGATGGATTCCGGTGCTGGTTCCGGAGCGGACGCGGGCTGCAATGGAAGAGACGCGGGACGTGTTGGCGCGGGTTGCGGCGCAACCTCTGAGGGAATTGCCTGATAGCGCGATTCCGCAGGCATCTCCTGCGGAGCGGTTGGCATTCTGCTATAGGGCTGGACTGCGGCCTGGGCTTGCGGCTGAGATTGTATGGGGGCTTGCGCCCACGCGGAAGCCATTGTCGCCGGCGGGGCTACCTGCGCTGCCTCCGCAAATGCCGCTGCCGCTGCGCTTACCGGCGCTGCTTCGGTCGTGCGTTCCCAGATGCTGCGCCGCGCGGGCTCCGGCGTCCGCGATGTGACTGGAACCGGAGTTGGCGCTGCGGCTGGCATCGGCTCTGAAACCGGCTGCGCGGCTCGAACTGCTGCTGCGGCTGGCCCGAGCTCTTCGTCGCGGGCAATCTGGCGCTGAAATGCCGGAATCTCTTCCACCGGATCGAATTCGCGCGAGCGGCTGCGCCGCCAGAAGAGCCCGGCGAGACGGCTAGGCGTTCTTTCCTCCGGCACGCTCTCTTCCGCATCGGCGTTGCCGGTGTAAAGCGTTTGCGCTGGGCCGGGATTCTCCTGTTCATCCCGAAAGGCATTTCGCTCGGCCTTGCGCTCGGCCCGCTCCTCGCGCCAATTGCGCCAGCGGTCGTGTACGGCTTCCAGGCCGATCCACCGTGCTTCGAGCAGCTCGAAGATTTCGCGGAAGCGGATTGCCAGCGCGAAGTAAACTCCTGCCGCGGCCAGAATTCCTGCCACCAGCCACGCGCCGAGGGGGTTCAGATAGCCCACCAGCATTCCTGCCATCAGCCGGCCCGCGACGCCTTCCACGGGAACGGCGTGCATCCAGCGCCAGTGCCAGGGCAGTAGACCGAAGATCGCCGGCAGACAGGCCAGCGTTACCACGGTTCCAGCCACGCGCAGCCACGCCGGGCTGTTCCACCGCGAGCGCACCCAGCTCCACGCCACCGTGCCAAACCAAATGGGGAGAAAAAAGGCCGCAAGGCCCAGCGACTGCAGAAGCAGGTCGCTGGCGATAGAGCCCGCGGGGCCGATCCAGTTTTTTACGGCGGCTGCCGTGGTTGCGGCGGCGGGATCGACGGATGTGTTCAGCGAGGGATCGGAGGGGTGATAGGTGGCCAGCGCCAGCAGGAGCAGAACGGAGGCCAGCGCCAGCGCAACGCCCAGGATGACATTCAGGGCACGGTTGCGCGTCGGCGCAAGGGCAATCTGGATGGGCTTAATCATGGTTGGCCGTCTCCGCCTTAAAGCCTGAAATATACTGGCCCGCCGCAAACCTGTCTTTCTTGCGCCGAGCTGCAGGGCGGAACGGGAATCCCAGAGCAATTTTGATTATCGACTCCCGGCAAGGCGAACGGCGGGCAAAAGAGGCTGGAGGAACCACGCAAGCCACCGAGGGCAGGATTCCTACCCCTACACCCTTTTCTCTTCACGGATGAATTGCCTCCGGCTCCTGCCGGCGGCTTGTCATTTTTCCTCATCCGTTGAACAGAGGCTTCCGCTTCCGGTCATTGGTTGGTGCTCATCTGCTCGACTTTATCGGCTTCCTGGCTCTGGGCATTCAATTCGGACTGCGCAGCGGAATCGCTTTGTGGAGCGGCTAAAACATAGCTGTGCGCCATAGCGTTGCTCAACACGCCTTGAGCCCCGGGAAGTTTGCCTGCATCCTGTTCGGTGTGCAGGGTGTCAATTCCATGATCGACAGTGGCAAGCATGTGATTGTGCATTTCCTGCAGGTCGTCGAGGGCGATTCCAACTGTAGTGCCGGCAACGCAGTCCTTTGCGCCTTTGCTCCAGGTTACCTGTACGTTAACGGCTGGTGCATTGGGAGCCGGAGCGGGCGGCGTGTACTGGACTATATCGCCGGGGCTCAATGCACATTCGGTTCCGCCGCTGTCGATGAGCATCAGCTTCTCTCCGGCAATAAAGGTGTGCGGACGGTTATCACCCAGTACCTCAGCGACGCTTCCGGCAGGCGAGTTCTGCGGTTGTCCCACGCTCTCCTGCTGGTTTTCTCTCTGCAGAACGGAGATGTCGTTCTGGATTTCCTGATTGACACCGTTTTTGACATCGTTGGGAACAGGGACGACAGGAGCCGGCTGCTCATTGGCGCTCCCATCTGCCTGATCCTGCTGATAAGCGGCGTCCATGCCGTTAGCCAGCGTGTAGTCGGTGAGCCACATGGACGGTGTGTAGTAGGTCGAATAGGGCGTGAATGCTCTGCCATAGGAACCGTACCATCCGGCCGACTGCCAGCCCCAGGAGAAGGCCGGGCTGCCCCACATGCGCCCCAGCGACCAGTAATACATTGACGGATAGTAGCTGACTGGCGTGTAGATGTTGAACCGCTGGCCACCCCATGAGTAGACGCGGTAGAAGCGGGAGTACTGGACACTGTGAACGACGTAGGTGCGGCGGGCATAATCGATACCGCGATAGGAAAACGGATGCTGCACCCATCCGTTGCCGCCGGGCCATACCGTAACGCGTGAGCCGTCCGGACGGATGGAGGAAACAATACGCGCGCCGCCTGGTCCCCTTTGAATGTTCATGCCGTTGGCGGAGGCGAAGCGCAACCGGCCGCCGCGATCATAAATCCTCTGTCCGCCGCCCTGCGTGTTCACAACTCTTTCACCGGCGAATATCCGGGGAGCGGTCGAGGCGCCGAAGCTGTAATTGGGAGTGGGGCGCTGGGGCTGTGGCGCAGGCAATGGACGAGGCTGCTGCCTCTGGGGTTGCTGCGGCTTACGGTTAAAAGGGGTCGCCGGCTGCGCTGGCCTGGGAGGCGGCGCAGTGCGTTGTCGAGGCACGGAGACGCGCGGAGGCGGAGAGGATTTCGATGACGAACTGCTGGAGTAGCCGTGCATACCCGCGGCAAAAACCATCGCGAGGACGGCGAAGTGCCAAGTATGATGCGCAAATCCAAAGGGAGAAGAGAGAATACGCACGCGCACCTCCATGATGGTGCAGCCTGTCTGCAACGTTTGGCCTGGAGTGGAAAGGAACCCCTTACCGGGAAATCCTAGCACGAAATCGACTGAATTACCGCGTCAACGTCCAGTGCACAGCGCAGGAAGTTTGTACCTGAGAGGACTGGGAAATCATGATGAGCTTTTGACTGCCGTCGGGTTGATGTTTGATAAGCAATGTCCAATTAGCGCGATCCTGAACATCGAAATGGAGGAATCCGTCCGGCAGATTTTCAAAGGCCACTTGTCCCCCCGGCGGAACAGGCTCGGTGCAGTTGAGCTCTCCGGATGTGGGGCGTCCCTGCGGCACAGGCGCGGACTCGTTTACCGCGGGTTGAGCGATACCTGGCTGCGGCACAGCCTGCGGGGGAGTGTCCTGGAGGGATGACTGGTCTGTTTGCGAGACTGCGGGCGGCGTCTGGGCATCGTCCTCAGAAGGCTGCTGGGCGGGCTCGGACCTGCGAGCGATGGGAAATACGTCGATGACTACCCGCCGGGTGATTGTTCTGCCGCTTCCTGTCGCGGTAAGGGTGTAGGCCATGTTGGAAGCAGGGGTTACGGTTCTGGCGCCGTTGGAGGCTACCGCCCCGATACCATGATCGATGGTGACGATGGATGCCCCGGTCACGTTCCAGGAGAGATTTGTGGAATCACCGGCCGCGATGACCGGCCGCGAGGTGGAGAACTGCGCGGTGAGAGCAGGCCCGTCGCGGAAAGCGCCCAAGAGTGCCGAGGCGGCCCAAAAGATGACGGATACCACGATTCCCAGAACGACGAAAGCGCCGACGACCGTAAGGGCGATTTCGCGCCTACGGGATTTTTGTATCGTCTCCTGGCAGGAGACACAAAGAGGCCCAGCACCTTTCAGCTCCTCTTTGCAGCGCAGACATAGCCTGGTTTCGGTCCGAATGACGGCAGGGCCGGGGCCTGCGGTTCGGGGCGCAGGAAGAAGACGGGCCTCGCGGAAGCGTTCGATGAGCGGGTCCGCCAGGGGGTCGGCCTGCGTAATGACCCAGAGAAAACCACGCGCCGTGAAAACTTCCGCCGCCGACGAGTTCCACGCATCGCCATCTGCCTGCTCTGCGTGAATGCGATGCGCCTCTGCGATCTGCCGGGATCTGGCAGCGACTGGAAGATCGCCGCGGTAGGCGCGGACTTCGCGGCCCATCCAGCAGTCCTTCGCCACGACGGGCTGACCTGTTGACCAGTCGCCGCTGTCCGGAATATCAAATCTCTGGTAGAGAAGCATCCTGTAACCCAAGACAAAAATGTAGCGGCAGTGCATGATGCAAAATCAATGGCTCTTGCTCTGCTCTCTTTTACCATGATGCGCGCATTCGTCCGCAGGCCGGGCGGCGGTGCGCCGATGCGATTCAGGCTAATCGCAGGATCAATGTACCGGGCCTCCTTTTGCACATGAGGAATACAATCCGCTGTCACATGCCTTCTGGTAATACTCCCGAGCTTTGGTCACCACGCCGGCCTTCTTATAGAGAGAGCCGAGGCTGTCACAGGCGTTCGGGATGCCCTGGTCACATGCCAGCGCAAGGTGCGCCAGCGCATTTTTCATGCCGAGCGGGCCACCCAGCCCCAATGCTTCCATGGTGCCCAGATAGTTGCAGGCGACCATCTCTCCGCCGTTGCAGGCATTGCGAAACAATCGCCGCGCCTGCGCATAGTGCCTGGTCTTGTAGAAATTCGCGCCCTTTTGGAGATATGTTTCGACTATCCCGAATTGGCTCGGTATGTAGTAGACAGCCGAATGCTCATCGCTGTTTCGGTGTCCCTGGGCCGCGGCAATGGCGCGAACGCGTGTTCCGTTGGCCAGTTCCCAAAGAGGGGAATTGTAAACAAGGGACGACGTGGTAGGGGTTGATCCGTCAGTGGTGTAATAGATCACGGCGCCGGGCGTTTCATCGGTGATGTAGATTGCCTGCCTCCCATTCCCGTTTTGGTACACATTGGGCGGCGCCGCTTTGGAAGAGGATGCAACCATTGCGATCAGGATCAGCAGGAAGACCAGACCTGCTCCCCCAAGCGCCCATTTCGGAAGGCCCGTATCCGGCTTAGGAACCGGAGGCTTCTTGCCGTGCGGTCTGGAAGGACCGGGGGCTTGCTGTTTGTCCTGCTGTGAGTCGTTCCGCTTTGTCTCGACAGGGGCTACCGCGACGGATGGGCAGGTCAAAGCGGCGGAGAGCAACTTGCGAGCCGCAGCGGGCGAGCCAGCCACGAAGTAAAAGCGGCCACCGGCGGTGAAGGCATCCATAGCGCCGTCTTTGGCGACTGCGAGCAACTCCTTAATCTGTTTTGCGCGCTTCGCGGGATCGAGATCGACTTCAATGATTTGTGCACTGGTCCCGTCAATCTCATCCACCGCGGCAAGAATATGAGGTGCATCTTCACGCACGATCTGGAATTGATAGAGCTTTTTGTTCATCAATCCACTTCTCCGCTACAAGACCAGTTCGGAATTCCAGCATTGGGCTGGGTTGATGCCAACCTTTCGCCGACGATCCCAGCATGCGCTAATTACGGCTGGCAACAATGGCCACGGCCGTGGCCGCGCCGATAAAGACAACGAGCAGAACTACGATTCCAATGGGAAAGCCGCGCGGCCTGTTCGGCCTGTCCAAGCCTGACGACATCGCAGCGACAGGACGAGAAGGCGCATTCGACGCTACATTCAACTCACGAAGAAACTCTCGTGCTACATCAATGTCGATGGCAAAGTTCAATCCCTGCGACTCTGTCTCCGCGAAAGTAGCCTGACCCACCACCTGCCCGAACTGGTTTAGCGCAGGCCCACCGCTGTTGCCGGGATTGATGGATGCGTCGGTCTGGATCACATGCCACCCGCCGGACATTTCCTTGATTCCACTTACGTGACCAAATGAAAGCGAAGGCTGAAGCCGGCTTGCCAGCGTGAAGTTATCATCCACGTCCACTTTGCCCGGATAGCCCATGATGAGCAGATCGGAACCGGTGCGCACGCTGCCCGTCTCCACGCCCTGGGCCAAGGGCAGCGTGGGAAGATGGTTTCCTTCGATCTTGAGCACTGCAACATCCTTGCCGGGGATGGGCTCTCCAACCTTGATAACGGAGCATTGCCTGAGATTGAGCTTGCCGTCGGCGTTCTCTGTGGAGAGCAGGACGCCTACCTCCCGATCGAAGTGCAGCTTTGCTTCTTTACTGTATTGCCGCGTGAGTGCGGATTTGAGCCGCGCCGCTCCCTCTTCGTTGATGGTTTCGTTCGGCAAGAGTTGCTGAATGCCCTCGTCAAGCTCCTTGACATCCCGGTCGACCTGATCGGAGATTTTTTCGAGAACGGCTTTGTCGAGATCGTCTTCGTCGGGCTTGACGACATGGGCATTGGTCAGGATATAGCCATCGGGAGTTACGACAAATCCAGTTCCGAGCACATGGAACTTTGTGCTGATGTCCTGCTCTCCACCCTCCTCGCGAAGATATTCCTCCGGGGCAGAGAGAAAGGTATCCAATATCTTTTCCATCTTTTCCCGGTCCGAGTCGCCGGCGTTGATGCGCGCCCGCACATCGGCAGCGAGACGTGCAGTGTTTGGAGCAAAGGCAGGAATGGTGCCGGTGGCGCTGAATTCGGAAACGACGAGTACGGTGGCCGGTCTTGCACGATCGGCGATTTGCGTGGGCGACAGCGGAACAAGCACGCCTCGTCCGCCTCCGCAGGAGGATAGAAGAAGGAGCCAGATCAGAACCCCCAGACGACTTCGACCATCCATACCGACCTCTCACTTGTACAGGATTACGTACGCATGCAAAATTACTTCTCCAGTGCCGGGGCGTATCAGCCCGCGGCGGGTGAAGGATGCTATCCTGCCTGGAATCTTGCCCGGAGACGCCAACGTGCCGACAGGCTGATGCTGCTCTTCGTCCAGACGGTCGCCTTCAACAGGCTCGATGAAGGAAAGTTCCGCCAGTCCGGCCATCTCTCGAAACGCCGCCTGCAGCGTCTCATTCTTTCTTTGCCGATCCATTTCGTAATCCGAGAGGTGGATCAAAGCCCGCAGGATGTTGGCGGTATTTTTCCAGAATGTGTCGGTGAGAGTCGCGGATCTCGTTTTTCCGTTTTTCTCAAGCTCCCAGGCCCACTTGATGACCGGGGGATCGAAGCGAAGCCGCTCCTGCTCACACACCCGCAGGTTTTTGAGAAACTGTCGTACCGGGTCTGACGGGCGGGCGGTTTGAACCGATCCTCGACGGGGCTGCGAACCGATGCTGTACCGGTTATCGACAACGCGAACTGCAAGGCGCTCATTGATCTTTTGGATCACATTGTCGAAGCCGGTCTGAGGAACGGCCCACATCAGGCTGTTGCCTGCGTGTTTGAGCTCCATGAGCCGTGTCAGCATCTTGCCTGCCTGCCGTTCTTCTTTGCCGGGGTGAAAGAGGATCAGCGCCGCAAGCGCAATTCCACACACCAGCAAGACAACCGTCGAAACGGCCATGAGGAAATTCATTTCGTCATCCTTCTCAAGGACGGATGTTTCCACCCACCCGATGGAAGAACACTTCCCCACCTTGTGAGCCAACCGCCGAAACCTGTAGTTGAAAGTCCTTGAGTACGAGGAGCAGCGTCCATGGCTGCCCATCGCCGAGTGGTACTGTGCGCTCCGGCTTCCAGGTTCCCAGCTTGGCCAACAATTCGTCGTGCAAAGCAACCTCGACGTCTTCGTCTTCCAATGCCAGGTTTTCCCAAAGCGAAATCTTCTCCTCGCCGAACCAGTACCCCTTTAGCTCGCCCTTGAGTCCGTCGGCTGGAATATCCCTGTCAACGGGAAGGATCGTGCTGAAGACGCGCGTTACAACGTCAAAGACGCCAATGCTGGACGTGGTGCGCTGCGCGCCAAAGGGAAGCACGAGCCGACGCTTCGTGCTCTTGCGCATCGAAACCGAAAGGCATGCGCCGGCGACAACGCATTCCTTGGGATTCTTTGCAGGGATGATTTTTGCGCGTGGAAATGCCTGATGAATCGTCTCTTCCACGATGGGCAGAAACGATGTTTTGCCGGATAGATGGATATAGTCGAGAGTCTGTACCTTTGCCGCGCACTTGCGCAGGATCTCCACCAACTCGTGCAATTTCCCGCGAGTATGGTCCGCGAACTCTCTTTCAATATCTCTTCCGCCGGCTGCTCGAATATCGCTGAATGAGAAAATGCGTTCCTGTACCGACTGTGTCTGCTCAACATAGATGGCGAGATTGATTTGATGCGGCGCAGTGTTTTTCTCGCGGCTTAGACTTGCCTTGAAACTCTCGGCGGTCCTGCGCAGCTCGGACTTGTTGCGGAGAGCGGTATCCGGCAAGACGCCGCTCATCCTTTCTCGAACTACGCGCTCCCCGGGATGCATGGTTTCGAGAAAGCGATTGCAGTTCTCAAGCAGGCGCGTTTCGAGGAAGGTAGTCAAGTCTTCTCCGCCGAAGCGCTTGCCACGGGAGTTGATAATCTGAGGCCGAATCTCGGTGAAACCGTATTGACTTTGCCCGCGATGCACCACAAGCACAGCGATGTCCGTTGTTCCTCCACCCAGGTCGAATGAGGCTACGGTAAAGTCGTGGCGGGGAGCATCACTGCGGCTGGTGATGTCCTTGATAAGGGGCACCACTGCGGCGACTGGCTCCTGCAGCCAATGGATCGTGCCATCGCCGAAGGCCTGTTTGATGGCGTGGTTCAGGTTGCGGAACTGGTCGTACGAACAAATTGAGGGATGCGTAACGAGGAACTCGTGGAAGACGGCGTTTTTCTTCGTCTCTGCGGTGCGGCGTATCTCATGCAGGTAGTCGGCGGCGACAGTTGCCGCGCTGCGTTTGAACCATAGCTCACTGTTCTGAGGACGCACGATGAGCTCGGCGTTCGTCTCTCCCAGTTTCTGCTTGAGGGCGCTGAGCGTGCCTGCCGCTACGGCTTCGTCGACGGATGCCAGCATTTTGGGGTCGGAACCGATGCGTACTTCCGGCTCAGTGGAGGCGAGGCTCAGGTACTGGACATACGTGGGAGAGATGGGCTTGTCGCCTTCCAGCGGGATCAGTTCCAGGTCGCAGTCCGTTTCCAGGGCTGCGCAGGTAGTGTTGCTCGATCCAAAGTCGATGGCAAGCATTCCTTCAAACGGCCGCAAAGGCTCGATGATAAAGGGAACGCGGCGCCTGGCCACAGGAACGTTTGCCGTAACATCCAGAACGAAATGAAACAGGTTCGTAGGCGCGCGCTGCATGTGCTCCAGATTCAAATCGAACTCGATTGCGCCCTCCTGGCCGCCGAAAATCTCTATCGGCAACCTGGTAAGAGGCTGGATGACAGCGCCAACACACTCCTGCGGAGGCGTCAGCGTGACCGATTGAATCGTCAGCTTTGCATTCTTGCGCCCACCCTCCAGGTCGTCATCGGCCTGATTTCGCAAGGCAAAACGCAGATGCTGTCCGGCAGTCTGGAAGCGAGTCTCCGCAGGCTTGTTCGGATCAGCCCAGCTCAGTTGTGGCGCACTGCGCACCGCCGCGCCGATCCTGACTTCCTTTTCACTTTTTCCATGGGCTCCCTCGAAACGCACGAGCAGCGTGGCATAGGGTTTCTTTACCAGCAGACCGCTCTCGGCATGGAGATCGAGGGGCAACCGGCATGTCGCCGAAGACCGGAACGGCTTTTTGAGTGCCGTTGCCACGTTCAAGCCGGTACTGCCACCGGACTCCACTGCATGAATTGTCAGCTCGCCTGCACGGGGCGCCATTTCGATTGAGACTTTCTGGCGGGCGCGGCTCGGGGACTCCCATACCTCGATCTCATCCGGAGTACAGACAATTGCCGGGTCTTCGTCGATGGCGCTTACACTGTGCGTAGCATCGCCGATGCTGGTGCGGATGGTGATTTCTCCGCCCTGTGGCTGCGTGAGCGTATCCGTCGCGGCGCGGCACAAGAACCGGCACTCTCCCCCCGGCTCCACAGTGCGGCCGACGCATGGCTCGACCGTCAGCCATTCCGGCGCAACGATAGAAGAGATGGTAAGCGGCGACAAGGTGGGATTACGCAGCAGGATGCCGAGGCGCGGTGCTACTTCTCCAACAATCAGGATCGAGGGCTTGACGATGAGCTCGATTCGGCTGCACGGCGATTTGCAATAACCGCACCAGGCATCCTCGGCCTTGCACACCCATGCCTGGCAGCTCTCGCAGATGCGCGGATCAGACATTCTCGATCTCTCCCGGATCGTCGAGAACCCACTCATTCCCATTCGCGAGCAGCTTGGCAGCCTTGATTAAGCACTGACGGCTTCCCGGCGTGTAAGTAAAAATGCCTTCGATCCACTTTCGATCCAGGCCGTAATCTATCCTGAAACTCGGAAGCGCATAATTTATGCCTCCTTTGTTCACCTTGATAAAGTTCCCTTTAACGTCCTCGACAAGGCGCAGGTCTCTGGGGCGATTATTGGCTCTGGCTTCAATGTTCAACCATGAGATCGGGGTTAACTGGTAATGCTTTGCAAACCACGACTCGTTGCGCAACGAAACGGCGCGATTGTAGTCCGCTTCGAGATTCCCGCTTGGACCATCCGATTGCAGCGCATTGCCGGCTGCGGAAGAACCTATCTCCAATGAGTCGTCCGGCGATGGGTAGACGGCGCCTGCCGGACTATCGCTGAACGACAAGACGGGGTCTGGCGATGATTCACTCGCCGGATACGTGTCCGTCGGCGCGCTCTGCGACCTCGGCTGATTGGAAACCGCTGCCCGCCTCAAGGCTTCCAGTGCATCCCTGACCGCTTCCTCTGACGCGGCACGCTTTTCCGCTTCCGCGGACAATGCCCGGGACAGCTCTTCCACCTTTTGGAGTAAGTTGTTCATCTCTTCGGGCAATTTATTTACCTTCGTCTGGAGGGTTGCGATGCTTGCGGTGGTCGTAGAGATCGATTCTGCCTGCTCGCCACTCAATGTCAGAACACGGGGCTTGCGCATCAAAATGACAATAAGGAGCACCAGCAACACCAGCCCAAGGACCAGTGGCGCCAGGGGCGAAGTCAGCGCCTGGGCCAGCTCATCAAGATACCCCTGCAGGCCGTCAGCCCGGGCCGGCGGACTATCGGAAGGATCGGCCAGATTACCATATGCGGCGGTCGCCGACGCTGTGCCGCACGCCAGTGCCGCAAGAAGCGCGGCGACGGCAGCTCTTGTATATCCCCCCTGATTTCTCATAGCTGGGCCAACCTTAGCATCCGGGTTTGCAGGAACTCGCTGAGGGCTTCAAAGAAGACCGGCTTTCTCCTGAGCAATGCCTCTGCCTTGATGCGATCCGAATCTTCCGGGGGCTTCGTGATCGCGTGAGCAATTGTGTTGAGCGTGTTCTGAATGCGGCCGCCAATCGTCTCGATTTCACGGTCGGAGAGTGCAAAGTGCAGCTCGGAATCGAGCGACTTCAGAAACCTTGCGAATACAGGCAGGGCAGGATCGATCTGAGCCCGCAGGCTGGCAACGTCTGCCTCCGTAAGCGGCTCCGACCACTCACGGTCAGGTCTGTCGCTGCCGGTGATCTTGAACGCTTCCCCTGCCATGGGCTCGACGAAGCCGTCTTCGATCCTGACAATCGTTCCAGGGGCGACAAGCCCCGCGGCAACCTCTTCTTTTGGATCGTCGCTGAGATGAATCTCCACGTTCGCTTTCAAGCCCGGAACCGCTTCCCCCACTCCGGCGAGAAAGCTTCCCGCAAAGCTCTTGTAGAAGGCCGTTTCGGCCTCGAATGCGCCAAGTCCGCACCACTGGAACAGCTTCGATCCATTCCCGCCGATAAAAATCGGGATGGTCGGGGTGTTGTTGGAGGAGCCGTCCTTGATGACGTAGGAGCCATCCTTGACGAGCTTGCCGACAAGCAGCCCGGAGTAAAACCCGATTCCGCAGAGGCCGACTTCCAGGATTTTGAGAAACTCCTCGATTACCGGAATGCGCGCTTTTTGCGCAATAGTGGCCAGCATGGCGTCGCCGTGAGCGGCGACGATAGCATTGAGAAGGCCTGTATAGGCGTCGCCGATGACTGTGTTCAGCCTGTTGATTGGCGCATTGCCGGCAAGCATGGTCAGGATTTCCGGCTTTTCGCGGAAAGGCGCCAGAAAGATGTCGTTTCCGGCAAAGAGCACCGAGAGATGCGCCAGCAACGAAGGCTTGTCATTGTCATCTTTGTTCCAGACGGCGACATCGGTGGTGCCTCCGCCAATGTCGAGCGTGACCGCGCCCTGTTGAATCGCGAGACCACGCCTGACCGCGAAATAAAGTGTTGCAGCCACCGCCTCACGGCAGAGCCTGTCATCCTGCGCAGGCTCAACCGCAATGCTGGTGCCTGCCTGCAGGTTTCTGAGAATGGCCTTCCAGTTTCCCGCCCACCGGGTTTTGTCCCTGAGATGGAAGGCAGTCGGATACGAATAACGCACTTTGACCTTGCCAACGCCCTCGTTGACGAGCTCGGCCAAAGCCTCCATGCAGACTTGCGTTAAAAAGCCTTGCGCGGCGGTATTTTCATGCTCGCTGCCCCACTTCATATTCGAGTGGATCGAGCTGTCCTCGCCGACAAAGAAACCTGTGGCATCACCGACTGCGGGGAAAAGGACATGACCATCGCGCACGGCGGCAGCATCATCGGCGGCATATAACTCTTTGCCATTCCGCGGAAATACCTGATAAACACTCAGGATTCTGCCGGAGTCCCTGGCATTTTCGGCCCCGTTGCCCTGCGGGATGAAATACTGGCGCGTTAATTTGCTGAATTGGCCTATATCGAGGCTTGTGACCTGAAAGAGACGGCTCTTGAAGTCAACACGCTCCGTCGCATTGGGGCCGTTGTCGCCCTCGATGCGTCGGTAAATAGTTGTGCCGGTGGTGCCGAAATCGACTCCGAGCGTCGCCGTGCGTGCGTGATTGGACAACTTCGGCACCGGGGCCTTGAGAAAGAGAAGGCCCTGCGGAGGCTTGCCTATCTTCGTTCGCGGCCTGTCCGGGTCGGAGGGCATGGTGCATACAAGCACCTCCGGAAAACGCTTCATGGGATAAATCTGAAATCTTTCGTCGCTAGAATTTTCATCCTTCAATGCGATCATCCGGTGTGCTTCGGTGTTTACGCCCCATGGGCGCACGGCGAAGACATTTGTATCGCGGCCGCCCCAGTACTCGAAGAGGAAGTACCGCGTCCAGGAATTCTGTCCCTGATCTTCATCCTGGAAGCTGAAATCCGGCCAGATGCATACGGGCGGAATACGAAGCCTGCGCACATTGTCCTGCAGGTCTGTCGTATCGGACTTTGTGTAATTTTTTTCAATCGTGACGGTATGGCGAGCCCCCTCTACATTGCCCTGCCTGCCTTTCACAAGAGTGCGCACAGTGAAACGTAACCGGCAGGTGGCACTGCCGTCAGGGTGCCACTCCACTGAAAAGTTTTCGACCAGCTCGCCGCCAGAAAACAGCGTGATGGCATCTTCCGTCAGCGGGAAAACGATCTCGCGCACCTGGCTTTGCGGAGGGTTGGAAGAATTGGAAGTTTTCGCCATGAAGCAGCCCGGAAACTCTCCGCCCTTGGCATTGGAAGCGTCGTAGAAGAGAGTGTCTTCAAAGAAAAAGTTCGCGGAGCACCATTTCATCCCATCCGGAATGCCGTCGAAGGAGCCTGATGTACGACCGGTCTCTTCGGGAATGCCTTTCGCGGATTCCAGGGTGAAGTTGCGATAGACCACAATTTCGTTTTCCGCTCTCAGTTGCCCGCTATCCGGGCTCAATACCGCACGCACACCTGTATTGATGAGCACGTAGCCGGTAGGCCCCTTGTCGCGGCTGACAATCTCCAACTCTGTGATCTCGCCACCAATGTCGCTGTTGTGCGCACCTGCAAGGTGACGGAAGATACCTCCGATCAGCGGCAGGGGCGAATCCGTGGAAAGAATCGAGTCATCGGGATCTTTCTGTGCCCCTGCATCGAGACCGTTTGCATAGCTCTCCAGCAGCTTCAACAGATCACCGAGGCGGGTTGTTTTGGACTGGCTGCCGCTGATCTTCTTCCTTAACAGATGAAGCCACTCGGCGAGGGCCGTCTTTTCGCGCTTGTTCAGAAATGGAGTCGGATCGGTCAGATACCTGCCGTCAAACCACGGAACGTCATTCGGATCGAAAAAGCCTTCATAGGAAGCGCCAGTGGCCACGAGTGTGCTTGCCGAAGTCATTCCGAAGACCGCATATTCGCTCGGCGCCTGGCGTACCTTCAAGAGGTTGAATTTCTCAAAAGTCGTATTCAGATCGATGAAATCATCCGGGCCGGGCTGCAGCTCTGCAAGCACGCGCAAAAAGCTGCCTCGCCCTTCCTGCCTGGCGTTGGAAAGATCCACGGACTGCCCCGCATCCAGGGCGTTGAATCTCCGAATCTCGCGGAGAGCCAGGATTGCCAGCAATCCGCGCCATTCGCCTAGAATGCGGGCGTGCATGGGGTGCGTCCCATCGTAAAGTCCGCGCGCGAAGAGAAGAACCCTGCCCCATGGGTCCGGAATCGAATGGATCTCCGTGTCCTCGGTTTTGGGCTTCGTCTCTTCCGCTGCCGGTTTCTTTTCCTCTTTTGCCGATTGCGTGGCCAGAGCCTTGGCCAGGATGCTTGCGCGCATGTCTTGATCCGGGTTATCCCAGACACCCGCGTTTGCCGGCAGCGTCAGCTCATTTTCAGGGCCTGCCTTCAACCTGGGCAAATAAAGAGCATTCTCAGCTTTCATACTCCCCCGTTTCGTATTCAGAACAAGTTGCACGCGTCGTACAAAGCACGGATCAGATAGCCGGAGCCGTTTGGCGGATTACCGTGAAACGTCATTTCAGTGGCATGGTCCAAAATGCTTCTGAGATTGAGCTTGACGCTATCGGCGGGAAACAGCCCTTCGCGGATGAGTGTGCCGTCACTGAACTCTCCAACCTCTTTCAACCGCCAGCCGCCATTGGCAGGAACGGCGAAGATGCTGATATTGGCCAGAGAGGCTTGAAATCCGCTGCGATGCGAGGTGGAGACGCCGAGCAGCCAGTCCAGAAACTTCTCCGCAAAATTATTGACTTTGAGGATGTCCCCAAGCAGGACCGTACTCGGGTTGTTGGTCCCTTTGTTTCCATCCGCGCCCGATTGCTTTTCATCGGCGTGCGGATTCACTTGAGCGATGTATGGAAGAACCTGCTTGCGGACAATCGTGGTGGTCGAAGCGCGCAGTTTCCTGTCATTCGCAGCCTCACGATTCATCCATGGGGCATAGACATAGCGGAAAAGCACCGCGAAGAGGATCATCTGCTTGAGAGCGGCGGTGTGCTTCTGCTTCAGGGCTTCTTCGAAGGGCAGATCGGACCAATGCAACTGCGGTTCACGCTCTCGCATGGCGATCGAAAGCGTGTGATCCTTGTCGCCCTGCGGAAACCCGGAGAAGAACCGGACTCCGCCGAGCGAGGCGACCAATTCCAGGAAGTGAGGAGGGTTCGTCTGTTCTCCTGCTCCGACAGCGGAAACCGGCATGGGGGCAGGGAACTGCTCGCCCAGTGTGTACATGGAGTTGGCCAGCTTCAGGAATCCTCGCTCGTGGTAATACTGCAGTGCCTCGGCAGTGGCCTCCGGGAAGGTGGACGGGTCGGCTTGCACGACGGGCTTGCCATCTTTGCTGATCACCTGGTTGAAGGTGAAATAAGGCAACATCAGAATCAGTCCCAGCCTCTTGGATTTGACCGCATCCAGTTCCCTGGCCAGTAAGCGGAAGATAGTTGGCACGCCGGCCGCGCCCGTTCCGCCAAAAACGGAACCAACGAAGAGGACGGGGACCTTGCCGTCATTGGCGGCATTCCGGATGCCTTCAACGAGTCTGTACCAGCGGTCCGTTCTATCCTGAAAATTGACCCGGTCGGCAAGGATCGCCGAACCAATGGCCGGCCGGCCGCGAAATCCCTGCCCGATCGCCATCTCGCGCTCTTTGGGCGGGTAGAACAACTCCATCAGACTGGCTTCGACTGGCCTTTGTTTTCGCTTTTCCGCGTAATGAAAGAATTCGTCGAACTTCTGGCCTTCGTTGTTCCTGACCGGCGTCCAGGCTTTCTCGTCCAGGCTCACACTGGTTCGGAACAGGCTGGTGGAGCCGAGCATGAGGCTCTTACATGCCTTGTAAGCCGCAAAGGCATCCTGGCAAGCGTTGATATTTCCATTTGACCCATCGGCATCCACCAGCAGACACTCAAGGTCGCCGACATCCGGCATCATGCCGGCCGCGCTCATGAACAGCATGGCGTGTATGAACTTTGCTCCGGAACCACCTACTCCAATCAGGAAATAACGCAAGTTCTCCCCCTTCTTTTCTTCGGCGAAACTGTCAATGGGGCAAGTATTTTGCCGGCCAGATGCGGTAACGCGCATTCAGCGGCGAACAGAAAACCGAGGCCGTCCAGTAGAGAAAGATGCTGACGCCAATGTAAAACGCGGCGACATAGCCTGGTTTGTAATCCTCTGTAAATCCATTCAATACAGGCATGGCAACAAAACTGACGATGCAGGCAGAGACCAGAATGACAACCAGAAGCAGCCACCACACCAACAGCCAGGTAGAGGATCGAGCGGTGGGACGGATGACAGCCGCGGTCAGGACATGCCACACGAGGAAACAGACCAGCGATACGCTAAGAACGATTGCGGCATATGTCTGAAAGGATGTGACCAGATTTATTAACTGAGTGACCTGCTGCTGTCCACCATGCGGGTCAAGCTCCGTGCCGAGAACCTTGAGAACGAGCGGATTGTCCTCTCCCTGCACAAGGATGGCGGCAAAGGCGATGCAGTAGAACAAAAGCGCTATGACAATCTTGACGAGTGTGCTGTTTTTCATGGTTCCTCAGTCGGCATGAACAAAAATGTAGTGATGATTCATAATCCGTTGTTCTTTATCGTTGAAAACCTCAGTCTGCAGAACCCTCAAAAATTCCGTTAAATCGGGTGTCAGCCCTGGACTGGAATCCTCAATCCCGGCAATCTTCCTGAAATGCCCGTCTGGATAGCTGGCCGGATTCATCGCTTTGGGCATTGCGATGCTCCAGATATGCAGCGGCGCTGCGTCGTCCGTATCTTCCAGGTTCGAGGATGCAGACTCCTTAACATCCACGCGGAACCGATAATTGCGCCCCGGAAGCAGCGCCGTGCGGTCGATGGCGATGCAGGTCTCGACTCCCTGGGAGCAGGAGACCGCCGAGATGGCTGCCGCCTTGTCGTCTTTCGGGGGATTGTGCGCCCCGTTTTGATTTCCATACACAACCGCGCTGATGCTATCGCCGCCACGAGCACCCGCTGCAATCGACCATGCTGGTTTCCACCCCGTCGTGCTCGCCCATGCATCTGTCGGCGGCTCCGTCCACTTTGCCGTCAGTTTCCCCTTGTCCAGCTTGTAAAATGCAATTGTCGAGCCCCGATAGTTGGAATCAAAGATGTGAGGCCGGTCCCGATCGCCTTTCACATCTCCATCTCCCAGCGCAGATCCGGTATACCCGCTCTCGCTCTTCGAGAAATAGACCAGTTGTGCCTTACCTGTACTGAATGCGTCCACGAGTTTCGTCCGGTCCAGCAGAAACCGCACTCCATATTGCACGTCCGTTGCCGGGCCGCTCAAAATCACGTAAAAAGGCATTGAGGTTGCCTCCGGCTTCACAGGCAGATCTTCCACTTTCCCGTAGTACGGATTCCGAATCGCAAGAACGGCTACCGCGGTGGCATCGCTACGCAAATAGCGTTCTCCGATCTGTTCCCCCAGCGCGTTTAGGATTTGTTTATTCGGATCGCTCTCATACAAATCCGAAATCAGAATCTTCAACTCCGGCGAGTTATCCAGTTTGTGCTGCGGCCGCAGCTTCTGCGGGCATAGCGCCGTTGGATCGGCGCTGAAGGGAATCCTGAGCTTCGTGTCCTTTTCCTGGAATCTGCCTGCCGGGTCGTTCCCCATCGTTGCAGCCTCTCCCGCGGGAAGAGGAATTGGACAATCTTCTCCAAAGCGCCAGAAATGAACCTTATCTTTTCCCCACTCCGAGGACCCCTCCTGTGACTCAATTCTTTCCAAAAGGGTCTGCAGGTAGTTGGTTCCGGAGACTGGCTGTTCCTCGGCTTGTGCCCGCTTGTCAGGATTATGGAGAAAGTGTTCAATCGATCCCGATCCGTCGATGTAAATGTTCACCACCAGTCCCGGCGTTGGCTTATAACCTGCCTGGGAAGAAACGGGCTCCGACGGAACTTCGAGATCCTTTGCAGGCGGAGGGGCGCAGGCAGATACGCTTACGATGACCCCCACCGTAAGCACACCGGCCAGCATCGACCCGACCATAGTGAGGTTGTTCACGCCAGATAGCTCCTTAAAAAGCATCATGCAAACCGCCAGTGGGCAAGCTTCAGTCCTTCGGTCCCAGGATTGGTAGAGAATTTTAAAAACGGTACCACCACATCGTTTCGGTCAATTAAAATCCCGCAGCAGGAATCCTCATTGCATTCGTTCCGCTGGTCTGGGAAAAGCGCCGACACCGCAGCGGCGCCCGAACCAATCGCAATCTTCCGCCAGCCGGGCTCCGGGTCCGGGTAGAAATATGCCGCTCGCCCGGCATCGAAGCCAACCGGCATCGCAGCCCTCATGGTGTGCCGCAGGGCCGGCTCATCGGGCTGCCCTGGAAACTCGATGCCCGCAGATGTGGCGGTAAAGAACCTTCCCTCCGGGAGGCTATGCACGGCGAAACTTTCGCCATTGGCAACGTCATGGAAAGAGTATTCGCCCCGATCGAGCGAGACCTCAAGCAACACTGGACGATGCGACTCCTGTCCCCCGATCCTCTCTACGCGGTAACCGGCAATCCATGCATGTGGACCGCTGTCTGCGGCGACCGCCGCCATCGGCATCTGGCTCAGGGGCACGCCAATCCCTTTCGCTTCGCGGTTCATCATGGGCAGGAAATTCTCCGGTAAAGGAACAGCGCGTGTGCGCCCGGAGTCTATATCGAGCACTCCAATCGATTCCTCGCTGCAGAGAATGATAAATTGACCGCTGAGCGCCGGACCGCAAACATCGGCTCCGCTGATTTTGAGAGGCTGCTCGACGGGTCGGTCGCCAGAGAAATACACAAGCGTCAGTGCGATCTCGCCGCCGCTGGTTCGGACCGCGACGGCGCAGAAATTCGGAGTGGCCGCCACACCCTTGAAGCCAGGCGAGTCCGCCTCAATGGAATTTGCAAGGATCTTTTCGTTCTCCTGCGGCTTGTAGAGGAGAGAAACCTGCCTGGTGGCAAGCGATACCGCTTCCAGACCGGACGGGCTGACCGCCAGGTACAGATAGCCGCGCAATCCCTTTTGCGAGTGCGCCGCCTCCACTATCGCACCGGCATTGAACCCCGCCCGGCCGAATTTGAGCTGCGCTACTTCACTGGATTGTGCACTGCTGCGGGGAGCAATCGAGATTAGCTTGCCGCCGATGTCGAGCAGATACAACAACCCGTTAGCCAACAGCGGCGGGCGCCGGAAACATCCCCGCACGGAGAGAAAATCAGCCTTCGGAGCCTCGCCGGCAATCGAGGCGGCTGCGGGAGGCTCAAGATAGGCTCGGCAGGCGCGGCAATAGTGCGCGCCTGCGCGGTTCAGCGCCGAGCAGGATGGGCACACTACGATTGTTTGGCGAAGCTCACAGGAACACACAGTCGAGCGATTGACAGTGTCCTGTATTCGTTCGCACAACGCAAAGGGACAAAGGCGTGCTGAGGTCGCCATTGAAATCAACGGGAGCTGGTTCATAACCACTCTTGGAATGTTAGACCCGAGGGGATAAGTATAGGCCCGGCACAATTGCGCGTCAACAGAATTAGGGCAATCAGCCAGGGATGGCTGCGAAGCTCTGCTCAAGCACACTAACAATCAACGGACGGCGCCGTGACTACGCCTGCATCTGCGACGAGCGCATCTCGCACCAACTTGTATCGTGCTGCACGAAGGCGGATAAGTTCTTCCAATCCTACTTATGGGGATTTTCACTCTGGCTTAACAATTTGCAGCGAATCATCGTATAGAAAAGAAGTATTCCTACAGTGATCTGTAGTTATGATGCTGAGCGGGCATCGTGGATATCTACGTGTACGTATTGATCGAATTGCGTGCTCGCTACACACGAAGATCTGCAACAAATCCTTCACATAAAAATATCAATCCTTGCTGTTGAGAACAGACCGGCTCAACAGTCACTGCGATAGAGGGAATGTTTCATAACTTTCCTCTCGAATGCCGCACCACGCCCATGCCACGCGATAAGTGTCCTGGCGAAGTGGAGAGCGCGCAGCATCTTATGGAGGCTTTTGTGCGATTTCTGTCGAAGGTGTTGTCGGGTAGCCGGCTGATAGCTACGAGCGTTGCGCTGGTAGGCGTTCTAATGATGATGGGTTGCGGAAGCAGTTCATCCTCCATGTCGGGCAATGGGACCGCAACGCCCACCTTTAGTCCCGGTGGCGGAACATACAACACATCGCAGTCAGTTACGATTGCCGATACGACACCTGGCGCCGCGCTTTATTGCACCACTGACGGAACTACACCCACAACAGCCTCTCCGCATTGCAGCCAGCCGACCACGGTATATCAGACGGAATTTCTGCAGGCGATTGCGGTCGCTCCGAATATGGCGCCCAGCGCGGTGGCCTCGGCTGGATACACGATCAATCTGAATGGCGCGGCTACGCCGACCTTCACTCCTGCGGGCGGTACCTATACTTCCGCGCAGACGGTGACCATCGCTACAGCGACGACCGGCGCGAATATCTACTACACCGTTGACGGTTCTGTGCCGACACAGAATTCGACGTTGTATGCGGGGCCGGTGACAGTCTCTCAATCGGAGACGCTCAGCGCGATAGCTGTGGCAAGCGGGCTTAGCAACAGCGGCGTAGCCAGCGCGACCTACTCCATCGTTGCGGCGGGTTCGACACCTGCGGCAGCGCCCGCGATCTCGCCCAATGGCGGCACATTTACGTCTGCGCAGACTGTGACGATTACAGATACGAGTAGCGGCGCGAACGTCTACTACTCTATCGATGGCAGCACTCCGAGTGCTACCTCACCGACCTCGACGCTCTATAGCGGACCGATTACGGTTTCGGCATCGGAGACGATTAAGGCGATCGCTACCGGCGGCGGCTTTACCGACAGCCCGGTAACGACGGCGGCCTTCACCATCAGTTCGGTAACCACGACGCCTGCTGCGGCTCCCACGATCTCGCCGAACGGCGGCACATTCACCTCCGCGCAGACGGTGACAATCGCGGATAGCAGCACTGGCACGAGCATCTACTACTCCGTTGATGGCAGCATGCCGAGCTCTACCTCTTCCACCTCGACACTCTATAGCGGCCCGATCACGGTATCGGCGACGGAGACTGTCAAAGCAATCGCGACAGGTGGCGGTTTCACCGATAGCCCGGTAACGACGGCGGCCTTCACCATCACTGCGGTAACCACGACACCTGCTGCGGCTCCCACGATCTCGCCGAATGGCGGTACATTCACATCGGCGCAGACGGTGACAATCGCAGATGACAGCACTGGCGTGAGCATCTACTACTCCGTTGATGGCAGCACGCCAAGCTCTACCTCTTCCACCTCGACGCTCTACAGCGGTCCGATTACGGTATCGGCGACTGAAACTGTTAAGGCCATCGCAACCGGCGGCGGCTTTACCGATAGCCCGGTAACTTCGGCAGCCTTCACTATCAGCGTGCCTACACCGGCGGCTGCGCCCGTCTTCTCTCCGAATGGCGGTTCCTTTACATCGCAGCAGACGGTGACGATTACGGATGCCAGCATGGGCGCGAGCATCTACTACTCCGTCGATGGCAGCACGCCGAGC
>JAATFM010000105.1 GCA_015655195.1 Terriglobales bacterium
ACCAGTTGGTAGGCTTTCGATTTTCCTGTACCGAGAGGTTGACCCCATGCCCAGGTAGTAAGAGCAGCCCCGCCAGCCATCCCGGATACCAGGAGGAACTGCCTCCTGTCGAACGATGTCACTCTAAACATTCCTTCCCCAGAGTCCGAAACCTTCTACCACGATCCGCAATCGTCGGGAGCCGTTTTCAGAACCAAACAACCCTCCGCTTCCGCAAATACGGTTGGCAAGTGACTCACGGTTTGTCACAATTTGATGTATCGATTTCGCGCCCGGAACAGAAGGCAACGGGACAATCCAACAATCTTCCAAAGAGCGCACATTCCAACGCAAAAACAGCGGGTTGATCCACTAAGCCAATTAAAAACAGGAACATCCGCATAGCACAACCAAAGTGTCAAATGTGACAAACATTGCCGGATGGCTCGGTGGGGAGAAGGCGGAAATGCGTAATTGGCGGCAAGGCACTCTTCCATATTTTCGCGCCTTCAGATCGCACGCTACGCTCGGCCAGCGTTTCATACTTGATGTATGATTATGCTTTCGGTGACAACGTGCTTCAAATGGAATCTCGTCGAGTCAAGTGGATCCCGCATTCCGGGGAAGATCGTGAGGCTGTCAATGAGGCGGTGGAGAAGATTCTATCCAGCCCTCAATTTCGGAACAGCAAACGATACCCTGACTTTTTGCGCTACATCGTCGAGCAGGCGCTGAATGGAAGCATCGATCAGATCAAGGAGCGCACGGTTGGCATCGAGGTCTTTGGACGCGCTCCGGATTATGACACCAATACAGACACGGTAGTCCGGTATACCGCCGGAGAAGTCCGCAAGCGGCTTGCGCTCTATTACTCAAGCGCATCGAACGATCCCATTCAAATCATTCTTTCGCCCCGCTCCTATCATCCGGAGTTCCATCGGCTGGTTGAAGAGAGTACCGCTCTGGAACATGTGGCGTTGCCGGAAGTCAACCATTCTCCCGTGCCGGCGCAGCCAGCCTATATCCATAAAGAGGAGCCGGAACAGACGGCTGCTAGGCCTGCGCGTCACCGATTTGCACTGGCGTGTGCGCTGGTGCTCCTCGGGGCTCTTCTGGTATGGTCTGGCAGCGCAGCATGGACCTGGTATCGCTCGATAATCCCAAACCGTTTCTGGTCTCCCATCACGCAGGCGAAGGAACCGGTATTGGTCGGTCTTGGCGGGGTAGTCTTTTCCGCCGAATCTGAAATGGGCACGAAAGTTGCCGACAGCACATCGGAAAATCCTTATCTCTCCTTTGAAAGCGGTCTGGCTCTGGGACGCGTTGCATCTCTGCTCAGTTCAAGAGGCGCGGATTATCTGGTACGACCCTCGGCGACTCTCACCCTCGCCCAATTCCATGAGGGCCCCGCAGTGCTGATTGGCGCCTACAACAATGTCTGGACGGAACGAATGCTGGCGCCACTTCGTTTTCATTTCTCAGATCTGCCGAATGAAGCGATCGTAGATGGCTGGCATCCGGGAACACGCTGGTCCCGTGACAGAGCTCAGCCTTTTTCCGACAAGCCGGATTACGGGCTGGTTGCGCGCTTCCGCAATCCATCCACCGACAGCATGGTGCTGATTCTCGCGGGGCTGCAACGTTATGGCACGGACGCTGCTTCGCAGTTTGTTACATCTCCGCATTTTCTCGAACTGCTCGACAAGCAAATCGGAGCGAACTGGAAGGATAAAAATATAGAGATCGTGCTTCGTGTTGACGTTGTGAACGGCCGTGCAGGAACTCCGATCATTGAGAGAGTTCATACTTGGTGATGGCCTGCGTGGCTTGAATTGCGCCAATAAAGGAGCAGGACGCTGGATATCCCGGCAAGCAGAGAGCGATCCAATTACGTCGCCAGGCCAGACTCACCACACCGGGCAATGCTTTTTTCGGCATTTATAGGATGTGCCCCTGATGCTTAGAGACCAAGTTTTTCGATCACGTTCCGCCAGTACCGGAAACGTGCGTCTCGTCAGTAAGCCGCTCAGTATCGTCGGTTGACGCTAACTCTCTAACGTGCTGATCGAGCAATCTGACTGCTTCCCACGAGATGACTTGTCAGGACTTGCGAGCGGTACCCGTCTTCTGTCATTCCTTAGTGCCGCAAGCCATACCTTCCAAGAGCAATCGGGTCATGCTGCGTGCATAAGCAGGTTCTTCGCCCTGCGGCCCATGACATAGCCTTACGACCGCCGTGAGAAGGTCCCCGGCGGTAACTCCTGCCCGGATGACCTTGGCTGATGAGGCATCAGCCAGCAACCCGGCCAAAGCGGGTTCCATACGTTTGAAGAAGTATGGCGCGAGTCCAGCATAGGCTGGGTCACCGGAATGTAGCGCACCTGCGAAGCCCCGCTTTTTGGCAACAAGGTCGATATAGCGCTGCATCCATCGCGATAAGGCTTCGTTCGGAGCATAGTCGGCAGCAAAAACCTTGGCCGCATCTGCACATGCATCGATCTGCTGAGCAAGGACTGCGACGATCAGGTCCGAACGCTGCGGGAAGTGACGGTAGACAGTTGCGACTCCCACTCCTGCCTTTCCGGCGATCTCTTTCATGGGTGCGTCCACTCCCGAGGTTTCAAACACAGCCATGGCGGCATTCAGGAGGGAATCGAGGTTCCGCCGTGCGTCAGATCGCAGGAACCGATGTTCAGTGTCCTGATCGTGTTGGTTCTGGCTTGGCTTCTTGGCTGGCACGTTCGATGATCCTTGTTTTGACAAAACGGAATGACATTCCGTATAAACGGAATATGGTTCCGATTCATTATAAAGCTCGTTGACCGGAACTCGCTTGGACCAGGATGAAGGAGAACAAAAATGATCTATCGTCCATTTGGCCGAACCGGAATCAAGGTCAGCCCGTTTTGCCTCGGCGCGATGATGTTCGGCGGCGTGGCAAACGCGGACCGCGAGGAATGTACCCAAATCATTCATAAAGCTCTCGATGCAGGCATCAACTTCATCGATACGGCAGACAGGTACAGCAACGGACAATCGGAAGAGATTGTCGGTGCAGCCTTGAAGGGGCGGCGCGAAAACGTCGTGATTGGGACCAAGGTCTACGGGCCTATGGGCAGTGATCCGAACCAGCAGGGCGGTTCACGTCGTTGGATCACGCGTGCAGCCGAGGATTCGCTGCGCCGGTTGCAGACGGACTATATCGATCTTTACCAGTTGCACCGCCCGGTGCCAGATACCGATATCGAAGAAGTTCTTTCGACGTTTACAGATTTAGTGCGGGCAGGCAAAATTCGCATGTTTGGGACCTCGACCTTCCCCGCCTCCGACATCCTCGATGCGCAATGGGTAGCCGAGCGGCGCGGTTTACATCGCGTACGTGGCGAACAGCAGCCTTACTCCATCCTGAACCGATCCATCGAGCGTGAGGTGCTGCCGGTCTGCCAGCGGTTCGGCATGGCTGTTACGGCATGGAGTCCTTTATCGAAAGGCATGCTCACGGGCAAGTATCGCAAGGGACAGAAGACGCCGGAGTCCCTGCGTGCGAAGTTCTTCCCAAAGGCGATGTCCGATGAGCGGAGTCTGGATGTGGTGGAACAGCTTCTTCCCGTAGCTGCAGACGCGGGGCTTTCACTGACACACATGGCCCTTGCCTTCGTGGTAGCTCACCCCGCCATCACGGCGGCCATCATCGGTCCCCGAACGATAGAGCAGTTCGATGATCTGCTTGCCGGGCTCAATGCGAAGCTCGACGACGCTACGCTGGATCGTATCGATATGATCGTTTCTCCAGGAGTGGATATCGCACCACTTGAGGGCTCTGCGTATGTCCCACCTGCAATTCAGAACCTGGTTCTACGCCGTCGCCCGATAAGCGAGCGGTCGGTAGCTTAAAATCGAGCGGGATCACACGTACTTCAGAGGGTTTATGGCGGACACACAGACACTGATAGCTCAGGCATACTCTGCCTTCAACGACCGCAACGTTGACGGCGCCCTGGCGCTTATGACTGAGAACGTGAACTGGCCCAAGGCTTCGGAGGGCGGCATGGTTGTCGGGAAAGAAGAGATTCGTGCCTACTGGACCCGGCAATGGAAAGAGTTTAATCCTCATGTGGAACCCATCGCAGTGATCGACCGCGAAGATGGCAAGACAGATGTGAGGGTTCATCAGCTCGTGAAAAGCTTGGGCGGCGATGTTCTTTCAGATAGCGAGGTCTGGCACGTCTACACCTTCGCGAACGGTCTCATCGAACGCATGGAACTCAAAGAGACCGAGACAAGCTCCGGTACAGCTCCGTCAGCAGCGTTTGTCAAACGCTAGATTTGTGCGGGAGGAAACATGGTCGCAGTAGACGGCCCGGCCGCTGCCGTGGAAGTGGCGCGGTTACGGGAACGTTCTGATAAAACCCAAGCGCGAGGCGAATGAGGCCTGTCCGTGGCGCTAGCCGGTATCTCGATGCCACACCGCCTTCGAGCCCATTCCGCAGGACCGCTGGTCAACAGAAGCCGACTTCACGTTCCCCAATAGAACGATTCAACCGCCCCCATGAATCCCGAGATGAGCTGCGACCACGGCCGCAATCAGGACGGAGAGAAGCGACACAGCAAGCTCCTCGCGGTTTGCATAGTGAGGCTTTGCGCCATCTCGAACTTGCTTCCCGCTGTCTTCTCTCCTCCAGAGACGAAAGTGAGCCGCAATCGCCAGTGGATGGAAAGCAATCAAGACGTAAGCGCCGCTCACAACCATTCGCGAAAGCCAGAAATACGATTCCGTCGCGATGGGCAAGACAATCACGCAGCCGACCGTCGCGAACAGGCTGATGATGTTGATTACGTCGGGTAGCGGAATCACGCCCTGCCTCTCATCATCGGTGGCGTGAATCTCTCGATTCACTCTCCAACCGAAGGCGAAGAACTGGAGCGCAATCAATGTGGGGGCGAGATTGTAGAGCGTTTCTCGTGTCATAGTGTGCCATCTGCACCAAAGGAGGAATGAGGATCTCAGGAGTCGCGTCGCTGATGTGCTCGCTGCACGACTCTGTTGTAATGATGTCAGGCAGCGGAGGCTTTGAAGCCGGTCGCGGCTTCTACGGCTCGGGCCAGCATCACCGGATCGGAGACCCCCTGGTAGTCCATACGTGGCGTGTAAGGCAACTCCAGCCGGGCGACTTCCTCGTCCGTCAGACTCACCGAAAGCGCGGCGATGGCGTCGTCGATATGTTTCGCCTTGAGCGCGCCGACAATCGGCGCAGCTACGACGGGCTTGCTTCGCAGCCGTGCTAAGGCGATGCTCGCCTGGCTGACGCCACGCTCCTTTGCGATTGCTATCACCGCCTCAACGATCTTTTGGTTGCTTTCCGCGCTGGTCTGATCCCTGTGGCCGTTCGAATACATGTTGGCCGTATCGAAGAAGTTGATTCCAGCGTCAATGGCATGGCGGATCAGGGAACGGCTGGTTTCCTCATTGAGCGACCAACTCGGATAAGCGCGTGACGGCGCGCCGAACCCCATGCGGCCGATACAGATTGGTTAGATGTCGAGACCGGTGCGTCCTAACTTTTTGTATTGCATAAATCCTCCGAACCGGGATAATGGAAGAGGATAACTCTCCGGTTAGAGCATGAGCTTATCGGATAACTCTCCGCTTAGTCAAGGAGCAATGACAGACAACGAGACTTTACGCGCAGATGCGCAAGCAAACCGAGATCGCATCTTGGATGTGGCACGCGATGCGCTAGCTGCTGATCAGGCGGCATCCCTCAATTCGATAGCGAAGGCGGCAGGCGTTGGCGCGGGAACGCTTTATCGTCACTTTCCGAGCCGTGAGTCTTTGGTACTCGGCGTGTATCGCAAGGAGATTGATACCCTGGTGGCGCTTGCTCCCTCACTCCTTGGCAAGCAGCAACCGCTACACGCGTTCCGTAGTTGGTGTGATCGTCTCGCTAAATCCGGACGAATGAAATATGGGGTTGCAGACATCGTCCATGCCGCCACATCGGAGCAGGAAAACCAGGAAATCTACGGGACTATGCTGGGTGCAATCCGCCAGTTGATGGCCGCTTGTGAAGCTTCCGGGGAGATCCATCCGGGGGCAAATCCCGAGGACTTTCTTGTGCTTGTCGGGCTCCTGTGGCGAATTCCACCAGACGCAGCCGGAGAAGCACGCGTGAAAAGGCTTCTGGCACTTGCCTTCCGAGGATTGGGAGCGAAAGGCTAGTACCGACAAATGCGCTTAGCGGAAGTGAGCTACTCTCTATGAGCGCTCAATGGGTAGTGGCTGTTGGCAACAACTGAGAACACCATGAATACTGGCCGACTTCCCGATAGCAATCTGTGGTCTAAGCTTTGTGAGAGCATGGAGAACAGTATCTTCTTGAAGCTCTCCGTCGAAAATAAGCTCCGTTCCGCTTTAGCCATGAGGATTGCGCCTTCAAAGGCTGCGTGAATAAATCCTGCCAGTTCATCGCATTTCGCTTTCGCAGGCGTTCTCCGGCCTTTATGGCCGCGCGCAGACAGTAAGCGAGTTTTTGCGCTGTTCTCGAAACGCCTCGGCCACCCGCTGTTGAATCGACTCCACCTTCTGCCCAAAGGCGCAAACGCTTCAGCAGCGGCAGGGCATCGTTGAGAAGCGTCCCTGTCATAAAGCGCTCGATATCCTTGTAATAGATATTGACGAGTTCAAGCCCAAAAGCCTCTTTCGAGGCGAAGTGATTTGTAAATGAGCCCTGCGGAATCGAAGGCTGCATATGGAAGTCATTTCCAAGGACCGGAAATGAGCAAGGCACTTTTGATCATTGTATGGGGCCACTGCGGCCTATCGGCCACCACTCAGCTTCTGTATATAGCTACCGCTGATCCCGGCCATCCTATGCCAGTACGGCAGAGAGCTTTTCCGCATCTTTCCTGCTCCAGCCGTGCTCCCGCAGCAATGCCGCGGCGTTTTGCTTTTCGTGCTCGGCTAGCTCGGCGTCGGCGTCGATGGTTGCCTGAATCAACTTCTTGCCAAGTAGCGGAAGCACGCGATGCCTTAGACGCGCAATGCCGTATGTAACCAGCATCCACGGCTCCAGCACGGGCAGGATCGTCATGGTTCCCGCCCTCACTTCAGCCTCGACAACGTTGAACGGCAGTATGCCCACTGCATCGGATTCCTCCACAATGGGTTTCATCATGGCAAGGGACTCGCAGCCGATGGTGGGAATCGATTTCAGCTTGCCGCCAGATCGAGCGGCAGATCGGCCGCTCCCTGAGGCCATACGGAAGCGCTGAATCATCTCCGGCGGCATCTGCCCCGTCGTGCAGGTCGGATACTGGACGATCTCCGGCATGGAAACCGCCGAGCGGCTGCGGGCAAGCGGATGAGCGGATCGGACAACGAAGAACATCTGATGCGGCTTTAATGCGATGACCTCAAGACGCTGGTCCAGAGCCGACGACAGGTATACCACCGCCAGATCGAACTCCTGCTTGAGCAGGTGCGGCAACAACTGGTAGGAGCTGTCATGCACAATCGAAATCGACGCCGCCGGATAGTCGCGAACCAGCCTCCCGATTGCCCGATCGACGAACATCTGCCCCGGATAAACGCCTGCGCCGACGCTGAGCTCGCTCGGCTCCAGCCCCTGTAACAAGCTCATTTCGCGCACCAGCGTGTCTGCCTGCTCCATTACGGCGCGCGCATGTTTGAGCAGAACAACACCGGCGGCCGTGGGCTCCACGCCACGCGGACTGCGGACAAAGAGCGGCACGCCGAGACGATGCTCGAGTTCCTGGATGTTGCGCGAAAGAGAAGGTTGAGACAGATGGACTGCTTTTGCGCCCCGCGCGAAATTACCATGTTCGGCCAGCGCAAGAGCGCACTTCAGCAGCCGCAGCTCGATTTCCATAGCCAAAACGTATCACAGCCATCCAATATTCTCATTGGACGCTTTACAACAAATCGATATAGGCTTGCACCACAAGATTGTTAATTTTTGTGCGTGGTCATTTGGCGAAAATGTTACGGACTCGTGTACAAATTTTTCGTGTGGCAGGCGCATGGAAGGATAGTTTCCTTCTAGTGCATGAGCCTATGCGCTAGTAGCGGCGGATCCTGCCTGCGTACCGGCCAAGCTTCCCCCTTGATTTCTGCCCGCCTGTCCCCCCACAGGTGTGACTCAACCAATTCCAAGCATCCTTCACAACTCAACCATTCCTTTCTCTGCGCTGAGGAATGGCTGGTACTCCATTCGACAGTCCCCTTTCACCTGTAAGCCAACACCATTCATCAGGAGATGCCGTGAGAGAAGTAAAAAGACCACGCAATGTTGTGCGAGTTGAATCCTGCCCCCGGTTCATGGCGAAGTGCGCTGCGGCTCCGGCGCAAACGCCCATTGGCTCGATTGGAGACAAGAAAACAATTTCACAACACTTTTCGTTTTCCCTGCTCGCTGTGTTATTGACGCTGCTCGCCGCGTCACCGCTCGCGAGCGCAGCCGCCTCTGCTCCGGTCCCCCGTACCGCCTCGACACATACGTTCCTTCCGCACTTCACGCAGACTGCGCCAGCTAAACGCCTCCGGGCACAGCAGCGCGCCTCGCAGCAGCCCTGGCAAGGACGCCGGACCGCCCAGGCAAACCTGGCCCAGGCACGCCAAGCACAGGTGCGGCAGGCGCATAGCAACCCGGCTCTCTACCCGCTCGGCCACCCGGCACGCCTGCATACGGCCAATCCGATGAGCACTCCTGCCGCCCGGCCACAGGATGTGCCGCCTTCCGGCACGCACAACTTCGGCGGCTTTCTCACGGCGCCCTCGTATCAGACGATTCCTCAGCCGGATAACGACTACAACTCCGTCCTTGTCACCCTCTCTGCGGACTTCAATAAGGACGGCTCGGCCGACATTGCCACGCTCGATACGGACGGCAACCTCAATATCATGCTGAACGATAAGAAGGGGCATTTTGCCGCGCCGATCACCAACTCCAGCGCGCCAACGGTTTACGGAGGATCGGTCTACTTCATCGGCGCCATTGTGGCCGACGTGGACGGAGACGGCTATCCGGACGTTATCGCCAAGCCCTGGGTTTCCGCATACGGCACGTATGCACCAGACGCCACCATCAACCTCGCCATTTTCCACAACAACCACGATGGCACCTTTGCCACGCCCACCACGCTTGCTGTGCTGCAGGGCGATCCGATCAACGTCGGCGCCTTCCTGGTGACAGACGTGAACGGAGACGGCACGCCGGACCTAGTCTCCGCGGTCAGCCAGTACGACGAGGACGACAACTACAGCACCATTACCGTCCAGACATTCCTCGGACAGGGCGGCGGGAAATTCAACATCGCCAGCCCCGCCCAGACCGTCTTTACCTATTCCGGCTACAACATCGGGATTCCGAACAACGGCATTCTCTACCAGAGTCTGAACAACAAGCCGAATCTCGTTATCGAAGGCCAGGCTTACGACGACGCCGACGGCGGGCTCCTGGCCGGAACCAGCATCCTGGCACTGCCCGGCAAGGGCGATGGAACATTCAACGCCGCGACGAGCATCGAAGTCGATTTCACCGCTTCCTATGGAGAGATCACCGACAACACCGGCGGCCTGAGCCTGACGGACCTGAACAACGACGGCAACCCGGACATCACGCTGAACTTTGGCGACGACTACGTTTACACCGCTCTCGGCCTGCCGGATGGAACCTTCGGCGCGCCGCAGGTGGCCGTGAACATATTCGCGATCAACCCCGCCGGATGGGGAGTTGTCGACGTCAACGGCGATGGCCTGCCGGACTTCATCGACAACGATGTCTACTACACTGCGGTCTTCCTGGGCAACGGCGACGGAACCTTCGCCCCGCCCACCATCGTGTATGCCTCCGACGAGAACGGAACGACCACATCGGAAAACTACCCCGGCTCCAACTTTGCCGCCGCGGATTTCGACAACGACGGGCATATGGATTTTGCCGTCGTCTCCAGCACCTCTGTCGCCTACAATCGCGCCGCCATTTACATTAACCGCGGAGACGGCACTTTCTTTGCCGCTCCCGGCGCGGTTCCGGCCAACGACCCCAACACATTCCCCTCCGCCATAGACGGTGTCGGCGCCTTCGACATGAACGGCGACGGCTTCACGGACTTTCTGGCCCAGGATGAGATGGGCAACGGCCCGTATCCCTATGTCGCAGGTCTTAGCGACGGCAAGGGCGGATTCACCTGGAAGCAGGCAATGCCGCCCGATCCCGGCGGCCTCGGAAATCCCATCGTCCAGCAGGCTACAGGCGACTTCAACGCCGACGGCCTTCGGGATGTCATCTTCACCACCTCATCCGGCCGCTATCCCTCCAACTCGAGCAGCCTTGCCATTGCCCTCTCCAACGGAGATGGCACCTTTGCCACGCCCGTGCCCATCAACATGGGCTCCACGACTATCAGCGCCAACTTTTATGGCGTCACTGCCGGGGATCTCAATGGTGACGGCAAGGACGACATCGTCGCGGTAGCACCTGCGTCACGCTCGCCCGGCGGCATCGTCGTCGCGCTCAGCAACGGCGACGGCACCTTCCAGCCGGCGAAGTTCGTCACCATCGGCGTCGAGTTGGATGCCGTCGCCATCGGCGACTTCAACAATGACGGCAAGGCGGACCTTATCGTAGCCGACGCCGGCGGCAGCTCCGGCACTTCGCAGGTCACCATCCTTTACGGCGACGGAGCCGGCAACTTCGATCCTTCCAATTCCTTTGTCTTGCAGTCGGGCTATGACATTACCACCATCCTGGCCAAGGACCTGAACGCTGACGGCAAAACCGACATCGTCGTTGTCACCGATGGCCAGATCTCCGGCTGCTGCCTCGTGGACGGCACCGAGGGCGTTCTCGTCTACCTCAACACGCCCAACGGCTACCAACTGACCGGCACCTACGAGCAGGGCCACGACATTGTGCAGTCCGTTCTAGGCGACTTCAACGGCGACGGAGCGCTCGATCTCTTCGACGGCGACTACAACGAATACACCAACGCCTTCTACGGCGCACACCTGCTGCTGGGCAATGGCGACGGTACCTTCGGACCGCCGATCGAGGTTCCCATTTCTCCCGCATCGGCCGGCCTCTATCCGGGCAACTACTTCAACGATGGCGCGCTCGACATGATTACCGAGTCAGCATACGGCACCTCCATGCTGCTGCTGAACCAGGGCGGCACGGCGATCTCGCTCACCAACAGCTCACCGACGATCACCGCCGGCGAGAACGCGATTGTCAGCGCTTCGATCCTGCCTACCATGCCCTATCGGCCCACGGCGGGCGGCTCGCTCATCTTTACCGAGAACGGCTCCATCGTCGGCGCTTCGGACGTGGTCTCCGGTCAGGCGGTGCTCACCACCTCCGAGCTGGCAGTGGGCTCGCACACGCTCACCGCCGCCTACAGCGGCGACGCAAACTTCAACCCCAACGTAAACGCGGGAACCGTGCAGATCGCGGTCACGGCGCCTGTCGCGGATGCTCCGAGCTTCTCCATGCTGGCAGGCTCCGCGACCGTCACCATCACCCGCGGCTCGGCCCAGTCGGTTGCCCTGACGCTCTCGGCAAACAGCACCTACACCGGCACGGTCAGCCTTGCCGTCTCCGGGCCGCTCAATGGCCTGGCAGCGCAGGTCTCGCCTGCCACTGTGACCCTCGCTCCTGGGCAGACCGCCTCGGCGACGCTGCTCCTGAACTCGGTCACGGTCAAGTCGGCAAATCATCCGGCAGGACCATGGCAGCGGGCGTCAGGCGGCCTCAGCCTTGCCTGCCTCATCGGGATTCTGCTTCCGCTGCGGAGAAAGAAGCTGCGGCAGATGCTGATGGTCGCGCTTGCCCTTGCAGCCATGGCCGGCATTGCCGGTCTCTCCGGCTGCGGCGGCGGCCTCGATTTGAAGACGGCGCCGAGCGGCACCTCCACGCTGGTTGTCACGGCAACGCCTTCGGTGCAGGGAGTGGCTCCGCAATCCGCCACTATCTCCGTCACCGTTCAGTAGCGCTGTGGGGCGGGCGTCCGCAAGACGCCCGCTTTCCGAAGGGATACGACACGCAATCCGCAAACGCGGAAGAAATATCGGGGAACATGAGACACAAAAATTCAGGACTATTTCGCCTTCCGGTTCTCGCGCTCTGCGCGGGACTCTTGATGACGTCCACTCTGCCCACGCCGGCCAAAGCGCAGAGCACTGCTCCGCAGGTTCGCGTTATCCAGCCTATCAACGACCAGCTCCTGGTCCGCCTCCGCGGCAATACGCCGGCCTTCATCCACAAGGCGACGGACCTTGGCGCGGCCGGAGACGACCTTCCGCTCGCTCGCATGCAACTGGTGCTCAAGCCCAGCGACGCGCAGCAGGCGGATCTCGTCAAGCTGCTCACCAACCAGCAGAAGCCCAACTCGCCCGACTACCACAAGTGGCTCACGCCCACCCAGTTTGGCGAGCGCTTCGGCGCAGCGCAGGCTGACGTGGATAAGATCACCGCGTGGCTCACGCTGCACGGCTTCACCATCGATAGCGTCTCCAATAGCCGCACCGTCATCACCTTCTCCGGAACCGCGAAGCAGCTCAGCTCCGCCTTCCACACGGAGATTCACCAGTACAGCATCGGCGGCCAGAAACACTACGCCAACGCCTCCGATCCCATGATCCCCACAGCCATCACACCCGTGGTGGCCGGCTTCTCTTCGCTCACCACTTACGGTCGCACGCCGCAGCATACGGCTCCGCGGATTGCCATGCGCTCGAAGGACGGCAAGTGGAGCGTGAAGCCGGGCGCGCTGCCCCAGCTTGCCTCCACCGGGAAAGCCGGTCTCGGCGCTCGTCCACAACTTACCTACCCTGACGGAAACGGCGGCAACTATTACTTCGTCACGCCCGGCGACTTCAACACCATCTACAACGTGAGCCCGCTCATCAGCCAGGGAACCGACGGCACAGGCGTATCCATCGCCATCGTGGCCGAGAGCGACGTGAACCCCGACGACGTGAATGGCTTCCGCACTACCTTCGGCCTGCCCGCCGCCAAGTTCAACAACATTGTTGTCGGCACCGATCCCGGCTATACCGGCGACAGTAACGAGAGCGAGGCCGATCTCGACACCGAGTGGTCCGGCGCCATCGCTCCCAATGCCACCATCAACCTGCTCGCATCCGCACCGACCAACACCGGCGGCGGCATCCTGTCAGCGGCTGAGTATGCCGTCGACAACAATCTCTCGCCCATCCTCAGCGTGAGCTGGGGCGCGTGCGAATTCGCCCTCGGCACCTCCGGCAACCAGTACTTCTACGGCCTCTGGCAACAGGCGTCCGTGGAAGGCATCACCGTTGTCGTCTCCTCCGGCGACGCCGGCTCGGCTTCCTGCGACCAGAACGAGGAGGCCTCCTACTATGGCGAGCAGGTCAGCGGATTCGCCTCCACCCCCTACAACACAGCCGTCGGCGGCACGGACTTCTCCGGAAACGACTTCGGAACCGGCACTGTCTTCGGCAATTTCGGCAGCCAGTACTGGAGCACCACCAACAATCCCAATACGGGAGCTTCCGCGCTGGGCTATGTTCCGGAAACGCCGTGGAATGAAACCTGCGCCAGCCCCTTCGTGCTCACCGCCGCGCAGGCACAGACGGGCACCCCGTGGGTCAGCGACACTACCACCGAGGCGCTCTGCAACGACTTCTACGTTCCCCCCAGCAGCCTCACCGGAGAACCGCCCTTCCTCGACACAGCGGGCGGCGGCGGTGGTGCCAGCCGATGCACCGTCTCCGACGGCGCAGACCCCTCCACCTGCTCCGGCGGCTATCCCACTCCCGACTGGCAGATTGCCATGCCGGGAATGCCGACGACCGGCTTCCGAAGCGTTCCCGACATCTCTTTCTTCTCCGGCTCCGGCATATGGGGAAGCTCTCTTGTCTATTGCCAGTCCGACGCAATAACAGACGATAGCTGCGACGGAGAATTCCTCACTGCCGGTGGAACTTCCTTCGCCGCTCCGGCCTTTGCCGGCGTGGTGGCGTTAATGAACCAGAAGCTCGGCTCGCCGCTCGGCAACATCAACTACCTGCTCTATCAGATCGGCGCGGCGCAGTACAACGGCAGCGGACCAGCGGTCTTCCATGACATTACGCAAGGCAGCATCGCCGTTCCCTGCATCGTTGGCTACCTGGCCATCGCGCCCAACTCTCCCTGCACCGTCACCAACCCCGATGACGAGCTTGGAGTGCTGCCGGACTACACCGCCAACACCGGCTACGATCTCGCTACCGGCCTCGGCTCGGCGGACATCTCCGCTCTCGCGGATGCCTGGGCCACTGCTGCCGGAAATCTCTCCGCCAGCACCACGACCCTGACCCTCAGTGCTACTTCCACCACATACGGCACGGCCATGCCCGCATCGGTCACGGTAGCCGCAACCTCCGGCGCGCAGCAGCCCACCGGCAGCGTCGGCCTCTTCGATCAGGACACCACAGCCGGCACGCCCATCGCCAACGCGCAGCTTGCAAGCGGCGCAGCCTCCATCTCCGGCAACGGCATGCCCGCCGGCGCGCATACACTCTATGCGCGCTATACGGGAGACGGCACCTTCGGGGCCAGCACCTCGAATACCGTCGCCATTACGGTGAATCAGGCGCCAACCACCACGGCAATCACGCCCAGCCGCACCGCCGTCACGGCCGGCCAGAGCGTGAGCCTTGACATCGCTCTTGAAACCACCAGCTTTGCCAGCTCGCCAACAGGAACCGTAACGCTCACCGACACTACCTCGGGCGCCGTTCTCGGCACCGTGCCCGTCACTGCCGCTATCGATTCCTCCACCAACGCATCCATCGGCCACGCCTTCCTCAATGTTCCGGGGCAAAAGCTGGTATCGGGAGCAAACACCATCTCCGCCAGCTACGGCGGCGACACAAACTACATTGCCTCCGCCGGTACGGTGAGCGTTACCTACACCGGCCCGTTCACGCTGGCTCTGCCGGCATCGAGCCTTACGCTCGCGCCCGGCAGCACCACCGGAAACACGCTGGCCATTACCGTGACCCCAACCAGCGGCTCCACGCTGAATGCGACAAGCCTCTCCTTCAGTTGCCCCGGCACGCTGCCCGCCGGGCTCACCTGCTCCTTCAGCGCGCCCACTGCCGGCACGAACGGCGCAGTCACCTCCACGCTCACCATCCTGCTCTCCGCGCCGCTCACAGCGCAATCCAGCTCGACGGCATGGCTCGGAGCCGGCGGCGTGGCGGCTCTTGCCTGCGTCCTGCTAATCGGCCTTCCCGGCAGGCGGCGCCGCTATCCCTTCGCCGTCCTCCTGGGCGCGGTCAGCATACTCACCTTCACCGTCGGCTGCTCGGGCGGAAGCGGAACCAAGATTCAACCCAACAACGGCGCCTCAACCACCACGCTTGCCGTCTCTTCGACGACGCCGGCCCTCGGCAGCCCTGTTATCCTTACGGCGACAGTGGCCGCAACCGGCAGCGGCACGCCAAGCGGAACCGTCACCTTCCTCGACAACAACAATGTCCTGGGAACCGCAGCGGTCTCCGGCGGCGCGGCGGCACTCACCACCTCGTCGCTGCCCATCGGGAAGCAGACCATCACCGCAAGCTACGCGGGCGACTCCACTTTCACCGGGTCCAACTCCGTCCCGTCGAGCGTGGATGTAACCTTGACCGCACCGCTCACCGTACAGGTAAGCGACTCGACCGGCAACACGGCCGCGCAGCCTCTGACCGTCACCGTGCAATAACAACGCAGCACAATCACAATGCGGCGCAACCACACCGCAGCAGGAAAGGGGGCCGAAATGGCCCCCTTCGTGTTTCTCCGCATAAATCTCTTTGGCAAATCCCCGCTGCCGTGCATACTGCAAAACATGAGGAGAACTGCGCCAGTGAGCGTCATCGACCCCACGCTGTCGAATCAGGACCTGTGCCCCGCACCGCCCGAGGCGCGCACCTGGACGACTTACAACTACATCGCGCTCTGGTTCTCCATGTCGATGGAGATTACGACCTACCAGCTTGCCTCTTCGCTCATTGCCAAAGGCATGGACTGGAAGCAGGCCGTCGGCACCGTTCTTCTCGGCAATCTCATCGTGCTCATCCCCATGCTGCTCAACGCCCACGCCGGCGCAAAATACGGAATCCCCTTCCCTGTCTTCATCCGCGCACCTTTTGGCGTTCGCGGCGCTAACGTTCCGGCGATTCTGCGCGCCATCGTGGCCTGCGGCTGGTTTGGTATTCAGTCCTGGATCGGCGGCACTGCGATTCACTCGATGATCGCCGTCATCTGGCCCGCCACTCAAACCAGCAACGCTCTGCGCTGGGCCTGCTTCCTCGGCTTCTGGCTGCTCAACATGGTCGTAGTGTGGCGCGGAACGGAATCCATCCGCCACCTGCAAGCCTTCGGCGCGCCTTTCATGTTCGTCATGGCAGCGGCGCTACTCATCTGGGTCCGAATCAAGGCAGGCAGCTTCGGGTCCATGCTTTCGACGCCGAGCCGGTTCCATTCCACGCATGAATTTCTCGCCGTCTTCTTCCCTTCGCTCACCGCGATGGTCGGCTACTGGGCCACACTCGCGCTTAATATCCCCGACTTCACGCGCTACTCAAAATCGCAGAACGCGCAGGCATGGGGCCAGGCATTCGGCCTGCCCGTTGCCATGACGCTCTACACCTTCGTCGGCATCGCCGTCACATCGGCATCGACGGTCCTCTTCGGCCATCCCATCTGGAATCCCATCGAGCTGATCGGCGCATTTCATCAGCCTGTCGTCGCATTCGTGGCGCTCATTGCCATTCTCATCGCCACGCTCAACGTCAACATCGGCGCGAATGTCGTCTCACCTTCGAATGATTTTTCCAATCTCTATCCGCGGCTTATCAGCTTCCGCACCGGCGGCCTCATCACCGGCTTTCTCGGCCTCGCCATGTGCCCTTGGAAACTGCTTGCCACACCCGACGCTTATATCTTCGGCTGGCTTGTCGGTTATTCCGGCCTGCTCGGCCCCGTCGCCGGCATCATGATCGCCGATTACTTTTTCATCCGCCGCACCGAACTCGACATCAACTCTCTCTATCACTCCGAAGGCGCATACCACTACACGAAAGGCATCAATCCCCGCGCCATTGTCGCACTGGTGCTCGGTGTCGCCATCGCGCTTGTCGGCCTCTTTGTGCCCAGTCTGCATCAGCTCTACGATTACGCATGGTTCGTCGGCTTCTTTGTTGCCGCCGGCGTCTATATGCTGCTGATGAAGCTCGCCGCTCCTACCGCAATCGAAACCGCCGCCGAAGAAACCGCCTGATCTACCACAACCGTCCCGTGCCCCATCCTTGCGACTTTTTTCTGTCGCAAGGGTGGGATTACTGAACGATCACCGCACCTGCGGGAACCCCAGGTCCACCTTGCTAGCGCCGGGATCGGGCCAGCGGCTCGTGACCACCTTGGCCCGCGTATAAAACTGCACGCCCTCCGGCCCATACATATGCAGGTCGCCGAAGAGCGACGACTTCCAGCCGCCGAAGCTGTAATAGGAAACCGGCACGGGAATCGGCACATTCACGCCCACCATTCCCACCTCGACATCGAACTGGAACTGACGCGCCGCACCGCCGTTCTGCGTGAAAATCGCCGTGCCGTTGCCGTAGGGATTCTCGTTGATAAGCTTCACCGCCTCGGCGTATGTCTTCACCCGCACCACGCTCAGCACCGGCCCAAAGATCTCGTTCTCGTAGCAGGCCGTTCCGGGCTTCACGTTGTCCACCAGCGACGGCGCAAGGAAAAATCCCTCGGTCGGAGCCTTACCTTCGGCGCGCCCATCGACTACTACCGTCGCGCCATCGCTCGCGGCTTTGTCCAGATACGAGGCAACGCGGTCGCGGTGCTCGCGTGTAATCAGCGGCCCCATCTCGCTGCCCGGCTCCGTACCCGGCGCGACCTTGATCTTCGCGATCCGCTCCTTGATCGCCGCAACCAGCGGATCGGCAACATCTCCCACCGCGACCACCACCGAGATCGCCATGCACCGCTCGCCCGCCGCACCATACGCCGCTGAGACAGCCGCATCGGCAGCCATTGCAAGCTCCGCATCGGGCAGCACCACCATGTGATTCTTCGCCCCGCCCAGCGCCTGTACGCGCTTACCATTCCGCGTCGCCGTTTCGTAAATTTGCTTCGCCACCGGCGTTGAGCCAACAAAGCTCACCGCTTTCACATCCGGGTGCGCGAGCAGACGGTCCACCGCGACCTTATCGCCCTGCACCAGATTCAGCACGCCATCCGGAACGCCGGCCTCCTTGGCCAGTTCGGCAATCATCACGCTCGCCGTTGGCACTTTTTCAGAAGGCTTGAGAACGAATGTATTTCCACACGCAATCGCATTCGAGATCATCCACAGCGGCACCATCGCGGGAAAGTTGAAGGGCGTAATGCCGGCCACAACTCCCAGCGGCTGGCGAATCTGATACACGTCCACGCCGCGGCTCGCCTGCTCCGTGTAGCCGCCCTTGAGCAGATTCGGAATCCCACAGGCAAACTCGACATTCTCAAGCCCGCGCGAGACTTCGCCCAGCGCGTCTGCGGTGGTCTTGCCGTTCTCCCGCGTCAGAATTGCGGCAATCTTTTCGCGGTTGCCCGCAAGCAGCTCGCGAAAACGAAACATCACCTCCGCGCGGCGAGAGAGCGGCGTGGCGCGCCACTCCGCAAAGGCGACCTTCGCCGCCGCAACGGCGCGGTCTACCTCTTCCGCCGTGGCAAAGCCAACCTCGGCAATCACCTCGCCCGTAGCGGGATTATGCACCGCGCCCGCTCGCCCAGAAGCCGAAGCTACATGCCTGCCGCCAATCCAGTGGTCCACCGTCGCAACCGCCGTCGTTGTGCCCATGACCTCACCTGCTTTCTGCGCCGGCCTCAATCCACTTCATCGTCCTTGAAGCCAGCCGGTCCAGCGCCACCACGGCCAGCTTGAGATGCTCCTCGCGTGTGTCTTCGATTTTGTTGTGGCTGATGCCCTTGAGCGATTGCACAAACAACATGACGGTGGG
>JAATFM010000094.1 GCA_015655195.1 Terriglobales bacterium
GCCTGCTCGGCCTCCCACCCAAAGGAGTGGTTGCGGCTGGCCGCGTTGCCGAACTTTCCGGTGAGGTACGGCATCATCGCCTCCAGCACGCGCGGGTCCAGCGGCGTGGTGGCGTGGTTGTCCATGTAAATCGGCAGGCTCACGCCCGCGGGAACTTCAATCTGACTCGTCACAGTTGCGCTCATCTAATCACCCTCAACTCTGCCCGACGCTGAAACTCAAGTCCTGAACTCAACTCCTGAAACTCAAGTGCAGCCGGTATTCCGTTCGTCCGGCTCCTGATGCCGGATGTTTTCTTCGCTCGCCGCCAGCTCCGCGACGAAAAATCTTTCCGAAACTTAGGACAGCGTCAGCGTTACCAGTCCGTGCGCCGCTGCTTTCGGAACCGTCTGCCCGTCTTCCGCAAGGTCGCTGATGCTGATACTCTTCAGCACCCCGGCAATCGTGTCGTTCACCCGCGCCAGAGGTTCTTTGATGGTGCAGCTCGGCGTCAGGTCGCAGCCATGCGCACCCTTGGTGCACGATGTGATAAAGAACGGCCCGTCGATGGAGAGAATCACCTCGAAGGCCGAAATCTTTTCCGCATCTTTGGCCAGCGCGTAGCCGCCATTCATGCCGGCGTGGGATTTGAGCAGACCCGTTTTGGTGAGGCGCTGCAATATCTTCGCGAGCAGTTGCGCCGGGATGCCGTAAGCGTCGGCAATCTCCTTCGCGCTCAAGGCAGGGGTCTCCGGATGCTCCGCGAGATACTTCAGGGCCATCAGCCCATAGTCCGCCTTTTTGGTCAGCTTGAGCATGCAAATATCCGACTTCTTCGGTCCTCATTCAGTATACGGCTGTTTCAGTCGCACATTCAAGGCCGCTGATGCGCGCGGCACGATCCCAGGTCCCAAAATCAGGAATCTGGGCATCCGGCAGCGCTTGAGCCGGAGCGGTTTAGCGCGCCAGGGCCGCCGCGCTGGGCATCATCCGGGTTTCGCTTGATTTTGCAATAAAGTTCGCAGCAACCGACTTTTGCCTGCCGGCATTAGCCGGCCGCCGTTGAAAGACCAGCGCCGCCGCGCCCCGGAGCCGCGCCTGGTCGCCGTCATGCGCGGGCAGAATCCGCGGCGCTGTACCGGCCAGCGTCTGCTTGCCGGCCGCCCGCTCAATCACCGGCCCGTAGCGATGCCACGCCGAGGTAATGTCCCCGGCAATCAGGATCGTTCCCGGCGCCAGCGCCGCGATAATCATCCGCAAACCTTCGCCAATGTACTTTGCCTGCCGCTCGACGGCCTGCGCCGCCTTGACATTGCCGCTTTCGGCCAAATGCAGCAGTTCGGCGAAACTCGTAGCTCGTGCCTCGGGGCTCGCGGCGTGGGCTTCGAGTTCCAGTTCCTGGTAATAGCGCAGCGCCGCCCGGCAGGAGGCAAAGACCTCCCAGCAGCCCGTCCGGCCACAGGCGCACTTCGGTCCGCTCGCGTCCAGCGTGACGTGCCCGAACTCGCCCGCCATCCCCTGATGCCCGCCGATCAGCCGCCCGTTGGCAAAGACCCCCGTGCCGACGCCCTCCGAGACCGTTACCATCACCACGTCGGGGTTCCCGTCGAGGTTGCCGAAGGTCAGCTCCGCCAGCAGGCAGGCCGTGGCCGCGTTTTCCATCCGCACCGGCAACTGCATCGCCTTTTCGATGACACCCTTCAGGTCAAATTCCGGCCAGTGCAAGTTGGGCGCAAAGATCAGCCGCTCGGTGGCCGGGTCGATCCGCCCCGGCAGACTCATTCCGATGCCTTCGATTGTCTTGCCTTCGGGCGCGTCTGTCTTGCCATCCGGCGCCGCCCGGAGCCGCCGCATCGCTTCCACAATCACCTGCGTGGAAGCCACCGGATCGCGTGTCAGCACGGCCTTCGAGCTCGCCAGCAGCCGCCCGTTCAGGTCCACCGTCGCCACCGTGGCCTGGCCCGGATGCAGATCGACGGCAATCACCAGCAAGTCCTCGTTCAACCCCAGCATGGTGGGCCGCCGGCCACGCGCCGACGTTGCCTGCGGCCCCTCGCGCACCCACTTTTCCCCGATCAGTTGCTCCACGATCTGCGAGACCGTGCTGCGCTGCAAGCCGCTGCGCCGCGCCAGGTCGGCGCGCGAGATGGGCTGCTCTTCGCGGATGATTTCAAGCACAATATCGCGGTTGATCCGGCGGGCAGTCTCGCTCGATGCCGGCTGCACGTCCGTCAGATCGATATGTCGAATCCCCCGTCCATGCGGACGTCCGGTCAATCGTGCTCCTCTCTCCGCGCTGCTCCCTATCTTGCCCCCGGCGGCACATGGTCTTCGAGATACCTCGCGATCAGGCTGTAAACGTGGATCGTCGTTCCGCGCCCCTCGTAGATTCCGTGCGTGCGGTTCGGGTAATCCATAAAGTCGAAGGGCTTGCCCAGCTCGATGAGCTTGTTCACCAGCAGCTCCGTGCCCTGGAAGTGCACGTTGTCGTCGCCCGAGCCGTGCACCACCAGCAGATGCCCCTGCAAACCGCCGGCAAAGTTGATCGGCGAGCCGTCATGGTAGCCCTGCTTATTCTGCTCCGGCAGGCCCATGTAGCGCTCCTGGTAGATGGAGTCGTAATGCGCCTCATCGGCCACCGGCGCCACCGCAATCCCCGTCGAATAGACGCCCGGATAGCGGAACATCACATTCAGCGTCTGCGAGCCGCCGCCGCTCCAGCCCCAGATTGCCATGCGCGACGAGTCGATGTAGCTGTGCTGCTTCGCGAGCCACTGAATCGCCTCCGATTGCTGCGAGGAGGCCAGCACGCCCACCGCGCCGTAGATCGACTTGCGCCACTCGCGGCCCTTGGGCGCGGGCGTGCCCTGGTTGTCGAAGCTCACAAGGATGTATCCCTGCTGGGCCAGCGCCGCGTGAAAGAGCCCACGGCCTCCCTGCCAGGAATCCCGCACCGTCGCGCTTGCCGGCTCGCCGTAGACCATCGTCAGCACTGGGTACTTCTTTGCCGGGTCAAAATCCGGCGGCTTTAGCATATACCCGTCCAGAACCACGTTGTTCGCTACGGGAACTTTGAAGAATTCCGGCTGATTCGGCAGGAGCGTTTTCGTCTTCTTCGCAAGCTCCTCGTTCGCCACCAGTGTCCGCGCCGCCTTGTGATCGGGCAGGCTTACAAGCTCGATGCGATTCGGCGTCGTGAAGGTGCTCCACGTGTGGACGGCCCACTTTCCATCCGGCGCAATGTTGTAGTGGTGCACGCCGGGCTCGTCGGCGGGCGTGACGCGCTCAGGCTTGCCTGTGCCGTCCAGCCGCGTGCGGTAGAGATACTCGCGCACCGCGTCGTCGGGCGAGGCCATGAAGTAGAGCCAGCCGCTCGCGTTGTCAATCGCCTCCACCGAGACCACATCGCCGTCGAAGTGCGTAATCAGCTTCGGCTCGCCGGTCTTGCGGTCCACGCGATAGGCGTGACGCCAGCCATCACGCTCACTGATCCAGAGCAAATCCGGCTCGTGGCCAACGCCCTTGCCAATCGCTGTGCCCGCGCTGATCCAGTCCAGCGGAACGATGTCCACCCACGCCTTGTCCGTGTCCTCGAAGAAGAGCCGCGCCGCGCCGGTCTTCGCATCGGCAAGCATGAGCTTCGCGTCCTGCTGCAAGCGGTCCAGGTACTCGACCAGCACTTCCTTCGAATTGCCCGCCCACTCCATCCGCGCAATGTAATGCTGCCGCGGGTCGCCTTCGAGCTTGATCCACGTTGTAGGCCCGCCGCTTACGCTCACCACGCCCGCGCGCACGGCGGAGTTCGTCGTGCCCGGCTGTGGGTACTTGTACTTGAAGGTCTGCGGGTATTCGCCCAGCGTGTCGTTAATCAGCGTGTACTCGCCGACGCCCGATTGATCGAACTGCCAGTAGGCAATCGACTGCCCGTCCGGGCTCCAGCGGAAGCAGTCGCGCAGGTCCAGCTCTTCCTCATTCACCCAGTCCGAGGTGCCGTTGATAATGTTTTCCGAGCCGTCGGTGGTGAGCTGCGTAATCTTCTCCGTCGCCAGGTCTTCGGCGTAGAGATTGTTCTGCCGCACCCATGCGACTTTGCTGCCGTCGGGTGAAAAAGTGGCAAACATCAACGTGGACTCCGGCGCATCGCCACCCAGCTTGAAAAGCTGGCTCGCGCCCTCGTCATAGACCCAGTAATCGCCACGCGTATTCTGCCGCCAGACGCGCTGCGAGTTAGTGAAAATCAGCAGCTTGGTGCGGTCCGCCGACCACTGGTATCCCTGAATCGCAAGTGGCTTGTCCTCGCTTTTCGGTGTCAGCGCTGCTGCCGGAACAATCACGCTTCGCTTGCCCGTCGCCGTGTCGTAGGCTGCAATATCGACGCTCTTGCCGCCCGCGGCCGGCTCCAGGATGGTGTAAATCTCGCCATCCTTCTGCCATGCCATCTGCACACCGCGCGATTCGTATTCGTGCTTGGTGAAAATCGCGTCAAGCTGGCTGTGCAGATCGGGGGCCTGCGCAGGGGAAGCATTAACAGGCAAGAAAGAAACAGCCAGCAGCAGAGCCGCCGGCACACCAAGCTTCGGGCAAGACAACACGCAGCGAACCTCCAATAATTACTTCATAGATCCGTAACCGCATTATACGAACCGACGCTGCGTGGTATCCCAGGTCCCAACAACAGGGACCTGGGGCACCCACATCCTGCAAACCCACATCGCAGGATCGTCCCGCAGCCTGATCTCTTGGTCCTTACTGCCCCGGCTGCTCGGCCGCATCCGGCCTTACCGTGCGGTAGCTCGCGTTGCCGTGCGACCAGACCAGCAGCAACACATCCTTGCCCGCCGGAGCCGCGTGAATCTGGCTCAGCACATCGCTGGCCGAAGCGGCCTTTTTGCGGTTCACTTCGAGAATCACGTCACCCGGCTGAATCCCCGCATCCTCCGCGGGGCTGCCCGGACGCACCTCTTCGACGACCGCGCCCTTCACATCCTCCGGCGCCTGGATCTGCTGCCGCACATCGTCGGTCAGGTCGCCGACCGAGAGCCCGATGCGCCCCTTGCCGCCCTGCGCGCCGCCCTCATTCGCGGCTTCCTCGCCCTTGGCATGGAACTGGCCCACTGTCAGGCTCAGCGTCATCGGCTTGCCTTCGCGCAGAATATCGAGCTTCAGCGACTGGCCGGGCTGCATCTGGCTCACCGCCATCTGGAGCGCACTGCCCGTTTCCACCTTCTGCCCGTTCACTTCGCGCACCACGTCGCCCTGCTTGATGCCGCCGCGGCTGGCCGGCGAATCGGGCGTGACCTGCGCTATCAACGCGCCCATTGCGTCCGGCACGTTAAAGAAGGAGGCATTGGCCGGCGTCACGTCGTTGAGGCTGACTCCCAGGTAGCCGTGCTCGATCTTACCGTTCTTAATGAGCTGATCGGCTGTGGAGCGCACAAGCTGCGAGGGAATCGCAAACCCCGCGCCGGCAAACGAGCCGCTCTCCGAGATGATGAAGGTATTAATTCCCACCAGCTCTCCATGCGCGTTTACCAGCGGGCCGCCGGAGTTGCCGGGATTGATCGCCGCGTCGGTCTGAATGAAGCCGCCCGGCTTGCGGCGGTCATTGAGGTCGGGATTGGGGCGGTTCACGGCAGACACAATGCCGCGCGTAACCGAGAACTGGAAGACGCCGAAGGGGCTGCCGAAGGCCAGCACTGTCTGCCCCGGCGAGAGCTTCGTCGAATCGCCCCACGCAATCACCGGCAGGTTCGTTGCATCCACTTTCAGCACGGCAATATCGGTCAGCTTATCCGTGCCAACCACCTTCGCGTTCAGCACGCGCCGGTCGTGCAGCGTTACCTTCACGTCCGTTGCGCCATCGACCACGTGGTTGTTCGTCACGATGTAGCCGTCGGGCGAAATAATCACGCCCGAGCCGATGCCGTGCTCGATCTGCGGCCCCTGCTGCGGCATCATGCCACCGAAGAACCGCCGCAGTTCGGGCGGCAGTTGCTGCATTCCGCCTTGGCCCCCCATCTGTCCGCCCGTCTGCTCATCGTGGCGCGCCGTCACAGCCACATTCACCACCGCCGGCGTCACGCGTGAGGCAACCGCTTCCATCGCGCGATCAAGCTCGGTAAGCGCGGAGACCGATTGCTCATCGAGAGCCATCCCGCCCGCCAGCCCGTCCGCACCCGAAGACGCAAAGACGCGCCCATGCCCGGCAAAGAGTACCGCTCCGAGCGCAAAGGCTCCCGCCACCGCCGCCGGCGCGGAGAACCGTTTCGCTATTTTCGCCATTGCAACTAAACGATTAGTTTCTTGCCACATTATTCTGCTCCATTTCGAGGTTTGGTTCGAGGTTGTTTCTGCCTGTTTTCGGATCGAGGCGCAGCTTCCGCCGCGCCTCAAAGACTCAAATCTGCAACTAAATCTGCACAATCAGCCAGCCATTCGGCGTGGCGACAATGTAAACCGCGGGAATCACAATCATCTGCGGTCTCTTATTTTCGCGGAAATCGGCCAGAATCATCCTCTGAGCCGCATCTGTATCGCTCCAACCGGCCAGCACCACCAACTTGCCGTCTCCCGGCGGCGGCCCCATTCGCAGACCGGCCAGCTTTACCTCGGGCTCTGCTGCCTGCCGAAGCATATAAGTCTGTTTCTGCGCCCGCGGGCTCGCTTCACGCAACGCCGCTGCCGGAAGCATCTTCTCTATTTGCGCCAGACTTGCCCGCCTTGGCTTTGTAGATGACCCGCGCTCTACGACCATTGCCGCCCTCACCAATGTCGGCCTCGCAAACTGCGAACCGGTTTGAAAGGAACGGGCTTCAGCCCGTACATCGCCGCTCGCAACGGGAAGGGGTTTTAGCTCCTGAGGGATTATCGACGGCGAATTTTGCGCCACCGCAACCGCCGGAGCAAAACTCACCAGCTCCGGGCTGCGCGCCAGTTCCACCGCCGCAGACAGCGCCACAGCCAGCACGCCAGCCGTCACGCCAAGAGCCGCGGGCCGGCTCATCGCCCGCATAGGCGAGGAAAGAATCCGCTCCACGCGCCGGACAAGTTCGGGACGCTGTTCCCATGCGCCGAGAACCAGCGAAAATCCCCGCGCCGTAAGCGCAAACTCGGCCAGCCGGGTGAGGCACAGCGCATAGGCCTTGCGTCCGCTTCCTTCGGCGAGCACGCGGTCGTCGCAGGCCAGTTCCCGCTCCGCGCAGAGCCGCCGCTCCACCCAGCCCAACGCCGGATTCAGCGGAAAGGCCGCCACAATCAGCTTCTGCGCGAGATTGGTCCAGTCGTCTGCCCGGCGCAGGTGCTCCATCTCGTGCACCAGAACCTGCCGCAGCTCGGTTTCGGAGAGATTTTCGAGCAGCACCGTGGGAATCAGAACCTGCGGCTGGAAGAAACCAATCACGCAGGGCCGGGCCACTTCGTCCGAAGCGCAGATACGCGCCTTGCGGCCCGCCATCTCTTCCGCCAGCCCCGCAAGCGCCGGAATCTCCGCCGCGCTCCGCCCCAGCCGCCGCAGGTAGAGAACCCCGTGCACGATCTGCGCGGCGCGAAAGACCGTCAGCGCCAGCCACAGCGCGGCAATCGCAAGGCTCCAGCGTGGGGCCAAATGGAGGATTGGATGGATTGCCAGCCCGCTCGCGGCCCTTGCGCCCAAAGCATCCGAGCCACCGACGAGCGGCATTATCTGCAACCCGGCGAGCAGCGCAAAAACGCTCAGCCAGACCGCCGACCGCGCCGCAGCGCTGAGCCGCGGAAAGAGCCGCAACCCCGCCCACGCCAGCGCTGCCAGGGCCGCGCCCTGCCACACCGCTGAAACCAGCGCCCCGGCCGCAGCAGCAGCCATTGTGTCCAGATTTGTCAATTCCGATCCCAGCGCCGCCAGCCCGCTCATGCCCGCGCCTCCCCGGCACCCAGCTCATCCGGATTCAACTCGTCGTCCGGCGTCGCCGAAATCGCAGCCTTGAGCCGCCGCAGCTCCTCGCCGCTCAGCTCCTCATCCCCCAGCAGGGACAACATCAGCCGCTCCCGCGAATTGCCGAAGAAGCGCTCCAGCACATGCCGAATCTCGCTCCGGCTCGCCTCCTGCTCGGCCACGCACGGGCTGTAGAGAAACGCCCGCCCCTGCTGCCGGTGCGTCACATAGCCCTTCTGTTCGAGAATCCGCACCGTCGTCAGCACCGAGGTATAGGCCAGCGGACTGTGCTCGGCCGTTGCGGTCACAAGGTCGGAGACCGCGGACTCTCCGCGAGTCCAGAGAACTCGCATCAGCCGCAGCTCGGCGGGCGTCAATGTGTTCGAAGGCTTCGGCGGCATTGTTTGAGTCTCTCTCCAGCCTCTTGCGGGATCGGCGAAAGGGCCTCAAAGACCCTTCCTGATTTCTAAAACACGGTTCCGTTCCAAGAGACGTTTCAACTAATGATTTAGTTATCATAATCGACCAGAATTCGGCAACAAAATCCTCTGCGGCCATCTGTTCCTGTCCAGCCGGGCGGCCATTTTCCCCGCGCGGCCCATTTGCTTAACGGCTCCCCACGCATCATTTTTCATGCAACTCTGAGCTGTAAGTTATTCACGCAATGCGAGAATAGATATAGAAGGCTACATCCAGGGGATTCGAGAACCGGGCTCTAGGTCCGGATTCGAGAATCCGGTTCGAGATGCGGCCGGGGGTATCAACGAATGCTGCGGGTTCTCTCAACGCACTTGTTTCTCAACCAGCGGCTGCATCCGGGGCTGCTGGAGCTTGCCAACCGTGCAGGCGCCGAGGCCGTGGAGATTTTTGCCGCACGCCAGCACTTCGATTACACGAGCCGCGAACACGTGATGGAGCTGGCGGGCTGGTTCCGCTCCAATGCCCTCCAGCCGTTCTCGATGCACGCGCCGCTCTTTCCAGACCGAGAGATGGGCCGCGCCGGCGCACCAGCCGTCAATGTGCTGCATCCGGAAAAGGCCCGCCGCATCGACGGCATGGACGAGATCAAGCGGGCTCTCGAATCCGCCGAGCACATTCCCATCCGCCATCTCATCGTTCACCTGGGCGAGCGCACCGACGCCTGGAATCCACGGGCAGTCGAGTACGGCCTCACGGCTCTCGAACATCTCGGCGCCTTCGCGCGCCCGCTCGGCGTCAAGGTGCTGGTGGAAAACCTGATCAGCGAGCCGACCACGCCCGAGCACCTGGTCACGATTCTCGATCTCGGCCACCTGGACGGCATCGGCGTTTGCCTCGACCTCGGCCACGCGCACGCGACTGTTGGAATTCCGGAAGCCGTTAACGTCCTCGGCAAGCGGATTGTCTCCGTACACGTCCACGACAACCACGGCGTGCGCGACGAACACCTCTGGCCCGGCGATGGCACTATCGACTGGCCTGCCACGGCTGAGGCTCTCAAAGCCCTCCCCGAACCGCCCGCCGTTGTGCTTGAGATCAGCCACAACCTCAGCAGCGCATCGGAACCGAACGCGCCGGGTTCGACCACACCGACCACGGTCGAGGAAAAGATTCGCGCCGGATTCGAGAAGATCGGTGCGTAGGTCAGCGCTCACGGCGCGGACCGAACTCCGCCGCCACCGGGAACCGGGTCCGGTGTGCCGCCCAACTCCGGCGGTCCCACCACGAGCATGATCTGTGCCGCGGCCTCCGCGCTGCCGGCCTGGGCCTCAATCGTTACCGGATAGGAACCCATCGGAGTCCATGCGCCGCCTAGCAGCGTCAGCGTCACCGCCCCCGCTGCTGGGAGCGGGTTCTGACTCCATGCCGCTGTCACTCCCGCCGGCAGCCCGGTTATGCCGAGCGTAGCCGTTCCCGAAAACGAGCCGGAGACCGTCACCTGCTCGGTGGCAATCCCGGCAATCGGCAGGGCCAGCGGCGAACCCGGCACCGAAACCGCCAGCACTGGTGTCTCGCCCTGCAACAAACCCCAGTTGCCGACAAGCACGTTTGCGTCCACCGAGCCCAGCCCGGTGGCAAGGTTGTAGCTGTCGCCGTTGGCCGCGAAGCCTGTTACACCGGGAACCGTATTGCTGCCCGCAGGCGTCGCATGGAAGGGATTCTCCGGCGCATCGAGCATCGCATACAACCCCGGATTCGCCGCGCCCTGCTGGCCGTGCTCCTCGACCGCCAGCGCCATGATTGCCGCGAAGGCGGGCGTAGCAGCCGAGGTGCCGTTGATAATCCAGTTATTGCCGCCCTCGGTAAATACGTAGCCGTCGTGCGAGGCCGCGGTCAGCGCCACATCCGGCACGGCGCGCATGGTGCCTGCGGCCTGCGTTCCGTTCACATTTTTCTGCCAGTCCGGCTGCGCATACACCGTGCTCGCGCCGCCGCCTGTGGCCCACAAACCGGTACCGCCGTTTGAGCCGCTCTCATTCCACGCAACCTCGGGAATGTAGCCCAGCGCCGAGGCATTGCCGGGGCCGTTTCCGGCAGACCAGTACTGCGCCGGGTTCGAGCCCTCGTCGAATTCCGTGCCGCCCACGCAGGTCGAGTAGGGCGACGAACACATTCCATTCACCGCCTGCTTGCTGCCGGAGCTAGCCGATCCAGCTTGACAGCCCGCCGCACCGGCGTCGCCCGAGGCCACAAAAACGCTCATTCCCTGTGCCGCGGCCTGCTGCCAGAGCCCGTTGTAAAAAGCCCGCTCCGTCGAACCCATCGACGACTCGCAGGAGGCGTAACTCACGCTCACCACCGAGGCAAGCGAGTGGTTCACAATGTACTGCGAGGCCAGGTCGATGCCGTCCGTCGAACCCGTCGAGGGCTCCGCCACCAGCGTTACCGCCGTGGCCGGAGCTACCGCGCTGGCCCATTCCACATCGAGCGTTGCCTCGTCGAGATCCTGACCGTAATTCGTGGTCGCAAGGCCGGGATTGCCCGCCGGAGTCAGCACCGTCGGCGCCAGCGCCGCGAGACCCGCCGCCGAGCGAAAAGTTGCCACATCGGAGAGCTGAATGTTGCTGCGCCCCGGAATCGCGATGCCGGTCCCCGCGCCCGTCGTTCCCTCTTCATAGAGCGGGTTGATGTCGTAGATCGCCCCCAGATCGCCGGGCGAGAGATAGTGCGAACCACCCATATTCCACTGCGGCTGCGCCGACTGCGGCACGCGAGAGGCAGGGGCAAGCGGACTGCGAGCCTGAAGCGCCGGCTGGCTGTGCAGGTCATCGAGCGAGACAATCCCCGCAACGATTCCTGATAGCGCCGCCGGAATCTCCGGCTCGGCAATGTTGGCAATGTGCTCGGCCGGCGGCTGGGCTAGATTCGTATTCGGATTCGTGCCTGGATTTGTGTTCGTACCCGCGTTCGGAATTCCATTCAGGCTTAGATTCGAGCCCGCGCCGGAATCCGCATTTGGAGTGGCAACAATGCCGTCATCCTTCATCTGGAAGCGGTGAATCGGGGCATGAAATGCCTCTTCCACCTGCGCCGCCGTGCCGGAGAAGAGCACAATCTGCCGCCCGGCGGGAATCTCCTCAACCGTGAAACCCTGCCCGCGCAGCCAGCCCATCACACGGGCCAGATCGGCGACGCTTGGGCCGAACTCCGCGCCGAACTGCGCCGGCGTGAGCCAGCGATGATAGAGCGGCGAGCGCGGACTCTGCTGCGCCGCCAGAAGATTTTCAAGCGCCGACTGCTGCGTGGGCGTTGGCCGCAGCAACAGCACCATCCGGCCCAGTTGGCTCTGCGGCGCGACCGGCCCCAGATCCACGGCGAGATTGCTCTCAGGCCGGGCAAAAGCGGGAATATTGCTGCCCGGCGCTTCGACCGAGCCTTCGTTTCCCGATGTACCGATGGGAGCGCGGACGGGCAGAATCGGAACCGCAATCGGGGCCGACGGCTGCGGCGCTACGGGACTTGGCAAAAGAGAACCAGACGAGACAAACACAGGCGAAACAGAAACAGGCAAGAGAGAATCGGACACAAAAGAATCAGGCAAGACAGAATCAGACGAAACAGAACTTGGCAAGACAGAACCGGGCAAAACAGAATCAGGCAAAACGGGGCGTTCCGCGCTCTGCGAGAGAACCGTCGGGGCAGGAATCAAGGCATAAAAGATCGTTGCCGTGAGCGCAAGCGCTCCGGCGCGGATAAATCTCAAATTGTTCACGGGCGCTGCTCTCTTCCCTTCGGAGGAGGTTTATTCGGAGGAGTTCAATCAGGAGCGCCCTGGACTCGTATTTACCGTTTCCCGGTAAGCGTTCCGTGGTGCGCCCCAAAAGCTCTCTGTGCGGCGATGGTTTTTATCGACTAAAGCGCCGCTCGATTAACTGGGTCTAATCTACCCGCGCTGCGAAAAATTCTTTAGCGAAATCTTCGATTTTCCCAGCGCAATCCCGTCACTGAGGTAACTCTAAAGCGCACAAAAGTGTAGAGAAATAGCACAGAAGAGGGATACGGTAGGACGAATGGGGTCACGTGCGCCAGACTGAAGCACCGCACGCAAACGCCGCGGACAAACGCCGCGATTTGACGCGCTCTGTAAAATAACGGGATGAAAAAGGCAGCAACGAGCGGCAACGCCGCGGCTGTGGAATCACGTCTGCGCCTGAGCGAGCTGGCTCCCGGAACGGTGCAATCCGAGATTCGCGCCATGAGTCTGGCCTGCGGCGCCATTGGCGGCATCAATCTGGCGCAGGGCATCTGCGACACGCCAACACCGGGGCCGGTCGAGCTTGGCGCTATCGAAGCTATCCACGCCGGGGAAAACATCTATACGCGCCTCGACGGCATAGCGCGGCTGCGCAATGCCATTGCCGCCAAGCAACGGCGCGACTATGGTCTCGACTACGACCCGGAGGGCGAGGTTCTCGTCTCGGCAGGCGCGACAGGCGGCTTGCACGCCGCCGTTATGGCGCTGCTCAATCCCGGCGACGAGGCAATCCTCTTTGAGCCTTTCTACGGCTATCACGTGGCAACGCTGAAGTCGCTGCGCGTCAAGCCGGTTTTCGTGCCGCTCGGCGAGGGAGATTTTGCGCTGGATGTAGAGGCGCTGCGTGCGGCGATTACGCCGAAGACGCGCGCCATCCTGCTCAACACGCCGGCGAATCCGAGCGGCAAAGTCTTTTCGCTCGCGGAGACGCGGGCCGTTGCCGAAATCTGCCAGGAGTTCGACCTTTTTCTCTTCACCGACGAGATCTACGAATACTTCGTCTACGACGGCCAGCGGCACATTGCGCCGGCCACGCTGCCAGGAATGCGCGAGCGCACCATTGTCATTTCCGGCTTCTCGAAGACATTCTCCGTCACCGGCTGGCGGCTTGGCTTCGTTACCGCGCCGGCGAAATGGCTCGGCGCAATGTCTTATTTCCACGATCTGACTTACGTCTGCGCGCCCTCGGCGCTACAGCATGGAGCCGCGGCGGGCCTCGAACAGTTGGGGCCGGAGTTTTATTCGGGAATCGCAGCCGAGCACCAGTCGAAGCGCGAGCGTATTGTTGCCGCTCTGCGCGATGCCGGGCTTACGCCGAGTGTTCCTGCCGGGGCTTACTACGTTCTTGCTGACGCATCGAGCCTGCCCGGCGCAACCGCCGCGGAAAAGGCCCGTGCACTGCTCAAAGCTACCGGCGTGGCCGCCGTGGCGGGTAGCGCGTTCTTCCAGAAAGGCCGTGGCGAGAACCTGCTCCGCTTCTGTTTCGCAAAGAAAGACGCCGAGTTGGACGAGGCCTGCAAGAGGCTGCGCCGGCTTTGAGCTGCAATTATGGAGCTAACGCACAAACCCTGAAATTCGAGGGAATTGCCTTCGTAACAGGGCACGACTGAAGTCGTGCCCTGTTACAAGACCGCATCTATTCCTGCGGCTTCGGCGCGGCGGGAGCGGGGTTTGTAGCCGGGCTCGGTGCCGGGCTCGCCGTGTCTGGCGTGGGGCTGCTGGTCTGGGGCGCGGAGTCCTGCGGCGGCGCGGAACTCTGCGGCGGCGTGGTCGTCGCTGGCGGAGCCGGCGCCGGAGTTGCCGTCTGCGCCGAGGCCGGAACCTGTACGGAAGCCGACGGCGCAACCGGAGGCGCCTGAATCGGCGTTACCGGCAGGTTGAGAGTCTGCACAGTCTCCGGATCGTCGCGCAGCCTCAGGTACAGCGACCCGTTCAGCGGATGCGGCACCGCGATCTGCGAGCCGGTAAAGTCCGCCGGAATCTCGACCGCATTTCCCATCTCCGGCGAGGAACCGACCGCCTCGACGAGAAAGAGATTGCTCGCTGTCAGCGTGCAGGGCCGGGCCAGCGAGCGGGGGCAGCGCAGCTCCTTGAACTCTGGAATCCGCACCAGCGTTCCCAGCGGAATCCAATCGCCCGGCACGCCGTCGGGCGAGACGGCCCGCGCATGGACCGGCCCGAAGGCCGAAGGGCCGAATTTGTCGAGCGGAGCAATCGCTCCCAGCGCCGTCCGCGCGTCTTCCAGCATTAGCGTTCCGTCGGCAATCGAGAGCGTGGTGTGGAAGCTGCCGTCCACGGCGGCCACCTCCACGCTCTGCTTGCGCGGAAAGCTGCGCGGAGACTCCGACTTGAGGAAAAAGACCAGCTTGGCGTTAAGAGGCAGATCGTCGGCACTGCCAAAGTGCACCGGCACGGGCGCGGCGTTAACGTCCTCCTGCGTGCCTTTATTCAGCAGGCTCACCTGCGGCCGCGGCGGCTCGATCGTTACCGGCACCTTTACCTCGCGGCCATCGCGGAGCTGTACCTTCGCCGAGAGCGGCTTTGCCGCGGCTGCCGGGGCGGTGAGCCGGCTCGTGTCCCCCTCGGCGTGCGCCGCGAGTTGGTCGAAATTCTCCACGCGGGTCAGCGCCGCGGGCGTAAAGGCAATTCCTTCGAGCGTGATCTTCGCCACCTCGTCCAGCCGCTTGCCTTTGAGAATTGCCAGCCGGTCGCCCGCGCTCAGCGTGAGCCGGTCGAGCGAGGCGGCTTCGGCGTAGGCGTTCAGCGTCAGCGTCTCCGGCTGGGCCGCACCGTACTGCCGGATTTCGAGCTGGATCGGGCCGGGCACGGCCTCTTCGAGCGGCACGGAGACCTCCAGCAACCCGGAGCTGGGCGCCTTGAAGCTCAGCGTCTTCGGAGCTTCGGAGCCCGACAGGAAGGAAATTCCCGCCACGCACTGCGAGCCCTCGCCCAGAATGTGCAGCGTATCCGCGCGGCCCACCACGAGCGCCGAGCGGTCGGCAGTCTCCACCGACCACTTGCCCTGCGAGGAGGAAAAGAGATGGAAGTGCGGGCCTTCCCAATCGTCGAAGCCCCATTTGCCGCGTAGCGCGGCCGTCAGCTCTCCCGGCGGCAGCTTGGGCAGCGGCCCGGTCGGCACCAGCCCTCCCCTGTCCGAATCCGCTATGACGGGAATGTCGATTCCGCCGGGGGCGTTCGGGTTCTCCTTTGGACTGTCCTTTACGTCCGGCTTCGCATCGCCGCCGTTTTTGGCCGGCGGCGGGACGGAGGCGCTGTTCGGAACCGCAATGTGCAGCTTCAGGTCGCGGGCCATCCCGGTGGCAAAGACCAGCGGCGCGCCTTCGGCAGCCAGCACCAGCTCCGGCTTCTGCGCACAGGGAACATCGGCCGGGTTTGACGGGCGCAGCACAGGGAACTTTACCGGCCCGATGGGCGGCAGCGCCATGACAACCACGGATTTCGGGTCGCGGAAGGAAGGCGGCACGCTGAGCCGCAGGTTCAGCGTGTCTTTATCCGGCAGCGCCAGCGCGGGAATGTACTGAAAGTGCGCCGTGTGCAGCGAGGAGAAAATCCGCGCCACGTCGACGATGGCGCCGATATAGGCGCTATACATGCCGTAGCCGCCGGCCTGCGAATAGCTGATCTGGTTCATCAGGTCGCCCGCGGTGCCGTTGGCGAGCTGTGTAACCATCCCCTGCGTGCCGGCATCGTCCAGCACCAGCCCGTCGGTGTGCGAAACCAGGCAGGGGGCCTGCTGGTCGGTCGGCCGGTCGAAGCACTGGTTGTCGAGCCGGATTCCCAGAGAGCGCGCCGAAAGCTGTGCGCGCTCCTTCAGGGCCTTCTCGTCCGTCTGGCTCGTTTCCTTCACGTCAGTCAGGTAGGCGTCGAGCCGGACGCGGTCCGCGCTTGCCGCCTGCAAATCCTGCGCCGCCCGCACAAAGACTCCGGGGCGGTCGTGCACCGCCTTGCGGAGCGTGGAAAAATCTCCGCCCGTCTCCGGCGCCAGAAAAATCAGCGCCTGCTGGGCATCCGCCGGCACGTTGACAAAGACGCCCTCGGTGCGCACCTCTTTTGTCCAGGTCTCCACGCGCGTAAACCAGTCATTCGGCGGCAGATTAGTGATTCCACGCAGGAAGGCGACAACCAGGACGAAGTGGTTTGTCTGGTTTTCGGGCAGGTCGGGATGAATCCACAGCCGGTCGCCCGGCATAAGATTCGGCACGCGGCTGATCGGCAGCGTCAGATCTCCCCGCTTCACGTGCACATCGACCTTGGGACCAGCAAGATCGAAGGAGTTGTCGGCGTGGAGAGGGATCGCGGAAAGTAAAAAACCGAGCAGTAGCGGCAGACAACGGCGCATAATTCCCATTGTAAGGAGATGGACGCAGGAAGAGAAGACCAGGGTAGTAGATCAATTTGAAAGGTACGGGCTTTAGCCCTGCGCTCAGCGCCGCAAAAGGAGCGGGTTTTAGCCTTCCAGGGATGGTTTTCGCGCAGTCGGATCCATTACCGGGGACAAATAGGTGGCTCAGCCGTCCAAATTCCGTCCCGTCTTTGCATCCGTGGGCCATTTTCGATCATCTACAACAAAAAAGCCACCATAACACGAGTTTGGGAGTGCCAGAGGGCCGGGGAGTCATATACACTACCGGCGTAGTTTCAAAAAACAAAACTTAAGTAGATCTTTTCTCGATCTTTCCCGGTTCGTCATTTCCGTATCTTTATGGGTAGAAGAAGAGAGGACTTTCTCCAGCAGGCCAGGGGAGCCGCTGGATAGTTTGCCTGGCATGGAATGAATTTTTTTTGTATCGGCAGGCGCCGCCGATACTTCAAGCAAGTGCGTCAGCGGAACCGCTGCAGCAGGCGCCCCGGCCTTTTTGCCCCGAGATATATCGGTATATGGAGAAAAAATTATGAAGCCGACAAAGGTCGCGCGCGGTAATGCAGATATTAGTATTCCGGATGCGGAAGAGATGATTGAAGAGGCATTGGCCGAGCTCTCTTTCTCGCAGGACCCTGGACTGACACGGGCATTGCGTTTCCTTGCACCTCCCGGCTACCAGGCGATTGTGGAGCTTTGCAGCGAGGACGGGCGCAGCAAGCGCCGCAATGCCTCGGCAGACGCCTGGTCTCCCGAGGAAGACGAGATTCGCATCTACTTCGAGCGCACCGACGACTCCGAAGCCCCGGCTCCGCGGCTCCGGCGCGAGACTTCGCACGCAGCCGATTCGCAGGACGAAGACGAGGACGATCTTGAATCGCTCACGCCCGCCGACATGGACGCGCGCGTCAAGGAGCTCTCTGCGGCGCTGGCCGAGGCCGAGCGGGGGGGGCACGCCTTTATCGCCCTCAAGTGGTTCCGCGACTCCTTTCTGCCGCGCAAGAGCTATCGCTGGAACCAGAATCCCGACTCGCGCCAGACAGTGCTAGCCGAGGCTATTCAACGCGGCATCGTGCTGACCAGCAAGATTGCCAACCCCAAGACGCCCGCCTATCCGACAACCACCATCCGCCTGAACCGCGCCGAGGCCGGCATCGGCGAAGAGGCGCAACGCTTCCACCCGGCGCCGGTGCACGGTGAAGAACTCTCCGCGGCGCTCGACGAAGAGCGGGGCGTGCTGTGACCTGCTACTTCATCGAAGCCACGGCCTTCGCGAAGCTCTTTGTGCGCGAACAGGGCACCGAACCGCTCATCCGGCTGATGGAATCCGTCGAGGATAACCGCAAGCTCATCGCGGCCTCGACGCCGCTTGAGGTTTATGCCGCCATCCGCCGCCGGGAGCGCTCCGGCGGCATTGCCGCCGAGGACGCCGCCGCCGCGCTGGAGAGCCTTCGCACGGAAGCCGCGCGCATCGTCCAGGAGCCGCTTAACCCCGCCGTCCTCGAAGCCGCGCGCCAGCTTCTCGATCGCTCTCCGCTGCGCTGGCCGGAAGCGCTGCAACTCGGCGCCGCGCTTACCGCACGCGAAATCTTTCCCGGAACTGAGATTGTTTTTGTTTCGTCCTCGCCGGCGCTGCTCGAAGCCGCAAAAGCCGAGGGTTTCCGCGCCGCCGACCCCGCAGTCGAAGGCGCGCTGGAAGAGAATCCCGAACCGCCTGACGCGTAAATCAGGCCGCTTCTACACGCTCTACGGCCAACCGCAATCCCATCGCTTTCAAGATGGCAGCGAGACTGCGCAGCTCGGGGTTTCCGTTGCTTGAGAGCGTGCGGTAGAGTTGCGTAGGATTCAAATCAGCCTTTTCCGCTACCTTTTGTACTCCTCCAAAAGCCTTCGCCATCTGGCGTAGAGCGATGAGAAGCTCGGCCTGATCGCCGTCTTCAAGGATGGCGTTGAGGAAGTGTACGGCATAGGCAGGTTCTTCCCTGAAAATCTCTGCCATTGCGTCGTCGTTATGCCTGTCTTTCATTCTTCTCTCCCTTGCCATTCGCGCCAATATTGCACGGCACGATCTATGTCGGAGCTTTGCGTTCGCTTATCGCCGCCACAGAGCAACAGGATCACCTGTCTTCCGGCAATCCCATAGTAGACACGGTATCCCGGCCCAAAATCGATCCGCAATTCCCAAACGCCGTCAGAACAGAATTTGTGGTCGCCGAAGTTGCCAAGCTCCAAGCGAGCGATGCGCCGGTCAATTGCCGTTCGAGCGTTGAAGCTACGTATCGAGCGCAGCCACTCGGTCAGAATTTCCTTGCCACTCGGTGTTTGGTAACGGCGTACTTCGTACTTGTTAATTTTCGTCCTAAAACGAATTTTCTGCAACTCTACTACTCTTTGCGAAAGCGGTTTGCCTGCTCGAACTCGTCGCGCAGCTCCGGCGTGCGGAGATTTTCGCGGATGTGCGCCAGGCGCTGCTCCAGCTTCAGCAGGGCCTGCTCAATTGCCTCGGTGTTGGTGTGCGCGATGTCGCGCCACATGGAAAACGGGCTTGCGCCGAGCCGCGTCATCTCGCGCAGGCCGCGCCCGCCAACTTCCTTGAGCTCCGGCGCTTCGCCTACCTCGTCTTCGAGCAGCGCGCTGAGCGCCGTGGCCGTGAGCTGCGGCAGATGGCTCACCCACGCCACCAGCTCGTCATGCCGCACGGGGTCGAGGTCGAGGATGCGCGCGCCCATCTGCTGCACTAGCCCGCGCCACTCCTCGGCAAGCTCCGCGGCCCGCTGCGAGCGCTGTGCAACAGGCATGTCAAGCGCTTCGGGCGCGTCCGTAAAAATCCACACCGCATGGCGAAAAAGCTTCGCGTCGGCGTGCTCGGCTCCGCCGCGCTCCTTGCCCGCCATGGGATGGCCGGGCAGAAACGCGGGCCTGCCTGGCGCGTTGTAAAGCCGCGCCGCAGAGGCCGCAATCTGCGCCTTGGTGCTACCCACGTCGGTCACAAGATGGTCTGGACCGAGCATCGGCGCGAGCTGCTCCATCAGGTCGAGCGTGGCAAAAATCGGCGGCGCGAGAACCGTTACCTCAGCCTCGCACGCCGCCGTAATCGCGTCGGATGCAATCGAGTCGATTGCGCCAAGCTCCAGCGCCTTCCGCGCACCCTCTTCGCTTCGGTCCCAGCCCACGATGGAGCCGGCAAAACCGGACGCGCGAGCGGCAAGGCCCACCGAAGCTCCCAGCAGACCCGTGCCCAGAATGGCAATGCGCTCGATCATCGAGTCCTTTCTGGCAATCGGAGTTCGGGCAATCTGCTGCGTCTCCCAGGTCCCAACACCAGGGACCTGGGGCACCCGCAGCGAAAAACATACCTCAGGGCCTAAAGGCCCGACTCATTTAGCTGGACTTATTGCCGGGGATAAATCCCCGGCCTACCCATTGTGCGTCAGGCGGCTACAGCGTCCTTCCCACCGCCGCGGCAATCGTTCTCAGCTCTCCCATCAGCTTTTCGAACTGCTCCGGAAAGAGTGTCTGCGCCGCGTCCGAGGCCGATTTGTCGGCGTTCGGATGCACTTCGACGAGAATCGCGTCCGCGCCCGC
>JAATFM010000193.1 GCA_015655195.1 Terriglobales bacterium
GTGCGGCCCGATGGCGGGGTTCACCTTGCGGTCAAGCTCATCGTGCAGCGTGCGAATGAAGTCGAACTCGTTGCCCACATCGCGGACACTGGTAACGCCGGCGGCAAGGTAGATCGGCCCCCATTCCACTTGCTCGTAGTGCGCGTGCATGTCCCACAGGCCGGGGATAGCGTATTTGCCGTGAGCGTCGAGGATGGTGGTTGTGTCGGCGGGGATGCGGAGGGTCTTGCTTGTGCCGACGGCCTGGATCACGCCGTCCTGAATCAGAATCACCGAGTCAGGAATCGGCGCGCCGCCGGTCGAGTTTTCGAGCGTTGCGCCGATAATGGCGAGCTTGTGCGCCGAAGCCACGCGGGCCGAGGCGGTGAGCTTTGCAAGCGCCGCGAGATTCGATTGCACGGAGGCTGCGATGAAAGCGTCGAGGCTTGCTTCATAAGGCTCGCGCACGGCCTCGAAGTGGTCGAACTCGGCATCCGTGCTGACCAGCGCCGCAAGATTCCGTGCGTCGTCGAGCCACAGCGACTCCTGGCCCCAGATGAGCCCGGCGACGGTGTAGCCGTGGAGCGCTACGCCGTTCCCGGTAAGCGCGGCGGCGGGCGCAATATGTACCTTTGCAGCGGCGGGGTAGACGGTGAACTCCGCCGGGCTGCCATGCGCCAACCACCAGCGCATCATCTGTTCCTGCATGGCAACGGGTGAGTAGCCGTCGGTGACAAACCACGGACCCTGCGGTGCGACGGTCTGTGTCTTGCCGCTCGACGTGATGGTGAGGCCGCCGTGATTCGCGGTGAGGGAATCGTTCATCGCGGACTCGCGTGCTGATCTGCCCTTCGCGGAGTAGCTGAGCGGAGCGTTGTCGGCGGCGTTCGCAGTGAAGGTGGTTTCAAGTGGCACGGGCGTGCCGCGATCCGTGAAGAGAAAGTGTGAGGTGAGTGTATAGGTCGCGCCGCTCGCCGCAATGGAGTAAGTCTCTTTGCCGATGGCCTTGGCGAATTTATGCAGGATGAAGGCGCCGGATGTTGCCGGCTGCTGGGCCTGACTGGCCGGCGCAAGGGTAGCGGCAGAGAAAACCAGTGCAAGAAACGCAGAAAAAACAGGCCGAAACATGCGAATCCCTCCAGCATTTTGCGAGAAACCACCGTGCCGCAGATGCTGGAGGGATTCTATCGGATGAGCTTCAGAAACCCATGATGTTGTAGCCGCAGTCCACGTAGATGGTTTCGCCGGTGACGGCGCTTGCCAAGGGGCTGGCGAGGAAGAGCGCCACGCCGCCCACCTCGATTTGATCGACACCGCGGTGAAGCGGCGAGCGTTCGATGTGTGCTTTCCGCATCTCGCTCAGGTCGCCCACGCCGCGCGCGGCCAGCGTGTTGATGGGGCCGGCGGAGATGGCGTTGACGCGGATGTTTTTCGGCCCAAGCTCATAGGCCAGATAGCGCACCGAGGCTTCAAGCGATGCCTTGGCCAGCGCCATCACGTTGTAGTGTGGCACCACGCGCTCGCTGGCGAGGTAGGTGAGAGTCATGATGCTGCCGCCTTCGGTCATCAGCGGCGCGGCGGCGCGAGTGACCGCAATGAGCGAGTAGACGCTGACCTCGTGCGCGATGCGGAAGCCCTCGCGGCTGGTGTTGACGAACTCGCCCTTCAGGTCGGCGGCAGGCGCGTAGGCCACGGCGTGGACGAGAATATCGAGCTTGCCGTGCTGTTCTTTGAGCGCGGCAAAGACAGTCTCGATCTCGGAATCGACGGAGACATCGCACTGAAAGCCACTGGCGCCGGGCAACTCGGCGATCAGGTCCTGTGCTTCGAGCTTCATGCGCTCGTTCTGGTAGCCGATGGCGAGCGTAGCGCCGGCTGCGTGGAGCTGCTGGGCGATTCCCCAGGCGATGGAGCGCTTGTTGGCCAGGCCGAAGACGACGGCGATTTTGCCTTTGAGATCGATCATGGTGTCCCTTTCGTTCGATTGACAGGATAGCAGTTAGGGATGAGGGGCTAGGAACGATACACAAAAGGGCAGCGTCCTAGTTTGCGTTGGTTTTGGAAGGGCACTGCTGGTAGGCCGGGGATTTATCCCCGGCAATTCGGAGGCAAAAGGATGGGGCTTTAGCCCCTGAGGTTGAGCTTTCTTGAAACTGCGCTACTCTTCGAAAAAGTTAACCGCCGAGATCGACTAATTCGACGGTTCCGGTTGGTCGCCCGAGGAAGCGCGAGCCGAGACGCTCGAATTTTTCTACGGAGTCGGTGGCGAAGCAACGGATTTGCGGCGTGTCACTCTCCCTGGTCCCCAAATGAGAGGGATCTGTGGCCCCCGCGGCTTTTGTGTGGCACCCGAACTTGATTGCCGCCTGCTCGGCAGTGGCTTCGGCGGAATCGATGACGCGCATTCCGGCAGGAACAGCGGCTTCGATCAGCGGACGCAGGAGCGGGTAGTGCGTGCAGCCGAGGACAAGCGTGTCGGGCTGGAGGCTTTGCGTGGCGGCGTCCGCCAGAAGCTGATCGAGATAGATGCGAATGACCTGCGCGGTGACGGCTTGCTCAGGCGAGTCTCCAGGCAAGTATCCGGTCCAGCCCTCTTCCACGAGCGGGACGAGCAGCGGGCAGGCGCGCTCGATACCATGCAGGCCGCGGGCCTTGCAGGCTTCGGCGTAGGCATGGCTCTGCACCGTCGCGTCGGTGGCGATAACGAGAACGTCGCCGCTGATGGAAGCGGCGCGGGCGGCCTGCGCGCCCGGCTCGATGACGCCGAGGACAGGCACGGGCACAGCCTCCTGAATGGCGTCGAGGGCGAGCGCACTGGCGGTATTGCAGGCAATGACGAGAAATTCCGCGCCCTGCTCGTGAACGAGAAACTGCGCGCTTTCGACGGCGTATTTCGCAATCGTGCGGCGGGATTTGGAGCCGTAAGGCAGCCGCGCCGTGTCGCCGAGAAAGCAGTAGCGCGCCTGCGGAATCTGCGTGAGCAACGCGCGCAGAACGGTGAGGCCGCCGAAGCCGGAATCGAAGACGCCGATGGTGGGAGTCATACGCTTCCTATCAGTTTGGCGCATAGCGCAGTAATGTGGCGAGGTAGGAGCATAATAGGCAAAGATCTTTAAAAACACCTAGCGCAAATAAATTGTGGGTTCCGTTTCTTTTAAGAATCGCATCAACATTGCCTTCCACAAAACGATGGTATTCCAATATTTTCGGCACGGCAGGAGCATCATCGCTCCAGAAAGCATTGCGAAGTCCGCTAAGGATTCCTTCCGGTGTGCCGTTGTGAATGTATGCGTCGGTTCCGTTCAGATCGCTCGTCGATCTCTGGATACGATATGGCTCCGACTCCCAGACATACCAATTATGACGGGTAGGATTGAGACGCTGCCAAGTGATAGTCATACCCAATTCCAAGGGAATGTTGAAGCGCGGAGTCTGATCAGGGGTTCCACTTAATTCGACACGGGAGAGGTCATGGATCGAGTATCGGCAGCCCTGGATTAGATCAAAAATTCTTTCCAGCCGACGCGCTCCACCGGGGATTTCAGCAGCAATATGAGGGACCAGGCCGAGGTGGTATAGACCGACAATATAAGCGACGTAGAGACTGCGGAATTCTTCGTCATACGGAATGTTCAGGAAAACAGCTTTTGGGTCAATCTGCGGCGGAGGCATGTTGAGGCTTTTCGCTCCGTCGGATGACTGTACCCTTGACGCCGTTCTTATCCGCCTCTAACTGCTTGAAATACTTCTCTGCCATTGCGCGCAACTCTTTTTGGCGCGCAACAGGGATACGCAGGCGCTTGGCCTCTTCTTCTGGAGTGGGCCAGGGAGTCGTGATGTGAACTGGTCTGGGCATAGCTACTTAACTCATTCTACTCCAGGTCTGGTCGTAGGAATACAAGGGAGATGCGTATTCATGGTTGTGCGGCGGCGGATGGGGCCGGGCCGGCCAAAACGGTATCGGAGACGAGATAGGTTCGCGTCAGGTCGGCGTGGCCGGCCAGCGTGGCTCGTGGCTCGCCGTCCACCAGGAAGCGGATTTCCGCGACGCGGGGCAGGTTGGCGTGGATGGTGCGGCAGATGGAAAGCACGGTGAGGGTTTCGGTTTCGAGGCCGGAGGGGTGGCTCGACGCGAAGCCGGGAGCGAGATTCACGATGGCCAACTCGGGGCCGTTGACGGAATCGAACGCGACAATCTTTGCACCGGGTTTGCCAATTCCGGGTCTGCCTGTGCCGGGCCTGACTATTTCGGACGAAGCTGTCGCAGACTGCTCGGGCAGAAGAAAGACCTGTCGGACGGCCGGCAGCGGCGCGGGAACTGGATGCGTGGCGCCGGGCGCGGCATAAATTTCAAAGAGTTTGTTCAGGATAGCGCGTGCGCGTGCGCCGTCGTCGGCGGGCAGCGGCAGAGCCTCATCCTCTTCGCGCAGGCCGTTGTCGTCGTCGTTGGCAACGAGCAGCGTAGCCTGCACCGCGACGGCAACATCGGGGGCTGCGGTGGGCGCGGCATCCTGCCCTTGCAGCATCTCCTGATGCGCCTTTTCCCGCATGTGCCAGAGCAGCGCGCCCATGCCGAGCGAAGCGAGAACGAGAATGGCGAGAAGAATGGTCTGATAGCGGGGGATCAAGGCTGGCCGGCTTCCGTTCTGCCCTGATCTGTCCTATTCTGATCCGTCTTCCATTCGAGCAGCGCCGTGGCGAGGGTCTGGGCGATGCGGGCCTGGTAGTCGGCGCTCGCGGGTTCGGCCAGAATGGTGTGGCTTGCATCGCGCTCCGGGGCGAGTTCGATAGCGACGGCGGGGCAGGTCATCGAGTCAATGCCGGGCAGGGTGGTGCGGCTCAGGGTTACGTTGACACCGGCGTGGGTCAGGGCGGAGTTCAGCTCGCCGGCCAGGGCCAGGCTGCGCTCCACGGCGGCGGATTGCGCGGTCTTCCAGGCGGCGAAGTGGGCGTTTGTGGCCGGGGCCAGTGAAGAGGTGAAGAGATGCACGCCGGAGCCGGTCTCGGCTGCGTGGAGAATCAGGCAAGCCTGCGCGGAGGCGCGATTGGCAAGCTGGGCGCGGTCGGCCGGGGCAAGGGATTTGTCTTCCTCGCGGGTGGTAACGACCGGAATGCCGCGGGCGGCGAGCAGCGAGCGCAGGCGCACGCTGAAGGCAAGCGTCACGGCCTTCTCCGAGTCGCCGGTCGAGAACCTGCCGCCGGAGTCGTCGCCGCCGTGGGCCGCATCGAGAACGACGACGAAACGCGGCGGATTTGGAGCCTGATTTGGTGCTGAACCAGGGGCCTGAACAGGGGCAGACGCAATCGGGCGTGGCGGCTGCGGCGCGGGAACCGGATTCTGAGCCTGGAGCGCCGAAACGCATCCCAGAACGGCCAGCAGCCGCACCGAAGCGCAACCGAGAGTCAGGACTCGGGACAGGACGCGGCGGCGGAGAAATTCTTTCCGTTTGTTCGGCCACGCGTCGAAGGAGTCCGAAGGCGTCATACAGGCATTTCCTCGCACGATTCTATCTCACGGGTGCCTTGTCACCGGTCCGCTACCTGCCTGCCCTTGGCCTGCGCGGAAACGCTCTTTTAACACAATGAAATGAAGCGCGGCGCGAGAGAAAGACTTCGTGCTACTATCACGTTCACGACCGGGTCCCTGTCCGGTTTACGATCCGGATTTTCTGTTTGGGCGGCGGCCGATTTCCGAGAGGCAGCGGTATGAGAGCGACTCCGATTCCGCCTTCGATCTTTGGCCAGTGCCGGAATGTCTGCTGCATGCCGATGCTGTGCAGCCTGGCAGCACTCTGCGCGGCGGCAATGCTGCTTCTGGCGTCGCCCGCGGCGCATTCGCAGGAAGATCCGCTGAACAAGGTACACGTTCCACCTCCACCGGCCGCGAGCGCTCCAACTACCGGCGCGCCCAAGGGAGCCGAGGCTCCGGCAGTGACCGGGCCGGATGCAACTAAGGCACGTCCCGGCGGACTGATCCGCATGAACGTTGATATGGTACTGGTTCCGATCACGGTAACAGACCCGATGAACCGCCTCGTGACGGGCCTCGAAAAAGACGATTTCAAGGTCTTCGAGAACAGCTCCGAGCAGAAGATCAAGAGCTTTGCCAGCGAGGACGCGCCGGTTTCCATCGGAATCATCTTCGATCTATCGGGCTCGATGACCTCGAAGCTGCTCCGGGCGCGGGAGTCGATCGTGCAGTTCGTCAAGACGGCGAACCCGCAGGATGAGTTTTTCGTCATCGGCTTCAACGACCGGCCCGAACTGATCGAGGATTTCACCAGCTCGGTCGATGATATTCAGGCGCGGCTGGCCACGGTGCGCAGCGGCCACCGCACGGCGCTGCTGGACGCGATCTACTACGGCATCGCGAAGATGAAAGACGCGACTCACGAGCGCAAGGCGCTGCTCGTCGTCTCCGACGGCGGCGACAACCGCTCACGTTACACCGAGGGCGAAGTCAAAGCGCAGGTGCGGGAATCGGATGCGGAGATTTATTCGATAGGGATTTTTGACGTTTACGCGCCCACGCCCGAGGAGCGCACCGGACCGCTGCTGCTGAACGATCTCTGCGAGGAGACCGGCGGGCGGCTCTTCCGCGTCGACGATCTGGCCGATATGGGAGACATTGCGGAGAAGATTTCTACCGAGCTAAGGAACCAGTACGTGATCGGCTACACATCCAAGGACCTGCACCGCGACGGCAAGTGGCGTAAAGTGAAGGTGAAACTGAATCCGCCCCAGGGGCTGCCTCCGCTGACCGTACATGCACGCACCGGCTACTATGCGCCATTGCAGTAAATTTCTCCTTTTCGCCGCTTTTTTGGCGGGCACGGCGCTTTCGCTGCCGGCCCCTGCGTCTTCGGCCCAAAGCCCGGCCCAGAAGCCAGCCCAGCCGCTGGCGCAAAACTCAGTCCAGAACAAACCCGCGCAGACCCCGCCGCTTAGCGTGGACCGCGACCCGGTCAGTTCGCCCGATGCCGGCATCACGCCGCCCTCGACGGCCGACGGCGGGCTGGAAAAGCAGGGCACCGGCTATATCCTGCACGCCGACGTGGAAGAGGTGGTGCTGAACGCCACCGTGCTCGGCAGCGGCAACCGGCTCGTCGAAGACCTGAAGAAAGAGGACTTTCAGGTCTTCGAGGACGGCGTGAAGCAGACGATTCTGAGCTTCCAGCACACCGACCTGCCGGTCTCGATTGCGCTGGTCGTCGATAACTCCGGCTCGATGGCGAAGAAGCGGCCCTCGGTGAACAAGAGCGCCCTCGATCTGATTCAGGCCTCGAACCCGCAGGACGAAGCCTTTGTTGTGAATTTCTCCGACGAGGCATTTATCGATCAGGAGTTCACCTCGGATGTAAACAAGCTGAATGACGGCCTCTCGCATATCGACTCGCGCGGCGGCACGGCTCTCTACGATGCGGTTGGCGCCTCGGCGGACAAGCTGGCTGCCGACGCCAAACACCCCAAGCAGGTGCTGATCCTGATTACGGACGGCGAGGACAATGCTTCCTCGCTCAATCTCGAACAGACGATTCATCGCGTACAGGAGCTTTCCGGCCCGGTCGTTTATACCATCGGGCTGCTCTTCGGCGACGAGATGAGCCGTTCCGAGGTGCGCCATGCGCGGCGGGCGCTCGAAATGCTCTCGACCGAGACGGGCGGCATGGCATTCTTCCCCAAGTCCATCGAGCAGGTAGACGAGATTGCCGCCGAGGTAGCGCGCGACATTCGCAGCCAGTACACCATTGGCTACCACTCGACCAAGCCGACCACACAGCCGGGCTTCCGGCGCGTGGAGTTGAGAGCCGAAGCCAAAGGCGAAGGCAAGCTGAATGTGCGGACGCGGACGGGGTACTTCCCGGTGGTGCGGACGGAGAAGAAGAAGTCGGCAGCCGCAGGGAACTAGATCGGTACACCCTAAGATGGCACAAATCGCAATTCAGGACCACATTCCCGCCATTGGCTGTAGCGTCGGAGGCTGTTCCTTTCCAGCGCGATAAACTTATAGCGATAACTTTTCCGAAGCCATCCCTTTTCAGGAGCCTCTCTTTTTCATGTCGGAATACAAGTACGCCACGCTTGCCGTTCACGCCGGGCAGCATCCGGACCCGCTGACCGGCTCCGTCAATGTGCCTCTTTATCTTTCCTCTACTTTTGAGCTGACCGGCATCGGCACGGACCGCGGCTGGGATTACTCTCGCGCCGGAAATCCCACGCGCGACCGGCTCGAATTCGCGCTCGCCAAGCTCGAAGGCGGCCATAGCGGCCACGCCTTCACGAGCGGCATGGCGGCTATCTCCGCGCTGGTGGCAATGCTGAAGGCCGGCGATCACCTGATCTGCTCGAAGGACGTATACGGCGGCACAGCGCGGCTCTTCAATCAGATTGTCTCCGGCTACGGCATCGAGGTCGAGTACGTCGATACCTCCGACACGGCGAGCGTCGAAAAAGCCATCAAGCCAAACACAAAGATGATTCACGTCGAGACGCCGAGCAACCCGCGCATGGTGCTGAGCGACATCGCGGCCATCGCAAAGCTTGCGCACGCACGCGGCGGCATCGAGGTGAGCGTCGATAACACCTTCATGTCGCCCTGCCTGCAAAGCCCGCTCGCTCTCGGCGCGGATATCGTGATGCATTCGACAACCAAGTACCTCAACGGCCACTCGGACGGCATCGGCGGTGCGCTGATCGGCTCGACCGAGGAGCACAAGCAGCGTTTCCTGCTGGTGCAGAAGGCCGCCGGCGGTATCCTGTCGCCCTTCGAGTGCTTCCTCGTCCTGCGCGGCATCAAGACCATGCCGCTCCGCATCCGCCAGCACGAAGAAAATGGCCGTGCCGTGGCCGAGTACCTTTCGCAGCACAAAAAAGTGCTGAAGATCAATTACCCCGGCCTCAAGAGCCATCCGCAGTACGAGCTTGCCGCGCGCCAGCAGAAGGGCTTCGGCTCGATGCTCAGCATGGACCTGGGCTCGCAGGAAAACTGCGCGAAGTTCCTCGCCGCGCTGAAGATTTTCCTCAACGCGGAGTCGCTGGGCGGAGTTGAGTCACTGGCCTCGCACTCGGCTACCACCACGCATGCCTCGGTCTCCGCCGAGGAGCGCGCCCAGATGGGAATTACCGAAGGCATGATCCGCCTCTCGGTCGGCATTGAGGACAAGGAAGACCTGATCGCCGATCTCGACCAGGCGCTGGCGGCATTTTAAGCGCCCTGCAAAGGGCGTGTAGTGTATTTGCTTTGAAAGGGCACGGCTTTAGCCGTGCCGCAAACAGCCCAAAACTTGGGTGGGCTTTAGCCCCCGAGGGATAGCTCCCTTTGAAACTGTCCCACCACCACCCTGCGCGGCTCCGGTTTCGACCCGGAGCCGCAGCCGTGCAGGAATGAAACCAGTAACGCCGCGCCGCGGGCCACAAAAGCCGAACGGCTGTATTCTTTTAGCAGCAGGGCCTCAATGGCGATCTATTCCGACAGGTTCAATCGCGGCGAAAAGCTCTCCACGGTCAAATCCGCGGTGGCGCAGTACGGAATTCTCGTGCTGATGCTGGCGCTGGCCGCGGGGCTCTGGCGGCTGCAAATTCTCGGCGCGAGCAACTTCAAGGAGCTGGCCGAGGAGAACCGCATCCGCAAGGAGCCGATCATGGCCCCGCGTGGCCGGCTCTTTGACCGCGATGGCCGGCTGCTCGTCGATAACTACCCCTCCGTCTCCTGCTTCCTGGTCCGCGAGCAAAACAATAATCTGGACGACGACCTGCCGCTCATCGCGCAGGGCCTGCATCTCGATCTCGACCAGTTGAAAGCCACGCTGAAACACTATCGCGCCGCGCCCGGCTACCAGCCCATTCCCATCAAGCAGGACATCAGCGCCGACGAGCAGGCATTCGTCGAAGCGCACCGCAACGAGCTTCCCGAGCTTGAGACCATCGACGTGGAGCGCCGCCTCTATCCGCGCGACGGCTTCGCGGCGCACCTGATCGGCTACGTGGGCGAGGTGAGCGACGACGACCTGAATCAGGCCCGCTACGCCATGTACGAGCCGGGCCAGATTGTGGGCAAGGCCGGCGTCGAAGCCACTTACGACCAGATTCTGCGCGGGCAGGACGGCTCGCGCGATGTTGAGGTGGATAGCCATGGCCGCGAAGTCGCCTATGTCAGGACGCAGCACGCCACGCCCGGCCAGGACCTGAAGCTCACCATCGACATTGATATTCAGCGCGCCGCCGAGCTGGCGCTGGGCGAAGCCAACGGCGCAGTAGTGGCAATGGACCCGCGCAACGGCGAGATTCTGGCGCTGGTCTCGCACCCGAACTATGACCCCAACGCCTTCGCCGTCCGCATCAAGCGCGACGACTGGAACAAGCTCATCACGGACCCGCGCCACCCGCTGATGAACAAGGCGATTCAGGACCAGCTCGCGCCCGGCTCGACCTTCAAAATCATCATGTCCGCCGCCGGGCTTCAGGAGGGCGTAGCCGAGGACATGAAAGTGAACTGCGTCGGCGGCGGCAGCTTTTACGGGCGCTTTTTCAAGTGCGACAAGCATCACGGCGTTCTCGGCATCTCGCAGGCCATTCCGCTCTCCTGCGACACCTTTTTCTACGCGCTGGCGCAGAAGCTCGGCATCGACACGATTGCCAAATACGCTACCTCCTTCGGCCTCTCGCAGAAGACGGGCATCGACCTGCCCAACGAAATGACCGGCGTGATGCCTTCGACGAAATGGGAGTGGAAGAACTACCACCAGCGCTACTATCCGGGCAATACCATCTCCGTCGGCATCGGGCAGGGCGAGACGCAGGTAACGCCCATCCAGCTTGTGCGGGCGCTGAGCGGCATTGCCTCTGACGGGCATCTGGTGCGGCCGCATTTCGTGAATCCTAACCAGCTTCCGGCCGAGTTTCGCACGGCGGTTTTCGATTCCTTCCCCGGCTCGGGCGCAAAGAACGTGTCGCTCGACGAGAACACCTGGATGACGATTACCGACGGCATGGCCGCGGCCACTACCAGCGGCACGGCGGCGGCGGCGCACATCAACGGCATCGATTTTGCCGGCAAGACGGGCACGGCGCAGGTGGTGGGCGGCGGCGACACGCACACCAAGGGCGGGTCGCGGACGCCGAACGCGTGGTTTGTCGGCATGGTGCCGCGGCGCAACCCGGAGATTGCCGTGGTGGTCTTGCAGGAGCACGGCGACTGGGGCGCAAGCTCGGCGCTGATCGCGCAGAAGGTCATCATTGCCTACATCAACAAGCAGCGGAAGACGGACCACAATGTGCTCGATCAAGCCGGTGCAGGCGACAAGCCAGTCGAGGTTGGCGCGGTGTGGTCGAGTCCGTCTGAGGAAGCAAAGCGGGAAGCAAAACGCGGCGGCAAACGCGATTCGGAGCAAGCCGAAAACAGCTTCGGGGCGGGCCACTATTTCCTGAACCCGCCACCCGCCGCGGCCGCGAAAGACCTCGCCGCCCGCCAGGCCCCTTTGCTGCCGCTCTTCGCAGTGCCGCTGCGCTGGCGCGAAAGCCTTCCCAATAAGGACAGTCTCGAATAATGCGCCGCTTCCTCTCCTTCCGCGACTTCGACTGGGCGCTGCTGCTGATGGTGTTGATACTCTGCGCCATCTCGGTGATGGAGATTTACTCGGCTACCTTGCACACCAAATACGTCGGCGGTCACTTCAACACCAAGCAGTTGTACTACGTCCTCGGCGGCCTGCTGCTGATGTTTATCTTCGCCAAGGTGGACTATCACAAGCTGCTGGACTGGTCGCCCTGGGCCTACGGCGCCTGCATCGTCGCGCTGGTGGTGGTGAGGCTTTTCGGCCAGAAGGTTTTAGGCGCACGGCGCTGGATCAAGATCGGCCACGGGATGCAGTTTCAGCCCTCGGAGTGGGTCAAACTCATCCTGATTCTGATCGTCGCGCGATATTTCGCCAACCTCGGCGGGCGCGACCTGACCTGGCGGGACATTGCCAAGGCATTTGCACTCGTCGGCGTGCCCATGCTGCTGGTGCTGGCGCAGCCCGACATGGGTACGGCGCTGACCTACTCGCCGATTCTTATCGCCGGACTGTTTCTGGGCGGTATCAACTGGCGTCAGTCGCTGATTCTCGTTACCGCCGCGCTGGTCCTGGTGGTCGGCGTGTGGAGCAGCGGCAAAATCCTCAAACCCTACCAGAAGGCGCGTCTGACCGGCTTCATCAACCCGGACAACGACCCCCGCGGCGCGGGCTACCAGGTTCTCCAGGCCAAGATTGCCGTGGGCGCGGGCGGCATCTGGGGCCAGGGCGCGGAAAAAGGCTCGCAGACGCAGGGAGCCTTCATTCCCATCCCCCATGCCGACTTCATCTTTGCCGCCTTCAGCGAGGAGCACGGCTTTGTCGGCGCGATTTTTGCTCTCCTGCTATACTTTTTTGTATTGATGCGTTTGATTCAAAACGCTCAAACAGCCGCCGACCTGTCCGGCTCCCTGATTATCATGGGCGTTGTGGCTGTGTTGACCTTTCAGATTGCGGTCAACGTGGGCATGGTCATCGGGTTTATGCCCGTCACCGGAATTCCTTTGCCGCTTATGAGTTACGGCGGGTCTTCGGTGTTGTTTACCTTTCTGGCGCTGGGCGTGGCGATGAACGTGCGCATGCGTCGGTTCGTAAACTGAACAGTATTTATTGGGCTCGCTGCCTCCGTTCCCTCGGTGGAACGGGGGAGCAAAAGCAAGATTGAACATTTCGCCGGCAGGTTCCATTGGGGAGCCGCACAGCCGGCAGGAATTGGGTTCCATGAGCAGGCAGAAACGGGAAAGCCGCAATCGTACAGAGATGGTTTCTATCCATCCGGCACATTTTGTGCCGTTTCTCTATGCGATTCTGAGCGGCGTAACGGCCCCGCTGGCGTCGATCCTTTGGATGGCGTTGAACTGGGCGGCCACAGACTTTCTGCATACGGATAAGCCAGACAGACACTTGGCGGGGCAGGCAATCGCTGTTCCGCTCCACGATTCTCCTCCCGGAGCGGCGTACCGCTCTGCGGGCCTGAGCATTTCAGTGTCTCCCCGGTCACTCCTACCGCTTCCGCCCACCTCCTGCCGACTTTGCGCCGCCCTTCTGTGACCTTGCCGCTGCCCCGGCCTCAAGAAATGAGCCGGGCGGAAAGGTAAGATGGCAAAAGAGATTTGCATTTCCTCCACGCCGCATGAGACGCGGCTGGCTATCCTCGAAGACGATCAGCTCTCCGAGATTTACTACGAGCGCGAAAACGAATATACGCTCGCGGGGTCGATTTACAACGGCCGCGTGACGCGGGTTCTGCCCGGTATGCAGTCTGCATTTGTGGACCTGGGCCTCGAACGTGACGCCTTCCTTTATGTAACCGATTTTCTGGAGATGGAAGACCCGGAAGAGTCCGACGAGCTTGAAAAGGCCGCTGTTTCTGCGCCGATCAAGCCGCGCGAGATTCGCCGCCGGCCGGAATCGGCTCCTGTGGCCGCGCCCGCTCCGGAGGCTGCCGCGATTGTCGAGTCTGAGGCCGGTGAGGCCGATGCTGAGACTGGCTCCGAAGCTGGTGCCGGGAGCGGCGAAGAAGAAGGCGGAGCGCGCCGCTGGCGCGGACGCCGCCGTCGCCGCGGAGGCCGCGGTCAGGCCGCTCCGGTTTCCGACCCGGTAGAGACCGAGGCCGCTTCCGAGACCTATCTCGAAGCGCCCGGCCTGGAATCGAGTGACGAATCCGGCGAGCCTGGGCACTCCCATGAAATTCAAGCCGCGGCGGGCGAGCTGCCCGGCGAGAGCCGCCCGTCTTCGCGTTCCGGCTCGCGTCGAGATTCCCGTCAGGATTCGCGTTCGTCCTCGCGTTCCGATTCCCGGCAAGATTCGCGCTCAGACTCGCGTCCGTCCTCGCGTCAAGACTCGCGGCCCGAACCGGCTGCCGCAGCATTTGTGCTTCCCGGCGAGTCGCTCTCCAAATATGGTGGCGAGCCCGCTCCGGACGATAAGCCGGAACAGCCCACCACTGCGGCTTCGGTCCCGGCGCGCCCGACGGTCACATCCCGGCCCTCCACGCTGATCGCTGCGCCGATTGAGTGGGATGGCACCGGGCTTCTACCCGGCGAGTCGCTCGCCCGGCACCGGAACCGCGAGGCAGAGCCAGCGTCGGTTGAGCCTGAAGTGAAGGCAGAGGCTGCGATTACGGAGATTTCCGAAACCCACGAAACGCCCGCTCCTGAAGCTGCACACGCCGAGCCCGCGGTCGAGATTCATTACGTGATTCACGCCGGAAGCGAGACCCTGGGCCAGCACTACGACGAACGGATTATCGACGAGTTTGCCGGTGAGTCCGCCGAGCCGATCATCGAAGAGATTTCTTCTGAGCCTGCAACCGAATCCGAAGCTGCTCCGGCTGCCGAGTCCGCGTCCCATTCTTCCGCATTTGAATTCGAGGAAGAAGAGATTTCGCCGGAAGACGGGCACAGCGCCTCGCACCACGCCTCACACAACATTGATCCGCTGCCTCCGAGCGAGTTCCGTCTCTTCGGGCTGGGCGGCAAGAAGAAGAAGGCCGCCGAGCCTGAGCCCACTCCTGTGGAAGCTGCTCCGACGACGACAGTTGCCTCCGTTTCGGCCTTTGCGCCGGGCAACGGGCTGGTGGAAGAGGAGCTGATCGAGGAAGAGGAGTTCGCAACGCCGGGACGCCACGCGCATCGTAATGCCGAGAACGATCTCGACGAGTACGAGGAAGAAGAGAAGCTGCAATCGCGCGCCGGCGCTTTGAGCGAGGCCTTCAAAGAGGCTCAGCTTGGCCGCGGACTCAATCGTGGACTCGAAATCGATGAGGCTGGCGACGAAGACGAACTGGATTCCGAGGAAGAAGGCGGCGAGGGAACAGCCTCTGCTCCGGCGGCTCCCCGTGAGCGCCGGGACAAGGGCGAGCGCGGTGGCCGCGGACGGCGCGGCGGCGGACGCAACACTGGCCACGCCGGCCAGCAGAACAACCGCCGCGGCGGCGGAATGTCTCGCCGCTCGGCGCAGACCAGCGACCTGCCGATTATCAGTGACCTGCTGAAGCCTGGGCAGGAGATTCTGGTGCAGATTGCCAAGGAGCCGATTGCCAAGAAGGGCGCGCGCATTACGAGCCACATCGCGCTCCCCGGCCGCTTCCTGGTCTTTATGCCCACGGTCTCGCACGTCGGCGTGAGCCGCAAAATTGAGTCGGACGAAGAGCGTCAGCGGCTCAAGCGGATTCTTCTCAACGAGCGCGGCGAGGCTGCCGGCGGATTCATCGTCCGCACGGCGGCCGAAGGCACCTCGGAAGAGGAGTTGCGCGCCGACCTGCGTTTCCTGATTCATCTCTGGGACGAAATCAAGCAGCGCTCCGAAGGCTCGCCGTCGCCGGCGCTGATCTACCATGACCTCTCGCTCATCGAGCGCATTCTGCGCGATCAGGTCAGCGACGATTTCTCGTCGATCTGGGTGGACAACGAGGCGGCCTACGAGCGCATTGTGCGCTTCCTGAACCGCTTCTCGCCCACGCTGGTGCGGCGCGTCAAGCTCTACACCAAGGAGACGCCGCTCTTCGAGCACTTCGGCATCGAGGACGAAATCTCGAAGGCCCTCCGCTCGAAGGTCTGGCTCAAGTCCGGCGGCTCGATCGTCATCAACCAGACCGAGGCCCTCGTCGCCATCGACATCAACACCGGCAAATACGTCGGCAAGACGGCGCGGCTCGAAGACACCATCGTCAAAACCAACCTCGACGCGATTCCGGAGATCGTGCGGCAGATTCGCCTGCGCGACCTGGGCGGCATCATCATCATCGATTTCATCGATATGGATGAGCGCAAGAACCGCTTCCGGGTAATGGCGGCTCTCGA
>JAATFM010000080.1 GCA_015655195.1 Terriglobales bacterium
CATCCTTTTCCGCCGGATGCCAGCCGATTGCCGTGGGATAGAACAGCACCTCGGCCCCTTGCAGCGCCGTCAGCCGTGCGCCCTCGGGATACCACTGGTCCCAGCAGACAAGCGTTCCCACGCGGCCCACCTGCGTGTCAACAGCTTGAAAACCGAGGTCGCCGGGCGTGAAGTAATACTTCTCGTAGTAAAGCGGATCGTCGGGAATGTGCATCTTGCGGTAAACGCTGGCAATCTCGCCCGCCGGATTCAGCGTAGCAGCCGTGTTGTGGTAAAGCCCCGGCGCGCGCCGCTCAAAGAGCGAAGCAATCACCGTAACGCGCAGTTCCCGGGCCAGCGCGCCAAGGCGCGTGGTGGAAGGCCCCGGAATAGGCTCGGCAAGATCGAAGAGGCGCAGGTCTTCGCGCTGGCAAAAGTACTGCGCCTGAAAAAGCTCCGGCAGGCAGACTATCTGCGCGCCGCGCCCCGCGGCTGTGCGAATATGCTCCTCTGCCGCGGCAAGATTCTTTGCCGGGTCGGGGCCCATGCTCATCTGGACCAAACCAATTTTGTATTTGTGAATTGCTGGCATGACTTTCTTCCATCGCTGAATCAGTTGCCGTTACACCCCGGAGCGCCTTTAAGAGGCCGAAGTGGGTTTCCGTCGGAGAGCGTCTACGCGCTACTTTGCCACATCTGCTGTGTCTAAAACTTTTACTTCATGGCCTCGACCGCCGGTCAGAGCCCGCCATAGCATCGACGGCCAGTCTGGGTCCATGCAGGGCCGTTCCACAAGCAGGAAAAATATCGCGCACAAAATCAGCGTCGGCACACCAACCAGAATCACTTGCTCAACATAATTAAACAGGAACCCGGCCGAAGGACGCGCAAGATGCCATGTAATCTTCATTACAGCAGCAAGAAACGTGAAGTGAAGAAGATAAATGGAATAGCACATTCCACCAATCACGGCGACCCACGCATTACCCAGTATCCGCCTCAGAACGTAGCTCCGCATGGTGGCAAGACAGAATGCCCCGATTGGCAGCGGCATCAAGGCATGAGGCCAGAACGTCGTCTTATCGGGCCAGAAAATAGCCACCAACGCCAGGATTCCTGCAGCATCCCATGCCCAGCGCGACTTCATCTTATCCAGATCCAGCACGAAAATATCCGCTATCAGCAGCCCCATAAGGAAGTACTGTACATAAAACAGAATGCTCAGCTCAAAACGATTCACCGTGTAGAGGGACTGAAACGGCACCTGCGCCCATGAGATTCCCAGAATACCGGCCAGCAAAATGGCGCGCCTCAACATGGCCGGGCGGACTCGATAAACCTGCACGATTAGCGGTGCGAGCATATAAAACTGAATCTCGACCTCAAGACTCCACGCCACAAGATTCACGGTACTGAGCTGGCCGTAAATCAGATTGTGCTGATAAAGCAAGCTCGCCAGAAAATGGGCCCAGTACCCAGGGCCGAGATGATGCCAATACACCAGCTTGGCAAAAGTGCAGAAAATCAACGAAGCGATATACGGCGGCTCCAGACGCGTAACGCGGCGCAGATAGTATTTGCCAAGCGAGACCGGCTTAGCCTCTGTCAGCAGATGCCGCGCGAACGGAAGCGAGAGAATCAGTCCACTAATTACAAAAAACAGCGGCACGCCCCGGTCTCCGTTGCTCACCATCTGGGTCAGCCACCAGTAGCGCGGCTCCACGGGCAGGTGATACTCCGGTCGCACTGTGAGGTTCCCTCCTATATGGAAGAGAAACACGGCAGCAATAGCCACGAAACGGATTCCGTCAACCTCAGGAATCCACCGCCCATCCCTGGTAACCCGTCGTAAGTGGTCAAGCAGCACCATATCTAATCTCCACGGCAGCAATGACCTTCGTACCCTTTGCCTAAAGAAAGCATAGCGTATAGCATCCTGCTCCTAGGCAACCCGATCTGCACCCGCGCCGCGCAAACCCGGTGCTTTAGCAAGAGGCCCGCCAAAGTGGCGGGCCTCATTCCAACTGAATTTCTCGACTGACTTAGTCTTCGTCGAGAATCAGCACGGCGGCGGCGATGGTCGTGGTCCAGAGACCGCGCTTGTCGCCCACGGCAGACTGCGTAACGTTGCTGGTGCGGACGATCTTGTTCGAGATGCGGTAGATTTCCTTCTTCTCGTCCCAGCTATCGTCGGGGTCAAACTCGACATCGAGCGTGGTGGCGAGCATCTCGGCTGCCAGCTCCTCCGCGTACTCGCCGGCCTGCTCCTCGGTCTCGCCAAAGCTGTGGTGCTCGCTCAGGTAGCCGTAGGTATTGCGGTCGGCGGGAATCGCCACACCGATGCTCGAAACCACCAGGCGGTGCGGCTCGCGGGTTGAGTTCTCCGCAATCACCGCGAAAACCACCTCGCCGTGGTTGAGCAGCGCAGCGCCTTCCTTGCGCGAAATCACCTTGCAGCGCGGCGGGAAGATGGAGGAGACGCGCACCAGATTCTGGCTGGCAATACCGGCATCCCGAAGGGCCAGCTCAAACGAGGTGAGGCGCTCCTTATGCTTCCCCACTCCCTTGGTGAAAAACAGCTTCTTCGGGACCATGCTCTTTCCCAATTTCTATGTATCCTCCGTGCGGCGAAAATGCCGTATCGAAACGAAACGTTCCCGGATGAGTTTATCGCATTTCAGCGTATGAAAACGGCCGGGCAAAGATTTTATGCGCCGTTCATAAGGGAGCGGCTGCGCGGCAGATTGTCAGGCGGGTTGCAAAGTGAATTGAAAGCGAGGCACTGACGGGAAACTTTGTCGCGGCGCAGACGCAACTTTCCTCGCACGGCAGGGTCCATATTGGCATGAAACGAGCAGTGTGGACAGGGATGATTATGTGCTGCGGCCTGGTGGCCGCAACGGGAGCCGTGGCGCAAAAAGGCGGCGCAGTGCAGCCCGTGCCGCAAGTTGTCCCGCAGCCTGCCCCTCCAGCCAATGCCGATCCCGACGCCAACCCCGTACCGCTGGAATGGACTCCACCGGCGCTCGATACGCTGGCCGCACAGGCCGCGATGAAGGACAGCTTTACCCTCGACCGCAACCTGCTGCGCGCCGCGGCGGGCCTGCTGCCGGACTCCGAGGCCGAGACACGCCAGACAATGTATAAGCTCGAAGGAGTCAGCGTGCATCTGCTGCGCTTCGGTCAGGCCGGCGTGCCGGACGAAGCCGCGGTAAACGCCATCCGGCAGACCTACCATCTGCGCGGCTGGAAGCACTACATTACAACCAGCAGTTCCGGCGGACCGGTACACAACGGCACCACCGACGTATGGATGGTGGTGGACGGCGTGAACGTGCGCGGAGCGGTGATTCTGGCCGAGACGCAGCGTAGCGTGACGCTCATCACTGTGGCAGGAAACCTGAGCCCGGTAGACATCTTCCATCTGCGGGGTCACTTTGGGATTCCGCGCTTCGAGGAAGACAGTCTGCAAAGCAAGCAATAACGACGGAAACAGCCAGCGATCCAGTTAAGAGTGCACTTGTACTCCGCTGTAACCGGTATTATTGCCACCCGTTATTTGCAGGTGTTAGCCTTCCTCCGTAAAGAACACACGAAACAGAGGACTCGGCAGACGACCATGCAGACAAGCTATAACGGCCTTTCCCTGCCCGCCGATGGGCAGCCCATCGAGTACAGCAACGGACAGTACACAATCCCCGACAACCCCATCATTCCGTTCATTGAAGGCGACGGCACAGGCCGCGACATCTGGAAAGCCTCGCAACGGGTCATTGACGCGGCAGTCGAAAAAGCCTACGGCGGCAAGCGCGGCATCAAGTGGTTTGAAATCTTTGCCGGCGAAAAGGCATTCAAGCAGTTCAGCACCTGGCTGCCGGATGACTCCGTAAACGCGGCGCGCGACCTGCGCGTTTCCATCAAGGGGCCGCTGACGACGCCGGTGGGCGGCGGCATCCGCTCGCTCAACGTGGCGCTGCGCCAGATTCTCGACCTCTACTCCTGCGTGCGCCCGGTGAAGTATTATCAGGGCGTTCCCAGCCCGGTGAAGCACCCGGAAAAGGTTGACATCGTAATTTTCCGCGAGAATACAGAAGATGTGTACTCGGGCATCGAGTTCAAGCAGGGCACGGAGGATGCGGCAAAGCTGATCTCGTTCCTCAACGACGACCTGCTGGCCAACGCCAAGAAGAAGGTACGCACCGACTCCGGCGTCGGCATCAAGCCGATCTCGATCTTCGGCTCGAAGCGCCTCGTCCGCTATGCCATCAAGTCCGCTCTTGAAACAGGCCGCAAAACGGTCACGCTGGTTCACAAGGGCAACATCCAGAAGTTCACCGAAGGCGCTTTCCGCGAGTGGGGCTACGAGGTTGCCACCGAAGAGTTCCGCGAGCAGACCGTCACCGAGCGCGAGAGCTGGATTCTCGGCAATGTCGAAGCCAACCCCAACATCACAATTGAAGAGAATGCTGCGCTCGTTGAGCCGGGACTGGAGTTTGCGCCGCAGAGCTTCCGCGACGCGGTCTACGCCGAAGTGAAGGGCGTGCTGGACTCGATCGGCAAAACGCATGGCAACGGCGCGTGGAAGTCGAAGATTCTCGTCAACGACCGCATCGCCGACTCGATCTTCCAGCAGATCATCATTCGGCCCGCGGATTACAGCATTCTCGCCACCACGAACCTGAACGGCGACTACATCTCCGATGCAGCGGCGGCGCAGGTCGGCGGTCTCGGCATCGCGCCGGGCGCGAATATCGGCGACGGCTTCGCGGTCTTCGAGGCCACGCACGGCACCGCTCCCAAGTACGCGGACAAGGACATGATTAACCCCGGCTCGGTAATTCTTTCCGGCGTAATGATGCTTGACTTCCTCGGCTGGAAAGAGGCCGCGCGACTGATTGAAACGTCAATGGAAAAGACGATCCTGCAGAAGTTCGTCACCTACGACTTTGAGCGGCAGACCGCCGGGGCCACCAAGGTTGGCACAAGTGAGTTTGCCACGCGCATCATCGGCAATATGTAACGACGAGTTATCAATGGTCAGTAATCAGCTCGAACTGCGGTTTCGCACAGTGATATGCAAAACCGCAGTTCCTACTACGACCTATACTTGAGACTGATAGCTGATCTCTGATCCCCGACAACTGATCTTTGGAGAAATGAAATGCGGAAAAAAGTTAGCATTGTGGGCGCCGGCAACGTAGGCGCTACGGCGGCTCATTGGATTGCCTCGAAAGAGCTGGCCGATGTGGTGTTGATTGATGTGGTGGAAGGCGTGCCGCAGGGCAAGGCGCTTGATCTTGCCGAGGCCATGCCGATTGAAAAGCGGGATGTGCACGTGACCGGCGCGAACGATTACGCGGCCACGGCGAACTCCGACATCGTGGTGATTACAGCCGGCATTCCGCGCAAGCCCGGCATGAGCCGCGACGACCTGCTGAATACCAACTTCAAGATCATGTCCGACGTGGTCCAGAAGGTAGTGGCGCAGTCGCCGGAGAGCATTCTCATCATCGTCTCGAACCCGCTGGACGCAATGGCGCAAGCAGCCTTCCGTCAGGCAGGCTTCAACCGCGAGCGCGTCATCGGAATGGCCGGCGTGCTGGACTCGGCGCGCTTCCGCACCTTCATCGCGGAAGAGTTGAGCGTCAGCGTCGAGAACGTGACGGCATTCGTGCTCGGCGGCCACGGCGACACCATGGTCCCGCTGCCGCGCTACTCCACGGTCGCCGGCATTCCCATCACCGAACTCATCGCGCCGGAGCGCCTCGAACAACTCGTGCAGCGCACCCGCGACGGCGGCGCCGAGATTGTGAAGCACCTCAAAACCGGTAGCGCCTACTACGCGCCTTCAGCGGCCACGGTTGAAATGGTCGAGGCCATTCTCAAGGACAAGAAGAAGATTCTTCCCTGCGCGGCCTACCTCGAAGGCGAGTACGGCATCAACGGCTACTATATCGGCGTGCCCTGCAAGCTGGGCGCGGCGGGCATCGAGCAGATTGTCGAAATCAAGCTCACGGCCGAAGAAGACGCAGCTCTCAAGAAATCCGCCGAGTCCGTCAAGGAACTGTGCGCCGTCATCGGCGTGTAGCAGAAATCCGTTTTGTGGTTTGTCGGGAAAGACCAATCCGGAAATGTCCAATGCCGGGAAAGATCGTCCCATACGGCCTTTCCCGGCATTGCCACGCTCGCCGCAACCCGGTAGACTAAGAGAGTCCTATCGATCCGGAGAGGTGGCAGAGTGGTTGAATGCACCCGCCTCGAAAGCGGACGTAGCTGAAAGGCTACCGGGAGTTCGAATCTCCCCCTCTCCGCCATTCCTGAGCAACGATTAGTCCTTGTCGCCGTGCGATGCCTGGGTTAGCACGAGCTTGGACTCAGTGATGAAACCCGGTCCCGTCTTCTGCGGCCTTGAAGCCGGGTTGCGCTGCAAACCACTGCAAATGCCGCCGAATATCGCTCACCAGCATATCCGCCAGATCGTGCGTAAACCCGTTCCGCACCACCGCCCGCTGAATCACCACTTGTCCGCGGTTCGCAGGCAGCCGGTAGCTCGGCACCTGCCAGCCGCGGTCCCGCAGCCTGTCGGATAGGTCATACAATGACCAGTTCGCCGGCTCCTTCAGCCGCCACGCCAGCACCGGCAAATCCTGCCCCGTCGAAAGCATCTCAAACGGACCCAGCGCGCCGATCTTCCCCGCCAGCTCCATTGCCACCTCGCGGCAGGCCTCGTGAATCGCGCGATACCCCGACCGTCCCAGCCGGATCAGGTTGTAATACTGCGCCACAATCTGGCTCGCCGGCCGTGAGAAATTAATCGCCAGCGTCGGCATCGATCCGCCCAGGTAATCCACGTTGAAAATCAGCCCCGGGTCCAGATCCTCCTTCGTCCGCCAGACGATCCACCCCACGCCCGGATACACCAGCCCGTACTTGTGCCCTGAAGTGTTAATTGATTTCACGCGCGGCAACCGGAAATCCCACTCCAGATCCGGCTGCAAAAACGGCGCTACAAACCCGCCGCTCGCCCCATCCACGTGAATCGGAATATCGATGCCGGTCTGCTCCTGCAGACGGTCCAGCGCCTGGCTCAGCACCAACACATTTTCGTAGTGCCCGGTAAACGTGCTCCCCAGCACCGACACCACGCCAATCGTGTTCTCGTCACAAGCGGCGGCTGCCCGTTCCGGGTCCGTCACCACCTCGTCGCCTTCCAGCACGACCTCCCGCGCCTCCACATCCCAGTACCGCGCAAACTTGTGCCAGCAGACCTGCGTGTTCGAGCCCATCACCAGGTTTGGGCGCTCCGCCTGTCCGGCCACGGTCTTCCCTTCCCGCTGCATCTTCTGGCGCCACGCCCACTTCAGCGCCAATCCGCCCAACATGCACGCCTCGCTCGACCCAATCGTCGAAGTTCCAATCGTTCCCTGCGCATCCGGCGCATTCCATAAGGACGCCAGCATGTGCACGCAGCGCATCTCCAGTTCCGCCGTCTGCGGATACTCATCCTTGTCGATCATGTTCTTGTCGAAGGTTTCCGACATCAGCTTGTGCGCTTCCGGCTCCATCCATGTGCTGCAAAACGTGGCCAGGTTAAAGCGCGAGCTGCCGTCCATAATCAGTTCGTCATGAATCAGATGGTAGGCCGTGCTCGGCGCCATCCCCGCTTCAGGAATCATGTGCCGCGGCGTTGGCCCCAGCAGCGAGTGCCGCGCATACATCGGCCGCACCGAATCCAGGCTGTGGTGTTTACGCACGCCCTCGGCAGCGGCACCCTCAGCAGAACGACCGGCAGAAATGGTTCCGGCGTTGACATTCTCAGCAGAAGTAGACATGGACAAACCTCCAGGCCCCCATCCTACCCGCATCCAGCAGCCACGCAAATCAATACTTGGCAAATCGAGCGATTAATCCTTGTCGCCGTCCGACGCGCTCACATCCACGAGCGGGCGGAAGCGGTGCACCGGCGGCGGCATCGGCGAGTCCGCGCCCTTGATGCTCTTCCAAATAATCTCGTTCAGGGCATGCATCGGTGCGCGGTCGTCGTCGGAGAAGTCCATCTTTGCGCTCTGCTCCGCGCCGTAAGAGTCCCTTGTGTTCTTGGCGTTGATGTCGATGAACGGCTTGATGGCATTGAATTGCGATACAACCGGCTGCGTGCCAAAGGATGCGTACATCGGCGTCGCCGAGGCGTCGAACTGGCTCATCGGCGGCAGGCCCAGCAGCAGTTCCATGGAGCGGATCATTGAGCTGGTCGAGTAGAAGGTGCTGTCCACCACGCCGCGCTTCACATACGGGCTGATGACGAGGCCCACCGTGCGGCGCGCGTCCACGTGATCGGAGCCATCCTGCGCGTCGTCTTCGATGATGAAGATTGCAGTTGTCGGCCAGTAGCGGCTATGGCTCACCGCATCCACCAGCTCTCCGATGGCGTAATCGTTGTCTGCCACCATCGCCTGCGGCGTCCACACGCCGGGCTTCGTTCCCAGCGTGTGATCGTCGGGCATACTCATCACGATGAAGTTCGGCAGCCGCTTATTGGGGTCCTTGCTGTTGAAGTTCGCTTCGTAGTCCTTGAACTCGCCCAGAAAGAGCTTCACTTTGTCGGTGTCGCGAACGTCGTGCGTGTGCGCGTATTGCGGCGAAACGTGGCCGATCAGGCCCTGCGCGCCCGGTGACGCTTCCATCGTGGTGCCCGTGCTGACACGCGAGGCATATTCGCCATAAGAACGATACGTCAACCCTTTCTTCTTTACCTGATCCCAAAGAAAACCGGAGGCAGGAACCATCGCCTGCACGTCGTAGCTGGCGTTGCTGCGCCGGGCATACACGGCCGGCCACTGCTTTTCGTTAAAGTCGGTCGCGTAGGCGGCGTCGGACCACGGATGTCCGTCTTCGCTCACCGCGCCATCGCAATACAGGTTGTCGAGAATCACGTACTGCTTCGCCAGCGCGTGCTGGTTCGGCGTAACCTGCTCGCCAAAGACTGCCAGCCGCGAATCGCCGTTGGCGCCGGGCAGGTCGCCAAACTCCTGATCGTAGGTGCGGTTCTCTTTGATGATGTAGAGGATGTGCTGAATCGGCGTGCCCTGACCCACGCGCTGCGGAATGACGCTTGGCTGACGCGCGGCGCGCGCTTCGGAAAGCTGCGAATCGCGGTATGGCGTGTTCTTTGTCACCTGCTCGGTCCAATGCGGCAGCTTCTCCTTCAGCTCCGCCACGGAAAGCATCTCGATGCTGCTCGACTGGAGCGACTTGATGGTTTCGCCCTTGTGGTGCAGGCCCTTCGGGCTGTATGGGCCGCCAATATCGGAGTAGCTCTTCTCGCCCTTGGCATTGCCGATGAGCAGCGTGCTGTTATGGTCCGTGAGCAGCAGAGCTGTGGGATACCATCCCGTCGGAATGAAGCCAAGGACCTTGCTCTGCTCGCGGTCCGAGATGTCCGCCACGGCAACCGAGTTGTTGTCGGCGTTGGCAATGTAAAGCAGCTTGTGCTCGTCGTCAATGGCCAGCGCGTCCGGCGTTGAGCCTTCCGGAGCTTTGGGTGTCAGAGTAGTCGAGATGCGCTCCAGCTCGTCGAAGTTATTCGAGTCGATAACGTGGACGGTATTGTCATTGGAGCAGGCGACGAAAAGGCGGCCGTCCGCGGAGAGCTTCATGTCATTCGGGTTCGAGCCAACGGCCAGCTTGTGAATGACATTGTCCGTCGCCGTGTCAATCACGCTCACAGAGGCGCTGGACCAGTTCGTGACGAAGAGATATTTGCCATCGGGCGTAAGCAGCGCCTGGTACGGAGTCGTGTCCACCGGGATGCGCTTGAGCAGCTTGCCGCTGCCGACATCGAAGACGGCAACGTAGCCGGGACCGGTTCCCGTGCCGCGGTTGATTGCATAGAGCAGATTCTTGCCACGCAGGTAGGCCACGCCGGACCACCACACCTGAGTCGGATCGATCGACTCCAGAAACCTGCGCGTCGGTTTCTCGCTCAGGCGGCCATCCCAGTATGCAAACTCGTAAATCGGCGCCACCGCGCCGCTATCGTTCTTCTTGTCGGATGCGTTGCCGCCAGCCACATAGAGCGCGTGTCCATCGGCTGACCAGTCCATGCCGACCCACGTGGAAGGCAGCTCAATGTGCTGGATGGACTTCTTTGTCTGCGCGTCCAACACGGTGAGCGCGTGGGGCAGATAGCCGGAGTTCACTGCAATGATGCTCTTGCCGTCCGGCGCGGAGACCATGTTCATCACCAGGTCGCCGAGGGTGAGAATAGACTTGCCCGCCGGAGTGATTCGCCAGCCGTTTGGCAGATCGGCGCCGCCGGGAAAGACTCCCGGCAGCCTGCGCGGCTCGGCGCTGACCTGTGCCTGCGCCGGAGCGAGCGACTGCGGCACAGCAGGCGCTACTGAGTTCTGCGCCTGGACGGAAACCATGGCGGAAACGAGCATCGGAACAAGCAATACAAAACCAAAGTAGCCTGAAATGCCTTTCAACTTAGCGAATGCCATAACCATCTCCTGACTTCATTGAACGGTAGTGGGGCCGTTTGAAAAGAAGTAATCCCTTGGGGCCAAAGCCCATATATTTTGTGGCACTGAAAGGTATGGGTTAAAACCCGTACCTTTCAAACCGACCCATTGCCCATTTTGCTGACGCCCGTTCGGTGCGTCCCACTCCTTTCAGGCCGCTATTGCGCGGGGGGGCCAGGATCCAATTCGGTGCTATGGTGAAAAACGCCGCGGCATAGCGGCAGCCAAGTTCGCGCTGACTGGCGGCGTCGAAATGCAAGCCATCGCCCCGATCCGTAAGACCCTTGGCCGGAGCGACGGCCACATGGTCGAGCAGGCGCGGCAAGGAATCGATCTGTTCATCGACTACGGATACATACTGTCTTTGCAGGAATTCGCCTAGTTCGCCGGCAACGATGGGAACATTCGGAGCGCCGGCGTCAGCCCGAAGTTGCTTCATCATGGCTACCCATCTGGCGGCATAAGACGCGGAGAGTTCGGCTCTGGAGGAATCAGCTTCGCCCTGATGCCAGAGAATCGCTACCAGTTTGCCGGATTTCCGGGCAACACGAAGGCGAGCCAGAGCTTGGTTATACAATTCCCCTCCGGGCCGCCAGCGCTCCAAAGAGGTGCCGCCGACCGCCGCGGGAATCAACCCGACCCGTGCGCCGGGCCGGGCCTTGACAAGGGCGCGGGCAAATTCTCGCCCCGGGCCGACACCGGCTTCCGGCTTGTCCCAGTGCAGAGGATCGACCGCCGGCACCCATTGGCTGGCGGCGGTCAGCATGAAAACGCCGGGGATTGGGATCTTGTCCTGCGGCTCGATCATGCCGCGACCGGACATATTCGACTGGCCGATGAGCAGCACAAGGGACAAGTCGCCGGGCACTTCCTGCGCCAAAGCAGGCATCGACGAAACGCCGCACAAGAGGACAATGCCGCACAGGATGGAAAAAACGGCGCGCCTCATTCGTCGGGTCCTTTTTTGTTTGCTGCTTTTTTCTGTTTCGCCGGCATAGGCTGGCCCGAGCGCACCCAGGCGGTATACCAGTAATCGCGCAGCTCCCGTGCGCCGTCAGCCAGTCGCGCTGCCGTGAACGGCCTGGCCTCCGCGGGCTCATGGCCGTCGCCAAAACGGCTTTGTTTGTCCCAGGCGTAAATCTGCTCAACATGGGAGTTGCTCGCAGCAATATAGGCTTCCGCTTCGCGCAGCCAGTCTCCGACCGCACGCGCCTGGCCGTCGACCAGCGGTGCGACATCGCTCAGTTCAATCGCGTGATCAACATACTTGCCCTCGTAACGGCCGTGCGGATCGTCGTTAGGGCCGGCGTAACCGTGAGGATTCGGCACGCTCGGACTCCAGCCATGCACATGAATCGACGCGTGGATGGGGTTTGACACATCCGTTACCCAGTGCCCGAGCACACCCGCGATGAAGAGGATGCTTTTCTCCTGCATCCTCTTGCGCGCGATTTCATCGGGCGTCTTCTCCGGCATGGCGCGCCAGCGACGGAAGGCGCCGGTAAGCATCTCGGCCCATTCCTGAATGCCGTAGGGAGCGGTGCCGTATTGGCGCACGGACCCGGTCGTAGCATCGATTTTGCCCTGCTTGGCCAGCTCAATGATGAAAGCATACCGGTTGGGCGGCAGAGGTTTCGGCGCGATTTCCCAGCGGAACGTGTGGTTGGGACCGGTGGTTTCATCCAGAGCCGGCTCCTCTGCTGAGCGCCAGCGGTCAGGCTCGCTGATCAGCATCGTCATTTCCTCGGTCGAACCGCGAAAGAAGGCTGGCATTTCCGCAGGCAGATTTGCCAGCGCGACGCGCGCCTGGATTTGATGGCCCTTGCCTCCCCACGCGTGCATAGGGCGGGTGCCCAGTAAGATAGCGGCCAGCGCCAGAAGCAGACCGCAGCGGAAACTGACGTAATTACTCATTTTTCCATCCTTCCTATCAGCCACTTCTTAGAGAAGAGGTGGCATGTTTCGACCAAACAGCAGAGACGATCTTCTAAAGGAAGAAGCCGCCTGAGAGCTGCAATACTGGATCGTTGTCTACCCGTAGAAATGCCTGAGTCTCACGGAGAGACCCAGGCATTCGAGCCATTCTCAAAACTGGAGCTTCACCGCAAACTCCAGGGAGCGCGGGCCGCCCTGTTGATAGATCGAGTTGAGGCCGCCGGGGCCATAGATGCTGGACAGCGCCGTGGCCAGCATATTGGTCGCCTGTCCCATGAGGGGGCTATTGCAGATGGCTCCGGCGGTGCTGGCGCCGCAAGAGAGGCTCACTTTGCCGAAGTTCGGGTGATTGAATACGTTGAACGCCTCGGCACGGAAAAGAAGGCCCAACTGGTCGTGAAGAGCGAATGTGCGCTGCAATGCCGTATCGGCGTCGAACTCTCCAAAGCCACGGAGGAAGTTGCGCGGCGCGGTTCCAAGTCCGTCTGCGCTGCTGAGCGGCACGCTGAAGACGGTGGGATCGAACTGACGCCCACCCGGAATGCCGGCAACATGCACGTAAGGATACTTGCCGTTGTAATTCAAACGTCCGGTGTATTCATTTCCGTTGGTGGGATCGGTAAACGTCGAGCCGGTCGGCTCCACCGGGAAGCCGGTGCGCGTAACCACCAGCAGATCGTAGTTCCAACCGGAAGCCAGATAATTCGCCAGGCGGTTTTCAAGGTGGCCGGGAATGTTATAGACCATCGCTCCGGTAAAGTTGTGCCGCACGTCGTGGTCGGAGTTGCCGCGTTGCACGGGAAGAGTGGCGTCGTCGTCGCTGTCCGAATCGATGGCATGGGACCAGGTATAGCTGGCCAGAACCTGAAGCCCGCGGAATGCCTGACGCCGATAGTGCATCTGGAATGAGTTGTAATTCGATCCCGGGCCATTCTCATACTGGTTGATCGTCGTAAAGAGCGGGTTGATCTTGCTCAGGGAATACTCGTGCTGGTTGACCAGATTCCGTCCCATCGTTCCCACGTAGCCCAGAGTGACGCTCTGTATCCTGCCGATTGCCTGCTCCAGCGTGACATTCCATTGGACAGCGCCTGGGGGCACCATATGCGGATCGGCCACAAAATCCAGTTCGTAGGGCGCTGGCGGCGGCAGAACATTTGGCGCCAGGATCACGCTTAGAGGCAGCGGAAACGGCTGCTTTGCACCCGATTTGAATGTCTGCGAATTTCCGGGCCCCAGGCTGTTGCCGCTGCCGATGGCCTCATTCAGCGCCACCAAGTCATAGAACAATCCTCCGCCAGCGCGCAGAACGGTCTCCCGGCCTGCTGTTTTGTGGAGCATGTAAGTCACGCCGACGCGCGGCTGAAAATCCGTGTACGTGCTCTTGTACAGCGGCGCGCCCAGCGCGGAGAGAGCCACAGACGCAGGATCATTGATGTTCCCGGCATAGGTATACTGCGGCGCGCCGGAAATGTCCGGCGCAGGATTAAAGTCCCAGCGCAGTCCGAGGTTGAACGTCAGCCGTGGACTATAGCGCCATTCGTCCTGGATGAAGAGCCCAAGATTCTTCGCAATCGGAGTCTGCCGCAGCGGATCGGTGGCGATGGCTTCGTCCGAAGTATTGTTCAGCACCTGTGTAGCCGTTTCGAAGATGTAGCGGCCTGCCGGCCCACGCGACAACTGCTTGTAGCTAAGGTAGGTGGCTGTCTGCCGGTAGTCTACTCCGGCCTTGAAAGTATGCGTCCGATGCGCCCAGGTTACGATGTCCACCGCATTCGGCTGAAACTGCATCGAGCCAATATTCGTGCAATAGTAATCGCCCTCGTCGTTGCTTTTGAACTCCAGCTTGAAGTAGCTTTCTCCGCCCACAGCCGGCAGTCCTTGCAGCGAGCAGAGATTGGCCGGCTGCGCTCCGCCCGTTAAATCCTGCGTGTAAGAATCCGCATAAGTGGATGGCGAATACTGCAGGCGAAGCTCATTTGCGATGGTTCCGTGAAACACGCTGTCCGCGCCCAGCAGAAAGACTCTCGTGC
>JAATFM010000257.1 GCA_015655195.1 Terriglobales bacterium
CCCCTTGCCCGGCGAGTACGTCGCCGCGTAAGTCGGCAGCCACAGCAGTTTGTTCGTAAGGGTTGGCTGCGTCGGTTTGCAATTAATCCCCTGCGCTTGCATAGGCGAGCAAGCACTCATTCCGGTTCCGTCAGTCGAGTAAGGCATCGTCGCTTCAATCGAGTAGTTGTCGTCGCGCAGCGAATCCAGCCTTCCACCCGCAATCAAATCAATGCGGCCGGGCAGATGCAGCCTGTCCTGCATAATCAACGCGCTCTGATGATTGTCCTCCCACAGCCTGCGCGGCCCCGCGTACTGACGAACATCCAGGTCATTCTCACCGTCGGGAATCTGCGTAATGGGCTGGTAGATATTTTCCGAGCCAATCCATGCATAGACGGAACCGTCCTGTACGTTTCCAACGGAGAATGATGGATTGTCGATGGTGGCATACCCGGGTTGCTGCACACTGCGCCGGAAAACCTCACCGCCCACGACAACATCGTTCGTCACCGCGCCAGTCCTGATCTTCCCAATCGCCATCGCCTCGGCCTGCGCGTTAATCCGCAGCTCGCCCGGATTGCGATAGTCGTAAATGTCGTAACCGCCATCGGGCGCGAAGAAGTAATCGGGATTAGCCTCACTGTTGCCATAGGCGTAGATCACGTTGTCATCGATCAGCGAATGGCTGAAGCTGGCCGCGGCAAAGGCGCGCCACTCATGCGGTAAATCGTAGTCGAGCCGCGCGCCGGTGTTATAGGTGTCGAAGGTATTCGGCTTGGACCACGGCTGGTAGCCGAGCATCGTCGAAGGCGAGATGCGGTCGATGTCGGGAACCGTCGTGCCGCCGAGCAGTTGATAGCCAGACACCGAACGCTCCACCTTGTGCTGATACTCGAAGTCGGTCTTGAGAATCGCCACCGGGCTCAGATGCCAGTCCGCCGCGCCCGCGCCCACTGCACGCCAGCCGTTCGCGCCATTCACATAACTGGCCATGCGCTCGCCGGCGAGGTTCACCCGCGCGCCAACCTGCTTCGCGCTGCCAAAGAGACGGCCCAGGTCGGCGTCGCCGAAGGCGCTGCCGCGATGGTCTGTCGCTAGGTCCATCGCATAGATAGGCGAAGGGCGCTTGGTGACAAAGTTAATCAGCCCGCCCGCCGAGGCCACGCCGCTCTCCACGCCGGCAATGCCCTTCAGCACCTCCACGCGCTCCTTGTTTTCGAGCGGCACATCCTGCTCGCCGGCCACAGTCATGCCGTTGATCTGCAGGCCCGTCGCCAGGTCGATGGGAAATCCGCGAATCTGAAAGTCACCGTAGTACCCCACCGGCGCGTAGTCCTCGCCCACCGAGGCATCGTTCTTCAGCACGTCGGAGAGCACGCGCGCGCCCTGATCGAGCAGCACCTCGTGCGTCACCACCATGGCCGCCAGCGGAGTCTCGGCAAGCGGCGCGCCGGTCAGCGTGCCAACGCTCACCGCGTCGGGACGGTAGGTGTCCTTGCCCTCCGCGTGAACCTCTACGGTTGTCGTCACCGTGGGCAGCTTTGGCGGCTGCGCCTGTTGTGCTGTGCCCGCCGCTTGTGTCTGCTGCGGCGGCGTGGGGGGATTCTGTCCGCTCGCGGCGTGGCAATCTGCAACGCAGGCAACAAACGCTGCGACCGCGCAGGCTCGCAATGTGCGCGAATAAGACTGAAATGTATGTAGAAATGCGGCTTGCATCCTAAGCGCCTCTTCTTTCCCTGAAACAGGAGCGCCTACGACAACTGCCGCCAAAAGGACGGTTGGCTTGCCGAAACTTCCCACGCCGGTATTGTCCGGATCGGGTTCGAGGGTATTTCTCAGCCCCGCCTGTGCGGAGCACCCCTGTTTCAATAACAAGATTGAAACACTTTCCTGTCTTACATGCAAATCCGGCATCTCATATTCTCAGATGCTGCGGACATAGCCACCCGGTGCGGCGCTGAGTATTCCCGCCATCCTGTGCCACGAATGCGACTCGTGGTGTCTAATGCTTCAGGGGTAGTCCATTGCAATTCAGGAGACGCATCATGCAGATGAGGTCTGTCCTTTTTGCCGTCGTTCTCGCCGCAGTTCCTGCCGCACCATTTGCCGCCGCCCAGCAACCCGCTACGCCGCCAGTCGCGCTCACCATCTACAACCAGGACTTCGCCGTTGCCCGCACCTCCATCGATCTCGACCTGCACCCCGGCCTGAACGAAGTCACCACCACCAGCGTCACCAGCCGCCTCGAACCGGACTCTGTTGTCCTGCGCGACCCTTCCGGCAGCCATCCCGTCCACATCCTCGAACAGAACTATGACGCAGCCATCGTCAACCAGGATTGGCTGCTCCAGAAGTACGAGGGTAAGACCATCGACTTCGAAGTCACCACGCCACAGGGCACGCACGTCGTGCAGGGCAAAATCCTCCGTGCCGGCTCCGGCAACGACAGCGCCCAGCCGCTCATCGAGGTCGATGGCAAGATGCAGTTCCAGCTTCCCGGCGTGCCGCTCTTTCCGGCCTCGACGGACGGCCTGCTCCTCAAGCCCACACTGCGCTGGCAGATTCACGCCGAAAAGGGCGAGCGTTTCCCCGCCGAACTGGCCTACATCACCGGCGGCCTCGACTGGAACGCCACCTATAACGTCGTCATCCCCGACTCCGGCACTGCCGCAGGCGACGAAAAGGCCGACATCGTCGGCTGGGTGACGATTCACAACCAGAGCGGCAC
>JAATFM010000272.1 GCA_015655195.1 Terriglobales bacterium
CTCGGAACATCGATCTTCTACAACCAGGGAACCTCTACGTTGGCATTGAGCGTATCGGGAAATCCTGTTTCTCAAGGCGACACTGTGGCCCTGACAGCGACGGTCGAGGCCAGTATGCCGTCCAGGTCTGTGCCAACCGGGGCTGTGACCTTTTACGACAGCGGGAAAGAGATCGGGAACGTAACGCTCGATGGCACGGGAGTCGCGACGTTCTCAACAAATGCGTTGGCGGTCGGCTCGAATGCAATTACCGCCAGCTATGTGGGCGATAGCAACTTCAATCCCGCCACGCAGGCATCGGCAGTCACCGTCACGGTCAATACGTTGCCGCCGGCTTTTACTTTAACCGCTAGTAACAGCGACGTGACGGTGGGGCAGACGGGCAGCACTCCGCTGACTCTGGCGTTGATTTCCAATGCAACCTTTACCGGTTCGGTTGCGCTGAGTGCGACGGGCCTCCCGGCTGGAGTGACTGTTCAGTTCAACCCGGCGACTGTGCAATTGAGTGGAGCAACACAGGCGCAGGCAACGATGACCATCGCCACGGGGGCGAGCACAGGAGCCGCAGCCAGTCTCAAGAAAGATGGTTGGCTGGCATGGATTGGCGCCGGCACAGGTATCAGCATGGCAGGTCTTCTGCTGATCTGCGTGCCGCGCCGCAGGCAAGTGCTGTTGGGAACTTTCGTCCTCACACTGACTTCTCTGATCGGACTGATTTCGTTGACTGGTTGCGGCGGGAGTAGCGGCTCGCAAGGGCCCAAGGCGGGAACAACGGCGCAGATTACGGTTACAGCCACGCCCTCCGGTTCCGGAGCCTCCGCGCAATCGACAACAGTCAACATCACCTTTGAATAGAGGGCGATGGCAGCGAAGAAGTCCTGAGTGACCGGAATCGAAATCACAAAGACATCAAGAGGAGTATGGAATTGAAGACACAAATGATGGCGATAAGAAGAGTTCTCACGATGTCGTCTCCCCTCGTGCTGCTGGTGTTCGCGCTCTATGTTTCCGTACAATCAGTGGCCCAGACCGGCGCTACGCCGACCTTCGCGCCAAAGCCTTTGATCACTGCGGCAATCGATGAAACCAGGCTGGTGACCTTGAAGGGCGGCACTCTGCCGGCAGTGAAGGCGCACCCGTCTGAAGAGGTTGCTCCGGACGATTTAAAGCTGGACCGGATGATGCTTCAGCTTAAGCGCAGCAGCGCCCAGGATGCGGCGTTGAAGCAACAGTTGAATGACCAGCAAAATCCCAGGTCGCCGCAGTATCATCGCTGGCTGACGCCGGAGGAGTTCGGAGAGCAGTACGGCGCGACATCAGCGGACATCGCCACGGTCACAAATTGGCTGCAATCGCATGGGTTCACGATCGATGTGGTGGCAAAGGGCCGCAACATCATCCAGTTCTCAGGCACGCAGGTGCAGTTGAGAAGCGCATTCCATACCGAGATGCGTGGATACACCATTCGCAACGCGCATCACTGGGCGAATGCCTCCGATATTCAGATCCCGGCTGCGCTCTCCCCTGCGATTGCTGGAATTGTCTCGTTGAACGACGTGCGGATTCCGGGCAGTCACACCGACCCGGTCCTGCTGCAAAAAGATACAAAGACCGGCAAGTACACGAAGGTCGGTCAGTGGGAGACAAAGGGCGGCAGCGCTTCTGTCGCCGGTAGTCCGGCTCCGCAATTCACGACAGTGCAAAGCGGTGTGGTTTACAACTTGGTAGGTCCGCAGGACTTTGCCACGATCTATAACGTGCAGCCGCTCTGGAATGCGGGCTTGGACGGCACAGGTCAGACGATCGCTATTACGGCGCGATCGAATGTGAACCCGGCGGACATCGATGCTTTCCGGACGGAGTTCGGTCTTCCCGCGAAAAAGCTGAATGTGATCCTGCCAACGGGTGTCGATCCACTTACAGCCGCCCAGACAGGTGATTACAGCGATGAAGGCGAGACGGACCTCGACGTGGAATGGTCGGGGGCTGTCGCCAAGGGCGCGACCATCGATCTGGTAGCCAGTCCAAGTTCCATTACCACGGACGGCACGGAAATCTCCGAGCAGTACATCGTCGATCAAAATCTAGCGCCAGTGTTAAGTGTCAGCTATGGGACTTGCGAGTTTTTCCTTCTGGCTTCCGGGAATCAGTTCTTCAATGAGATGTGGGAGCAGGCGGCGGCGCAGGGCATTACCGTGGTCGTGGCCACGGGCGATACGGGCCCATCCACTTGTGATGTGTATTACGAAGGTGACGAGGCGTATGAAATCACAGGTCTGAATGTGAACGGTCTTGCCTCGACACCCTATAACGTGGCAGTGGGCGGCACAGACTTCAAGACCTTCGCTACCGCGCCCAGTGAGTTCTGGAATGCCACGAACGACCCGGCCACACTCGCCTCTGCGCAGTCTTATATTCCGGAGTCCCCCTGGAACGACAGTTGCGAAAGCTCTGAGCTACTGTCTTATGTGAACGCATTGGGGGCAAGCTATCCCAACAATGAGGCCCTTTGCCAGGATCTGACGCAGTCCACTTATCAGAACTTCGAGGGCGGAGGCGGAGGGCAGAGCAACTGCATTGCGTCCACGAATCCATTGGATGAGAGCACCTGCATGGGCGGTTATCCGAAGCCTTCCTGGCAGGGCATCCTTCCGGGAACTCCGGCGGACGATGTGCGCGACGTGCCGGATGTCTCCCTCTTTGCAGCCAACGGCTTGTTCTATAGCATGCTCGCCTACTGCCAGTCGGATGAACTTCTCGTGGGATATACCTGCGCCACCGATCCCCAGGCCGCGGGAGGAACATCCTTCGCGGCGCCGTCCTTCGCGGGCATCATGGCGATCATCAATCAGAAGACGCAGTCGTCGCAAGGCGTCGCGAATTATCTGCTCTACAAAATTGCGGCGCAGGAGTTCGGCAACGGTAGTCAGCTTGCGGCGTGCAACGCTTCCACTGCGGCTTCGGGAAATGTTTGCTCGTTCTATGACATCACGGAAGGCAATGACAATATCCAGTGCGATGAAGCCGATTGCACGTCGCAAGGCGGTGGTCCCGATGGCGTTGGTTGGAGCGCGGCAACAGGGTACGACCTGGCCACCGGCATCGGCTCGGTCAATGCCTACAACCTGGTCAATGCATGGTCCACAGCGGCGTCTGAGATGCTGCCCAGCCAGACGACGCTGACGATTCCAGCAACGGCTCCCTACGGAAGTTCTATTTCGGCCCATGTTTCAGTTGGAGCGGCTCCGCCTGGGACAGGCGCGCCAACCGGCCCTGTGCAGATCCAGGTGGATGGAGCAGCGTTCAGCGCGCCTTCCGAACTGAGTGCGGGAGCCGCTACGCTGCCCATTTCAGCGGCCTCTGTGGGAACACACCAGATAGTCGCAACATATGGGGGAGATGCGACCTTCGATAAGAGCAATTCGATTGCAAGCACATTGACGGTTTCTAAAGCGCCGAGCACAGTGGCTCTTTCCGTGACCGGCAGTGCCGTGATCGAGGGACAGTCCATTACCTTCACGGCTGCCGTGCAGGTGACGACAATCGGAAACCAGCCTACCGGCCTGGTTACATTTACGAACAACACCACGAATACCGTGCTTGGAACGAGCACGGTGAATTCCATGACGAATCCGAATAGCGGACAGACGCTGACCGAAGCAACGCTCACAGTTGCGGCCAATGTTCTTGCCGGCGGCAGCAATGCCATCACGGCTACTTACCTGGGCGACGAGAACTATGCCGCTTCTTCCTCGAACAGCGTGAATGAGATGTATTCGACGCCGTTCTCCATGGCCATTGCTCCGGCACAACTGCAAATAATAGCGGCAACAAGCATTACCGGCACAGTCTCCGTAAGCCTGACGCCCGCTGCCGGAACGACATTGCAGGCATCGGATTTCAACTTCGAATGCGCGGGAGCCATTGCGTCCAGTGTGAGTTGCTCCTTCAGCCCCGCAACAGTCAATTCCTCCAACGGCACGATCAACTCCACGCTGACGGTACGGGTAAACACATCGCAGATTACGCCTTCTTCCGTGCCGGCGGATCATCCCAACGGACGGCTGGAGGCTGTTGCGATGAGCGGTCTTGCTGGATTCATGCTCACCTTTCTGTTTAGCAAATCAGGCAGGAAGCGGATGAATCTGCTGGCGGTGTTGTTTTGCGTCACCGTAGGGTTCGGCATCTGGGGTTGTGGAGGATCGCACTCTGCGCCGGTAGCGCCGCCCAATGCAGGACCGGGCGCAACGACTACTACGGTGACGCCATCCAGCTTGACGCCTGCGGTTGGAAGTTCTGTCACTGTGAATGCTTCCGTAACACCGGCGAGCGCCGGCGGCAACGGGAGCGCTCCCACAGGGACAATCGCTTTCTTCGACGGACTCAACCCGCTGGGCACTATCAATCTGGTCAATGGAAGCGCCAGCTTCAGCAGCAATACCCTGTCGCTGGGGCTGCATTCGATGACGGCAAAATACAACGGTGATACGAACGATGCTTCTTCTACTTCCCAGGCCGCCAATGTGGACGTAACCTACGCGACCAGCCTGACGGTACGAGTCACCGACAGCAGTGGGGCAGTCGCTGCCGCGAACCTGCCGGTCGTTGTGCAGTAGAGCGGCGGAAGGGTGGCGTTTCCGCGGAAACGCCACCCGGACATGTTGTCCGTAGACGATGCAGCAAAAATTCGTTCCAAGATTGCTTTCCGAGGTCCAGCCCAATGCAACGATTTGCTCAAGTCCTAGCCACTTTCCTCGGCGCGATGGCTTTCGGCCTCGCCGCGATGTTCAACCCGTTGCCAGCCGCTGCCCAGGCTACACAGGCTTCTAACTCCGGCGGCGTCGAGAGCAATATCACGCTGCCGGCTACGGAGAGCATCCTCTACAATTTCGGTGTTTCCGCAACCGATGGCTTCCTTCCTCAGAGTGGCTTGATGCAGGCCAGCGACGGCAACTTCTATGGCACCACTCCCGCCGGAGGCGCTAATGGTTATGGTATCTTTTACCGGCTGACACCATCTGGCCAAGAGACGATCCTCCATAATTTTACTGGCCTCGCTAATGATGGCGAGGGTCCGTCTGGCAGCACTCCTATAGAGGCCAGCGACGGTAATCTCTATGGCGTCGCAAAAAGCGCTGGTCCCAACGGCTACGGCGCTATCTACCAATACAATCTCAAGACTGGCGTCTTCGCCATGGTTTACTTTTTCCAGAACGCGGACGGAGCTAATCCCTGGAGCGGTCTGATTGATGACGGCAAGGGGTTCATTTATGGCACCGCTGTTTATGGCGGCTCCAATAACGCGGGCAGCGTATGGTCGTTCAATTACCTTACCAACACCTTTAAGACTCTTCACAGCTTCACCAACGGCAACGATGGCGGTGGCATCCTCGGAGACTCTGCTCTGGAGCAAGCCCTGGTCCTGGCCACGGACGGCAATCTCTATGGCACCTCGTATTCTGGCGGCGCCAATGGTTATGGCACAGCTTTCATGCTGGGTACCGATGGCAGCAACTTTCAGGTGATCCATCAGTTCACGGGCGGAGCCGATGGCGGCTATCCCGGCGACCTGGTTCAATACTCCGATGGCAAGCTCTATGGAGTGTCCAATGCCGGCGGCTCTGACAGTCTCGGTACCTTTTTTCAGATCGTGCCCAATGGAGTCAGCTCTTCCGTCAACACTCTCTATAGCTTTACGCCGCCCGCAGACGGCTATTCTCAGGGGTTTGGCCACCCTTTCATTGGCGGAGACGGCAAATTTTATGTTGTCGGTACAGAGGGTGGACCGAACTTCAGCGGCCAGGTAATGCAGTTAGACAATCTAGGCAACAAGGCAGATGTATACGACTTCAATCTTGTCTTCTATAACATGCAGGACCCAGGGAGCAATGTCCTGGAATCTACCGATGGCAACCTTTATGGAATCACCAAGCGCGGCGGTATCTATACACAAAGCATTTTTGCGGGAGTGGGTACCGCTTACCGGCTTGCGACAGCCCTGCCGCCGGTGATTACGCTTGCCTCTAGCGCAG
>JAATFM010000237.1 GCA_015655195.1 Terriglobales bacterium
ACCGGCGGCGAGGGGAAGCAGCCTGAGCGGCATCTCGATTTCATCAAGTTCGCCGGGAGTGAGCTTGTCCTTGTATTGCGCGTCCCCTGATTTCGCGTAAAGGAACCGCCCGCTGAGAACCTCGTATGCCTTGGCCGCCTGTAGCAGATTGCCTTCGCGCAGATAGTCTTCGGCCAGCGCAATGCGCGCCAGCTTTTCGGCAGTCTTGTCGCTGCGGCGGGAGAGTTTTTCAACCAGCGGTTCCAGCAGCGCAATCGACTTCTTCGCGTCGTTGTCGCGGTTTGCCAGCAGCCCGCGATAAAGCTGCGCCTCATCGGGCGTCAACTGATCCGGCCCCAGATGGTCCAGTTCGTCCGCCATGCGGAGATATTCGTGCTGCGCGAGCAGGTTGCGGAATTGTGCCGTCGCATCGACGCCGCTTGCCATGCCGGTATGCACCTGCGCTCCAGCGCCGGGTTGTTGATTCGTCTGCTGCTCAGCCTGCGGATTGGCCTGTTGCTGCGCAGTCGGCGTCTGCTGGCCCAGCACAGCCAGCGGCAGCGCCAGCAATCCCGCGCTGACTGCCATCCGTGCTCGGTTTTGCGCCCATCTTGAAACAGCATCCATGTTCATTGGGATTTATCTACTTAACTCCTCTTGTAGTTGCACCACTCCGCTAACTCGCTGACTTGCTATCGCGCAAAGCGCGGCTAACTTGCTAAAAACGAAAATCATCCTTTGAACCGCACTGCCGCTACCGTCATTCAGAAACAACCTCGTCGCGGAGTCAGGTATATCGTTCACTTTTCATTCGCAGCCTACCAGATTTAGCGCTCTGTTCCCATGCCTCGCACGGGGAATGCCGATTCGCCGCCATCTGCGCCATTACACTAAGAGAGGCACGATGAAGAAAAGAACCATAGAACAGTACGAAATTGTCCGCCGCCTCGGCGCGGGCGGCAGCGGCGTGGTTTACCTCGCCACAGATACGCTTTTGCAGCGCCCCGTGGTGCTCAAGATTCTCCGCACCGGCCTGCTGACCGCCGAGCAGATGCGCACCACGGTGCTGCGCGAGGCGCGCATGGCATCGGCTATCGAGCACCCGAACGTCTGCGCTATCTACGAGGTAGGCGAGAGCGGTGACGAGGCCTATATCGTAATGCAGTACGTGCCGGGCCAGTCGCTCGACCACCTCATCGCACGCGGCCCGGCGAGCTTGCAGCTAATCCTCTCGGTAGGCATCCAGGTGGCCGACGGACTCCAGGCCGCGCACTCGCTCGGCATCTTTCACCGCGACCTGAAGCCGCAGAACGTAATGCTGACCGACGGCGGTCTGGCCAAGATTCTCGATTTCGGACTGGCGCGCCGGCTCAGCCCCGGCGAGGCCGGCTTCGACCCCGCCAAGCCCGCGCTGGCCAAGGACGCATCCCTCGCTGCCACGTACACCGCACGCGGCGGCACCATCGGCTACATGGCCCCGGAGCAGTTCGTAACGGGGCAGTCAAGCGTGCAATCCGATGTGTGGGCGCTCGGCGTAATTCTGTACGAACTGGCGTCGGGCCGCCATCCCTTCGCTCGGCCCGATGCCGAGGACTTCCAGGCCATTCGCGCGATTCAGTTCTCCGATCCACCCGACCTGAGCGAGATCGCTCCCGGCATCTCGCCGGAGCTGAAGAGCGTCATCGCGCAGTGTCTTGAGAAGAATCCCGCCACGCGTTACGCCTCCGCCGCGGAGGTCCGCGAGGCGCTGAAGACGATTATGAAGGCCGAGCAGATTGAGACCGGCAGCATTCCCGGCGAGGCCGCGGCCAACCTGCCCACTACCGGAGTGGAGGCGGAAAAGCGTGCCACCGGCTTTCTCTCCATGCTTGCCGAGCGCTTTCGCGAGTCATCGAGCGACCGCGAGCAGCAGAACTCGCTCGTGGTGCTGCCGTTTGCGAATCTCGGCGCTACGGAGGTCGCGCCGCTTTACGGCTACGCGCTGGCTGACGCCATCGCCGCCCGCCTGGCGCGCATTCCCTCGCTTGTGGTGCGGCCTTCGAGTACGCTGATGGCGTTGCCCATTGCGCAGATGGACCCGCTGCAAGTAGGCCAGCGGCTGGTTGTTTCCTTCGTACTCGCCGGCAGCTTCTTGCGTTCCGAACAGGGCTTCGACCTGAACTGGCAGCTTCTCGACGTGGCCTCGCAATCGGTCCGCTCCGGCGGCATCATTCGCGTCGCCTCGCTCGATTTGATCGCCGTGCAGACGGAAATATCGAACGAAGTCTTTGCCTCATTGCACGGCCTCGGCTCGGCAGACATGGAGGCCGCGCCCGCGTTTGTCACAAGCGAGGCATCGCTGCCCGGCCTGGTGAGCGAGGAATATCTACAGGCGCGCGCGCTGCTCAGCTCCTTCATGGTCCGCACCGGCTCGCGTGCCGATCTCGACCGCGCCCAGGCACTGCTGACGAACGTGACGACGCGCGACCCCGAGTTTGCACTGGGCTGGAGCGGCCTCGGCATCGCCGAGTTGCAATACGTGCGCCACGGCTTCGGCGGGCAGATTCACGTGATGCATGCGCGGCGCGCCTTTGACGAAGCACTCAGGCTGGACCCCTCCGCGACCGAGGCCAATCTCTACCGCATTTACATGCTGCTCTCGCGCGGCGAAAAGGAATCCGCACGCCACGGCATTGCGAACATGCTTGTCACGGCGCGCAATGACTGGAACGTCCACATGGTAGCCGGCCTTGCGCTGCGCGGCGACGGCATGTATGACGAGGCGCTGACGCAGTTCAACCGCTCGCTGAAGCTCAACCCGTCCAGCGCGGCGATTCTTTACAACCACCGCGCCCGCGTCTACCACTATCAAAATCAATTAGAACTGGCCGGCGACGAGTTGGAAAAGGGTCTCGCACTGGAGCCGCGCCACCCGCTGCTCCGCACCTCGGCGGGTTACCAGCAGATGCGCCTCGGCAACGTAAACGAGGCGATTGCGATTCTCGATGGCGTCATCCGCGACGACGGCCTCATGCGCATCGCCGTGCCGACACTTGCGATGTGCTACGTGATGGCCGGCGACCGCGTCCGCGCCGCCGCGCTGCTCAGAGACGACACGCTTGCCGCCGCCGAGGCCGACAGCGAGATGGCATACCGGCTGGCCAGCTATTTCGCTGTCGAAGGCGATTCAAGCGAAGCGCTGCACTGGCTTCGCCGCGCCATCTACCTCGGTAACGAGAACTACCCTTGGTTCCAGAAGAACCCGGCATGGAACAACTTCCGCACCAACTCCGATTTCGAGCGCATTCTCGAAGATCTGAAGAAAGCATTCCGCAGAAACCAGAAGACGTGGAAACGACTGCTCGAACAAGTCCCGCCGGACGGAGAATAAAGCAGGAAACAGGGAGAAGGGGGAATAGGAAGTAGGGAATAGAAAACCCTCCGTATTCCCACAGAACTGTCATCCTGACCCTGAACGCAGTAAAGGGCCTGTTTCAGGCGGAGCGAAGGACCTGCTTTTGTCTTTCGCTCCCTCGCCACAAAAGCCGGGTGCCCCAGGTCCCTGTTTTTGGGACCTGGGATAGCACTCCCGCTGACTTGCCTACTGCAAGCTCACCGTAGCTTTCAGCGGCAGTTTGTCGCTCGATCCGCCGACGAGGAAGGTGTACTCGCCCGGAAGCAGCGACCAGACGTTCTTCGCCTCATCCCAGATCGACAGATACTTGCGGTCAATCTCAACCGTTACCTGCTTCGTCTCATTCGGCCCGAGCTTGACCTTGCTGAAGCCCACGAGCCGCTTGGGAGGCTCCTGCGCACTGGCCGGTAGAGCGGCATAAATCTCCGCAATCTCCTTGCCCTCGCGAGCGCCGGTATTGGCCAGCGTGAAGGTGACTTTTACCGTATCGCCCGGCGTTACGCTCAGGCCAGAGTAGCCGAAGGTCGTATACGAGAGCCCGTAGCCGAAGGGGAAGAGCACAGGCTTGTTCTCCGCGTCGTACCACTTGTAGCCGACCTTCAGCCCCTCGTCATAGCTCACCGGAAAGGCGGGCAGTCCCTTGGCGCGTTCTTCCTGAGAAGCGGCATTGTCAAAGTGCGTCACCGTGGGTTTGGAAATCGTCGGATGCGGCAGATCGGCATCGGCCCTCGGGAAGGTATTCGGCAGCTTGCCGCTGGGGTTTACTGTGCCAAAGAGCACATTGCCCAGCGCGCTGGCGCCGTCGCTGCCGCTGTACCACGCTTCCAGAATCGCCGCCGGCGCATCGACCCACGGCATTGTCACCGGGCTGCCGGTTTCCAGCACCACAATGGTGTGCGGATTGGCTTTGGCAACAGCCGCTACGATGGCTTCCTGGTCCACTTCCGTGTCGCCGTTTTTATACTTCGGCAGCGCGAGCGAGGGCAGGTCCATTCCTTCGCTCTCCCACTGGTAGGCGAAGACTACGGCCACATCCGCGCCTTTGGCCGCGGCGGCCGCGGCATCGGGATCGACGCCGGGATCGAAGGTGACTTTGGCATTTGCAGCGCGTTCCGTGATCGCCTTGAGCGGCGAAGTCGGGAACCATATCTGGTTCTGCCAGCGGGTGGCGCCCTTGCCCGGCGGCGCAATCGCATTGCCGCCGATGGGGTCCACCTGTGCCGAGCCGCCGCCGGAGATCATGCCAACGTCGGAGTGCGCACCGATGACGACAATCGAGCGCACTTTCGTGGCGTCAATCGGCAGTGCTCCACGCTCGTTCTTGAGCAGCACGATGCCGCCCTCCTCGACTTTGCGCGAAACCTCGAAGCCCGCGAAGGGATCGACGACGCTGCGCTGGCGCGGATAATCGACGACGCCGGCTGCGAACATGGAGCGCAGAATGCGATGCACGTGCTCGTCCAGCTCAGCCATCGGAATGCGGCCGGCCTCGACCGCTTCCTTGTACTTGTCGCTGTAGAAGAATTTGCCCGGCTGCTCGTTGTCGAGGCCGGCCGCAGATGCCTTCTCGGTCGAGTGCGTTCCGCCCCAGTCCGAGAGCACGAAGCCGGGGAACTGCCAGTCCTTCTTGAGAACGTCGGTCAGGAGCCACTTGTTCTCGCAGGCGTAATCGCCGTTGACGCGGTTGTAGCTGCACATCACCGCCGCCGGATGGCCCTTCGCCACGCCGATCTCGAAGGCCAGCAGGTCAGACTCATGCGCCGCGCGGTGGTCGATGGCGGCGTCCCCCGAGGTGCGCCCGCTCTCCTGGTCGTTGAATGCGTAGTGCTTGATGTCGCCGATGACGTGCGCCGACTGCGTGCCCTCGATGAGCCGCGCCACCAGCGTGCCGGCCAGGATCGGGTCTTCGCCGAGGTACTCGAAGGTGCGTCCGTTGCGCGGCTCGCGGGTAATGTCCACGCCGCCGCCCAGGCTCATGTTGTAACCCTGCGCGCGCAACTCGCGGCCAATCAGCGCGCCATACTCGTAGGCCGCATCCGTGTCCCAGCTTGCCGCCGCGGCCACGTTGGCGGGCAGCGCTGTGGAGTAGCGCCCGTTCGCGCCGCTCGACCGGACGCCGTAAGCCGCATCGCTCATGTCGATGCCCGGAATGCCAAGGCGAGGCACGCCGACTGCGTAGCCCACGCCGCGGTTCGACGGCGCGTTCTCCGGCGTTACCGGGTCGTCGGTCGGCATTCCCACGCCGTGGATCAGCGCAATCTTCTCATCGAGCGTCATCTCCTTGAGAACCAGGTCGGCGCGCTCGTCGGGCGAGAGGCTGGTGTTCTTCCACGGACCCGTGGGCGGCTCCGGAGCGCCGCGCCGCTGCCCCTGCGCGGGCAGCGTAAGGGCAGAGAGTGAGCAGAGCGCGAAGGCGAAGAGCGCAAGCCGCGCAGGAAAGCAAGACGGTTTCATTTATCCCCCATAGGTAAAACGTTTGTGCGAGCCGCTCCAATACTAACAATGCTGCTCGTATGGAGAGCAAGCGGGGAATAGTTTTGCTTACAAAACTTAACCCTGACGGTTTTTGTCGGGGCTGGAATTTTCCCGCGGGGGCCGTATTTTCCCGCGGAGACCAGTATCTCCCGGCCGGCGTTTTACGATGGAAGAGAAGCATTCCACCCCGCCGACGGCTGAAAGGCCGCACAGAGGATTGAAAACACGATGGCTGCATTGATCGACGCGCTGAATGTAAAACGCAAAATGTACTTTGAGTTTGAAAACACGCCGTACCTTTGCCTCGATGTCGAGGTCTCCACGCCAACCGCCCGCGGAGGGCAGACGCTGGTGCGGCTCAAGATGCGGAACCTGCTTACCCGCGCCGTCTTCGACAAGACCTTCAAGGCCGGTGAGAAGTTCAAGGAGCCGGACCTGGAGAGCGTGGAAGCCTCCTACCTGTATAGCGACGGCGACGGCTCGTATTTTCTCGATCAAACGAGCTTCGAGACCATCTCGCTTTCCACGGACAAGATGGGCGATGCGCTCGGATTTTTGCTGGAAGGCACGATTGTGCAACTCGACAAATTCAACGGCAATCCCATCGGGATCGAGCTACCGCAGCAGGTGGAGTTGAAGGTGGATTACACCGAGCCCGCTGTGCGCGGCAACACGGCCAGCGGAGCCGTGACCAAGCCGGCGCGGCTCGAAACCGGCATCGAAATCAAGGTTCCCGTTTTTGTGGAGAGCGGCGAGAGCGTGAAGGTCAACACCGAAACGAAGGAGTTCGCGGGGCGGGCTTAGGCAGCGATTTTTATTGCCACGGATTGATGATCGTAACCCCGGTGCGCTCAAAATTCGCCACGTTACGCGTGACAACGGTGAGCTTGTGCTCCAGCGCAGTGGCGGCAATGAAGGCATCGCGGTATGGTTTCGTCTGGCGTTCGTGCAAGCTCGCGCATCGGAGAGCCACTGGTGTATCGACAGGCAGAATACGGTCGTCAAACGCGAGTAAAAGATCGCGGTCTAGCCAGTTACGTAGAACGCTGCCTTGCCTTGGGTCCTTGCGCTCTTTTTGCCGAACTCCCTGTTCAAGCTCCATGATTGTAATAACAGAAAGAAACATCGCGGACGGACTGATACCGGCTTGCCACGCCCTGACGTTCCGATGAGCCCGCTTCTGTTTCCTTAATTCAGAAATAACGTTTGTATCGAGCAAATACATCATTCAAATTCCGCCGGAATCAGGAAATCATCCCCAAGACGGGGAGGCTCAAATTCAATTTCACCGTCATCGTCCATCCCAATCAAATCGAGGATAGTCTGCTTTTTGGGAGAAAGCGCACGATATTGTTTAATCGTCAGCAGTACATGCGCGGGCCGGCCGCGGTCGGTAATGAAAACCGGTCCTTTGTCGGCCGCTTTCTTTGCCCTGCCCGTGTCCTGATTGAATTCCCGGCTTGAGAATGTGGTAATCGCCATCGGTAAAACTCCATGTAGCAACGTTCCTACATGGTAGCGCCATCTGTCCGATTATTCAAATGTAATCAGCACTACCTCCGGCGCCGTGCCGACGCGCATGGGAGGGCCCCATGTGCCGGCGCCGGTCGAGGTAAGCACTTGCAGCGCGCCGAAGCGGTGCAGCCCATGCGTGAAGCGGCCAAAAGCCATTTGCGTGAACCATGAGAAGGGAAAGATCTGTCCGCCATGCGTGTGGCCGGAGATCTGGAGGTTGAATCCGGCCTGCTCCACCAGCGGCAGGCGGTTCGGCACGTGATTCAGCAGAATGGCTGGACGGTTGCGGTCTACGGCCATCTTGTCGAGAATTGAGCGCAGCCGCAGCGGGTAGGTCGTGTCGCTGTAACGGACGCCGGCAATCTGCACGCCATCCACTTCAACGCATTCGTTATTCAGCACGCGGATGCCGGAGCGTTGCAGCGCCGCGTCATAGCTGACAGCGTCGCCGAGTTCCTCGTGATTGCCTTCGCAGAAGTAGGTTCCGAGCGGCGGCTTCAGTTCCGTGAAGGGCGCGGCAAGCCGCTCGGGATTTACTCTCATCCCGTCGTAAACATCGCCGGCAATGAAGACGATTGCGGGATCGAGCCTCTCGGTGATGCGCGTAATTCTGCGCGCAAAGTTCGCGCCGTTGATGTGGCCCAGGTGCAGGTCGCTCATCACGAGCGCCGTGCGGCCGCGCCATGCGGCGGGAAGATTCGGCAGTGTGACCGTCATCCTGCGCTCGCGGATGCGCCGTGCATTCGCGAAGCCATACGCGCTGACCAGCAGCGCCAGCGCCGCGAGAATATCCGCGATCCAGACACGCGCCTGCGGTTCCGCGCCAACCGCGAAAAAGTGAACCGGCAGCGCGGCCAGCCAGCAGAGGCACGCGGCCCAAACCAGAAAATTCAGCACACCCAGCCAGCAGGATGCGGCGGCATAAAAGATGGAAACCAGCGCGTTGTCCAGGCGGAAGGCCGGCAGCGAAGCTGCAACGAAGCTGAAGGAAAGCACGGCCAGAATTCCAGCAAGTACGTGGCGGGTTCCGATGTCGAGCGGCCAGAACGCGGCCGCCGTGGCAAAAAGGAACCAGTGCCCGAGGCAGAGAAGAGCCTGGATGAGAACAATGCCAAGAACCGGCCAGACCTTCAAGCGATATTCCCCCTGGACCGCGCCGCTAAAATAGCCCTGCAACCATGATGCAGGAAAGAAAGTGCGCGTGCATGAATTCTCTCATGCGGTTAACTTCACGGATGC
>JAATFM010000083.1 GCA_015655195.1 Terriglobales bacterium
CCTTCTTCCGGATTCCGCGTAAAGTGAATGCCGATGTGCGCTTCCTCGGGGTGCTTGGTAAGACCCTCGGGCGGGAACGGACAGCAGAAATTCAGTTCGAGCGCCGTACATCCGGCCTTCTCATAGGCAACGGCAATCCCTTCCCATTCTTCGATCCAGCGGGCGGCAAAGCTGCCGATAATGGCGCAGTTCTTTTCCTTGGCATAGTCCGCAACCTGCTCGATGATCTTGGCGAATTTGAGCGGGTGGTAGACGGAATTATGTTCCCGGTGCATCCATGTGTAGTCATCGGGCACAAAATGGGAGTCGGAGTGATTCTCGTGGTAGTCAACGAGCTTATAGAGAGGGCGTGGATAGCGCCGCAAAAACCAGGGCGTGGACGCCGTCTTGGTCACGATCGCGCCGTAACCAGCGTCGATGCACTTGCGGAGATGGTCGGCGGTACCGGTCAACGGTCCCCCGCCAACGATGAATGGATTCTTGATCGATAACGGACCGAGTTTTGTTGTGAGATCTGTCATAGTACCGCTCCTTCAAACTTGAATGGGTTCCTTCTTCAACTCCGATTGGTAAGGCCGGGCGGGTCTCGCATCGCCTCGGACAAAGTTGTGTTATTCAGCGGCTGTGCATCGGTTTCGGCACAACAGCGCGTAAAGGACGACCAGAATCAGGCCGCCGGAAATAATGGGCTGCTTCACAATCAGTTGGAGAGTGAGGGGCATTGTCGAGAGCACATCCGGACCGACGAAGAGACTGCTGAGTCCAACCAGCAGTGCCAGACCGGCAATCATGCGGCTGCGGTCGTTCCACTCCACCTTGATCAGGATGTTGATTCCGTGAACGAGTACGATGCCGAACAATAGCGTGGCGACTGCGGCCAACACCGGCATGGGCACCAGCACAAGCAGAAAGTCGAATTTGATGAAACCGCCAAGCGCAATGAGTAGAAGACCGGCGCTCAAGGTCGCATAACGAGAAGCAATGCGCGTCGAGCGCAGGATGCCTACATTATCGGGATAGGCAATGGTGCTGAAACCGCCGATGGCCCCGGCCAGAGCTGCTCCCGCCGAAACGGCGAAGATGCCCTCAGTCATACGGGAAGCCGGCATGGGTTCCCTACCCCAGGCTCCTACCATTTGATAGAGCGATACGGAGCCCATGTTGGCGGAAAGCAAGACCAGGAAAAAGACGATCACGTAGTCGGGGCGAAGGCCGAACCCAAATGGAAACCAGTGCGGCTGCACAAACCACGGAGCAGTGAAAACCGCTTGCAGGCTGATGGGGCTGAAGATGGAAAAAGTAATGGTTCCGGCTGCGAGTGCAATCAGTATGGCAAAGCGGCGTACACGCGGTCCCGACCAGATGGTAAGCGCCATGAGCACGAGCAATGCGACCAGGCCCGCACCGAAACTGATCAGCGGAAAACCGGGAGTCGCGCGATTGCCGATCCAGTTTGGCAGAGAAACGCTCGACATCTGGATAACAACGAGGATGATGATGCCCCCGGAGATCAATGGCGAACGGAAGTAGCGTGTAAAAAAGCTGACGAGGCTAACGTGGTGAATGGGAATCGACAGCAGGCACCAGATGAGAGATGCGATGCAAAACGACCCGTAGGCCGCGCCGAGACTGCCACCCTTGATCATGCCGATCGAAAGCAGCGCCGCAAAACTGCCGGCATAAGGCCCCTGCACAATGGGCAAACGAAGCAGGAACACCGACTGAAACACCGTGATGACGCCGCACACAAGGAAGGTTACGGCGTAGAGATAAGCCATCTGGTCAATGGGAAGATGGAAGGCACGCCCCAGCAGTCCCGGGAAGACAAACATTCCCGCCATGCCGAAGATATTCTGGAGGCCCAGGGCCACGGACTGAAGGAAAGGCAGTCGTCCATTCACGCCAATATCGAATTCATCGCTTGCCTGTTCCTGCGGAGCGACTGGCGGAACAGTGGATTGTTCCTGCGGGGCGGCTGGCTGTTCCTGCGGAACGGCGACATCGGTTTCAGAAATTGCTGAAGCACTCGGCATAGTTGTTTCTCGCTTTCCTCTACATTCCATCTCCGTTTGCCGGGCGGCGCGCTCTATGAGCGCAGGCCGGCACGCGTTTGAAGTTGGTGATAGTGGACCGTTGCACGGGCGTCCCGTAGTGAAGCGCCCTGGTGGAGTTCTTTCTCGATGATTGCTTCCTGCCCGGCGATCGCTTTCGCGACCTCGTAGACCTGTTCTGCCTTTTCTGCGGGGATGACGAGCGCGCCGCTGTCATCGCCCATCACCAAATCCCCGGGGCTTACGTATACACCGGCCATGGCAACGGGAACATTGGTGCGATCGCACTGTACGCGGTCCTTGCCGGTGACCATGTAGCACCCCCGGGTGAAGATCGGATACTTATACTTTCGGATGCCCGGAACATCGCGGCATACGCCGTCGATCACAGTACCTGCAATGCCGCGGCGAGTAGCGCTGATAGTCATCAGGTCGCCCCATACCGTGCAATCGACGCGTCCATGGTTGTCCAGAACAACCACCTGACCGGGGGCAACGTCATCGAGAAAGTCGCCAACGGTTCCCTTTTCAACGCCGCAAGGAACGTAGCTCACGGTAAAAGCCTGGCCGCAAAAGCTGACACCGTCGACAACCGGCCGGATTCCCAACAGCCCCCCCGCGATGCCTAACTTGTCGAGAGCGTCGGAAACACAAGTCGTATCCAGTTTCTTGAAGCCATTGAGGATGGCAGAATCAAGGACAATCATTTCCGGTCTCCTTTTTCCTTGAGCAGGGTGTCAAAGCCATAGATTTCAATCGGCGATTTGCCCTGCTTGAGCAGTTCGCGAATTTTGATTTCTTTGTCGAAAATGGCCTGTGCGCGGGCCAGAACGTCATGGGCATTGGCCTGAGAAACCACGACAACCCCATCCCGGTCTCCCACAATGAGGTCTCCAGGGCAAACCACTACGCCGCCGCACTGAATGGTGGTATTGAGGGGACCTACGCTCTCTTTGACCGTGCCGCCGGGGTTGAGCCCGCGCGTAAAGAACGGAAACCCCGATTCTTCAATGTCGTTGGCATCCCGGCAGGCTCCGTCAAGCACCACACCGGCGATGCCCTTGGCGATGCAGGCTGTGACCATCATGTCGCCCATGGCGCCGGCGGAGATGTAGCCGCGGCCGTCGATGACCAGGACCGATCCGGGAGTAGCCTCTTCGATTGCCTTGAAATAGAGCAGATTGTCGCCCGGAAAAGCGCGTACAGTTACAGCCGGCCCCACGAGCTTGCTGTGGATGCCAATGGGCTTAATGCCCGAATCCATGTTGCCCGCTTTGCCATTGGCATCGCAGACATTACCGGTCGGGAATTTTCTGAATTGTTCGATTTCGTCGGATGTTAGCGCCACGATGCGCTCCTCGCAGGAGAATTTGCTGGAACCATTGAATTCACAGGCTCCTGAGCGGGTATTGGCCGTTCCTGGATTGGCAGTTCCACTTATAGCACCGCGTAAAAATAATTGCAATAATAATTCAAATTATTTTTATAGATTTATAGCCCGCTCTAAGGAGCGGGCTTCTGATCAAGAACCATTTTTCGGCAACGGCAATTGCGGGCAGCAATCCGGGAAGGTGGTTCTTTGGCATTAACGTGAATTCGCGAGTGGAGCTTCGTCGGTGAGGTCTATCGCTGGGCAATAGAGTGAGCCGTCTGCCAACACTTCAACCGACGGCTCACTCTATTTGAGGAGAATCCAGCTCAACAAGCGGAACTGGCTCATTTCGACCGGCGTGGTTAGAACCGGTATTGCGCGCCCACCATGGTCAGGATGTTGTGATCCGCCAGATAGGTGTATGAGGAACCATTCATGACGTAGGACCACTCAAAACCTGCATAGCCAAGGATGCTTCGGTTGAATTTGTAGGTGCCGACGCCCGACACCACGTTCATATTGCCGCTGCATTTCGGGCTGCTATTGTCCTTGCATCCGTTGCCGGAATAGCTGTTCTGTCTCCAGCCGTAGTAGGCTCCGGTAAGGTCAATTTTTGGAGTGATCGGTCTCTTCCAGCCGGTCCAATATACATTCAATATCTTGTTGACGTTGTAGGCATTCTGCGTGAGAACGCTGAGTTTGTAGCCTCCTATCTCGGTAATAGGAGCCGCCAGCAAAACATGGGGGTTTGCATACCGGATATGGCCATAACCGCCATAGATAGTGCTGTGTCCTGCGAGATATTTGCCCATCACCGTATATGCTTCGTTATCGGAGATCGTCCCGGCCAGGGAATTTGCAGGCAAAGTGGTCATCTGGGCTGCGGTTAGCGTTCCCGCAAAGATCCCGTCATACCGCTTGCTATAGGCGGCATCCGCGGAAAAGCGACGGTGATCCCACCCCAGATTCAACTGCTTGGTGCTTCCGTAAACATGGTCCGGACTGAAAACGGGGTTGTATCCCTTAAGCTGCGTGAGCAGCCCGAGCCGGTAGTGTTTAATCTGGACCGCATATTTAAGAGACTGGTCAAGAAAGACGTCCTGGACGTCGCCGCCGCCGCCCACGCTCGGAATATAGCTGATCAGCGAAAAGGCATACGAGGAAGCGACCGGATCATATTTCATGACGTCGTCGCCGAGCAGGCTGGATTGCCGGCCGAAGGTTATCGTGCCGCGATCCTTGAGCTGGAAGCCGAAATAAGCCTTGCCATTATCGATTCGGCCTGCCCGTGGCCCATCCGTATTCGCCGTCTGGTTCGGCTTGGCGATGCCGTTGTTTTCGACCATGGCCTGTTCAACATTCGTAAAGCGCATCGATATGGGATCGAAGCCGGGTTCGAAATCGAAGATGAGAGAAACGTCCCTTCCCAGCGGCACGTCCCCTCGAAGGCCAATAATCGATTGGGTCAGGCCGTTGTCTGCGTAGTGCGTGACCTGCTCGTTGCCATTGGGCGCAATGATGGTTTCAAATCCGGTCCCGAAGTTCGAGTTATAGGGTCTTCCATCGGATTCCGAGATTAGACCGACGTCAATCACGCCGAAAAGCGTAATTCCGTGGAAGGTCAACGGGCTCTCAGAGTTGGAGGAACTTTCCGCCGATCCGGTCTTGGCTGGCGGAGCGGGAGGATTTCCTGTCGATTCGGTTTTGGCTGGTACTGCTGCCGGAGCAGCATACTTGGCAACCTGCGTCGTTGGAATTTGCTGTGTCTGGGTTTCTTGTCCTCCAGAAGTGGAGATAGCCATCACAGCCAAAAATGCACAGGTACATGATCGTGAGTAAGACATACTTTCTCCTTTGCGCAGGCAAAGCCGGCGCGGACCAAAAAGGCCCGAAACTCGGGACTTTTGGCACGTCCCAAAAGTGGAGCTGCAAAGCTGCGAGAATTTATACTCCCCTCGAAAAATACTTGCAATAATATTTACAAATATTTTTTGTCCTATCCACACGCTGATTCCGATTCCGGGAAAAAACAAACCGGAACCAGTCCGAGCGAAGGCAGGCGAAAGAGCTGGAGCGTGGGTGAGCGAACGACTGGTGGTAAGAGTGCAACTGCTAGTTCAGGAAAGCGTTGCCGAGGAGCCGATGCCCCGTCCGGAGCTAAGCGAGAGCGGAAGATTCCGGTTTCCGGCACGCCGGCCCTGATTCACACCATCCCGGTTTTGGTTTTGTTCACGAGTTTCAGTCCGAGTTACCGGCAGCTCAAAACCTGCGACGATTTGCTCCATGCCTGCTGATAACTTGGCCAGTTCCGTGCAGGCTCCGGCGGTCTGAGCAGTTTCTAAAGCAGTCCGGTTTACCTGGTTTGTGATGTCGTGAATGTTGGCCGTGAGTTCTTGCGTTGCAGAGGCCTGTTCGGAGGTGGCCGTGGCCATCATCGCAATATCCTGCTGGACCGCACCGACGTTCTGGACAATGTCCGTCAAGGAAGAACTGACCTGGCTGAACTGACGCACGCCGTCTTCGACCATCGTTCCGCCGTGCTGCATGGATTCCACCGCGCGGCGTGCACCGTCTTGGACTGACTCAACTTTGGCGGCAATTTCTCCAGTGAACTTTGTAGTACGCTCGGCCAGGACGCGCACTTCCTGCGCGACAACAGCGAATCCCTTGCCTTGTTCTCCGGCACGTGCCGCTTCAATGGCCGCGTTCAAGGCAAGCAGGTTGGTTTGCCCGGCAATCTCCTGAATGATGCGCACAACCTCGCCGATACTCTGGATTTCGACGCCGAGCGTGGTGATGTTAGAAGATGCGGCGGTGACCGAAGCGTGGATGCGATCCATTGCCTGCCGGCTCAGATCAACCTCCTCGCTGCCGTCCATTGCACTGGATACGGCGACGGTGGCAGCCTTCGCAGCCTGTTCCGCGTGCTTCGCCATTTCCTGAACTGTCGCGTTCATCTCCTCAATGGAGGAAGCGAAGCGGGCAATGTTGTCCTCCTGCGTGTGTGTCGAATTGGCAATTTCCTGTGCGGTGGCCTGGATTTCAGCGCCTGCGGCAGCAACCTGCGCCGATGAGCTGGAAACATCGCTTAAAGCTCCAGCCATGGAGTGCTTCATGTCGTTGATAGCCAGAATGGCTCCGGCCAGTTCGTCCTGGCTGGCGGGTTCTCCGTCAGGCCCCGAAAGGTCTTTGCTGGCGATTTCAGTAACCAGGCGAATGGCGATCTGAACATTTTCCTGAATGGACTTTGTGAGCACAAATCCAATACCGGTAAGCACGGCAAGAGTGGCAAGAATGGCCAGGGATTCCGTCCAGACAACCCGGCGACGGACGCTCTCTTCCGAGGCCAGTTGGCCGGCGAGTTTGCGCGCTGCATCGGATTTGATTTCGTCCAATTCAGACTGCATCGCTCCAAACAGGCGGCTATCATCGCCGGAGTCAAAAAAGGACTTGGCCGCGTCAAAGCCTTGATTGCGACGGAGTGCAAATAACTGATCGACGAGTTTGCTGCGCTGCTGCAAGAAACTTTTGAATTGACCGAGGCGGGCGATCTGGTCCGGATCATCCTTTATGGCATCGGTGAGCCTTGCCAGCACAGTTTTGGCGTTGGCTCTGAGATCGGTAAGCGGAGCAATATCCTTGGCGTCGCCGGAAACAAGATATGTGCGCTGCAGAGCCGTGGCGCGATTCATGTTGGAATTCAGATGCTCAATGTCGTTCAGCAGTGCATAGGTCTGGGTGATTTCGTTCTGAGTAGCCTGCGCCCGGACCTGCGACCACCAGGCAATAGTGGCCGCTACCGCAATCAGCAGTCCTACCAGTCCAAAGGAGAACAGTAATTTTCTCCCAATCGATAGATACATTTCAAAATATCCTCCGAATAATAACTTAATCGGCACTATAAGAAATTCCATGAATTGGGGTCGCTGTAGTTCCTCTTGACGGTTTTTTCCACACTTGCCGGACTGGGGATTTATCTTTTTAAGCGCACCAGCAAAGGACTCCAATTTTGCCTGTGAATCAGCGAAGCCGCTCAACAGGCTGCTGAGGTGCGCAAAAGGCTGCTAAAAGGGGAAACTTAAATATCAAGGAGGAAACGGAGTCCTTCGAGAGCTTCCTCATTGGGCAGGATCCGTATCAACAGCCTCAGCAGCAGCCAAAGCGAAATCCTTCCAGGGCTCCACAAACATTTCAGGCTGCGGACGAAGAGCTATCCTGTGTGCGCTATTCTTCCACGGCCTCAGGCTCTCTCAGTGTCCTTGAGACTGCCCCGGAGGAAGCCCGATCCGCTCCAGAATAATGTGTGGCGTGGATGCGTTGGTGGCCACGTTGCCAGCTCCTACAAGCAACTCAAACGGCTGCAAATCTCCATTCGCCGTTCTCGCTTTTTGCAGGGTTGGCATCATCAATGCAGGGTCCAGCAGAAACGTAGCTGCCGCCTGCGTTCCCGCAGTATTCAGTCCGGCAATAATCAGCACGTGTCCGCTGTTCGTCAGGTTCGGCACGTAGGCGATAATTCCGTACGTCTGCTCTTCCTGCCCCTTGGTGGTGTAAAGCGTGGCTTCGCCGGTTCGCGGATACAGGTTGGCAAATCCCGATGGTTTATCCGGATCGGGCTCGAACCGGAACGAGAAGTGTAACTGCGGTCGAAAAAGCTCAATCCATGGGTCTGACTCATCGGAGCCAATCAGAATGGCATTGCCGGTACGCAGGTCGTCCATACGCAGATCCCGCGCATAGCGAATCATCATTCGCGCTGGAACCACTTCTTTCAACTGCGCCAGATGCGCGGCAAAATCCAGATCGACCACGCTGGTAAAGCGGCGATTGCCCAGTCTCGCAATCTCCGTCACACCGGGCGCGCTGTCTGTTTGTATCGCGGTCTTATAGGTTCCATTCACGTATGCGGTAAGCGGCACCGGGCGGGCAATATGATGCTGCATAACGATCAGCCCATCATCGGAAGGAACAATAAACGTATCGTTGCTACTGCTGAAGACCTGTTTCCAAAGCGTATGCGACAACGCTTCCGCGCGAGGAACCACCAGCCGCGAGTTCCGCAGCAGCGTACCGGCAGACCCCAGAAAGGCGCCCAGCAACAGTGCGGCAAGCAGCCCGGGACTGAGCTTGCCCGTAATTCTTGTCCACGGGTTCAAGGCAGTCGTAGAAGACAATTCTGCTACATGCGGCGGTATTATCGCACTCGTGCTGAGTTCCTGAGGCGCTATTGCTTTCTCGGCAATGACAATCGGCTGCTCCGGTGTAGGCAGAACTGGTGTAGGCAGAACCGGCGCGTGCTCAGGAGTGTGTTCCGGAATGTGCTCAGAGAAGATGGGCGCATATCCGCCGCGCGGAATCTCCAACCGCAGCGTCTCCTTGCTTCCCTCTGTTGCAAAGTATTCCTCTATCCGCTTGCGCAGCTTTCGCGCATAACTGCGGACTATATTGTCCTCGTTCGAGTCGTAATCTTCCGTCCTGCCAAAGACGATGACACCAATCTGTTGCTCTGTAATCTGATCCGTGCGGCCATGAATCGAACGATCCACAATGTACAGCAGAAAATCGGAGAGTAGTTGAGAGCGTCCCAGCGTCCCACTTGCGGCAATGCGCAATGCAAGTTGCCACCGTGGATCCTCCGCATTGAGCTGGAAGCCTGCGCTCGCGAAATCGGGCAACTGTGGCGCAAAGCCCGTAGCAACTTTCGGCGATGGCTCTAGAATCTGCATGGTACGGCGTGTACTCTCTCTTCTTTTAATGGATCCGAGTCTATGGCGATGGTTAGAGTTTAGGGCTCTTTTATGAACGCCTTGTAAATCGGAGGGGGCTGGCTGCGCTCGTACACCCGTGTTCACGTGGGAAACAGAAGCGTCAGCCCCCTTGAGTTTAGTGAGAGATAGATACATCGCAACGTGGTCACGCATTTGAGCACAAAGAAGACCCCTACCGGAGATTGCGCGGACGACCAATACTCAAGGCAACCGGACCACACACAGACATGCCTTTTGTGCGTCCGGATCGACAGGAAGGGAAATGGAGAATATGAAAACCTTGTTAAAGGGGATGCCGTGTACTGCATTGCAGATAGGCAAGGCAGGTCTGATGAGATCCATCAGGCGTTCGCGGCTCATTGCCGGTCTGGCATTTGTGCTCGCGATCCTAAGCGCGCAAACTTCATTCGGCCAGGGAATCACAGGCTCGATTAATGGAACCGTAACAGATTCGAGCGGAGCTGCGATTGCGGGCGCAACCGTCACCATCCGGCAGATTGCGACGAATGGAATCCGCACCGTTACAACTTCCAGTGTCGGTTCGTATGCCGTTACGCAACTTGCTCCGGGAAGCTACAGCATCACCATCGAGAAAGAAGGCTTTGAACGCTTTCAGCAAAAGGCGCTGACCATCGAGATCGATCAGGTCGTGGAAGTCGATGCCAAACTCGCCGTCGGCTCGGCGCAGCAGACCGTCAGCGTTACGGCCGACGCTCCCGTCATCCAGACCGAGACCTCATCCGTCGGCCTGGTGGTGGATAGCTCCACTATTCAGAACACGCCGCTGAACGGCCACGTCAGCATCCTCGGCCTCATCAACCTCGTGCCCGGCGTTCAGGACGTTGCCGCGCAGGATCAGGTTCCTGTGCGCGGTGTGACTCTGGCCTTCGGCACCAACCAGCGCAACTCCTACGGCGATGCCGGTTTCACCTTCGACGGTGTTATCAACCAGGAAGTGGAATTGCAGCGCGGTGAAGGCGAAGTTCCGCCGCTCGACGCCCTTGCCGAGTTCAAGGTCATTACCCAGGGCGCTCCCGCTGAATTTACCCAGCCCAATCAAGTCATCGTGGTAAGCGCCAGCGGCGGCAATGCGTTCCACGGCGAAGCGCTTGAGTTCAACCGCAGCCGCGGCACCTCTGCCAAGCAATATTTCTTCGGCTCCCACGATGCCGCGCCCGCCCGCGCTCCCTATCAGCGAAACGAATACAGCGGCAACCTCAGCGGCCCGATCCTGATCCCGCATCTCTACAACGGCAAGGACCGCAGCTTCTTCTTTGCCAGCTATGAAGGCTTCCATCTCACGCAGTCCGCATCAGTCAACAGCACCCAGCCGACCGACGCCGAGCGCGCTGGCGACTTTAGCTGCTTCCTGGCAGGTGGTAGCTGCGCGACCGCTTCCGCGCCGAACACGGTCATCCTCAATCCCGCCACCGGACTGCCCTTCCCGAACAATGAAATCGACGTGCCTCTCAACCAGGTTGATGTTCAGCTCCAGAACCTGCTCTTCCCGAAGTCCACAACGCAAACCACCGGCGTTAACACCTTTGAGCTTATTCCGCATACCACGGAGGTCTCGCGCTTCAATCTCCGCGTTGACCACAAAATCAGCGACCAGGACCAGATTCGCGGCACCTGGCTTCGCGCCTTCTACGGCCCGTTCGCCGACGTAGGCACTTCCAGCCTGGCCGGCGGCGTGGCACGCGACGGCGAGCACAACGACATCTTCGTTGCCGGTTGGACGCACACCTTCTCGCCCACCCTGTTGCTCGACAGCTATGTTTCTTATCTCCACCTCCCGCTCTACCGCGACGCGCAGAACTACAAGACCGATTTCTCGGCAATCATTCCGGGACTTGGTCCGCAGTTGCTGGAAGGCGCGCCAACGCTCTCCATCACCAACATCACCAGCATCACCGAAGCAGGCTCGAAGAACTTCGAGCAGACCTACCAAGGCAACACCGCCGTTACCAAGATCCTGCCCAAGCACACCATCAAGGCGGGCGCTTCCTATCTCTTCAACGATTCCTGGCAGGACAGCTCGACCTCGCACGGTGGTTTCAACTTCACCGGCCGTTACTCGGGCATCGCCTATGCCGACTTCCTTCTCGGCCTTCCGAACACAACCTCCAACGCAACGCCGCACGACTATATCGTGCGCTTCAACTCCAGCCAGTACGCCGGCTATGCGCAGGATGACTGGAAGCCGCTTCCGAACCTCACCATCAACTACGGCATTCGCTACGATCTCCAGATCTTCCACGACAACCCGTATGGCACCGAGTCACTTTTTGTGCCCAGCGTCGGCAAGGTTGTTGTCTTCGGCGATGCGTATCCGTCCGTCACCAATCCTCTCTACACGCAGGACACGGTTCTTGCGCCTTCCGTAGGCTTGCCTAGCAGCATGTTCGCCTATCTCGGCCAGCCCAAAACAGACATTGCGCCTCGTTTCGGCTTTGCCTACCAGCTCCGCCCCAAGACGGTTATCCATGGCGCGGTTGGCCAGTATTACAACCTGCTGCCTTCTTCCTATGTCGATGGCGGTTTCAGCAACCTGCCGTTCGTCAACAGCGTCAGCTACACGAACAGCGCCACGCCGACCCTTACGATGGACGCGCCGTTCTCAGTAACGCCCTCTGTGCCTGCCAACCCCTCGACGATTGCGCAGCACAAGACCATCACCCCGTACACCGAGCAGTACAATCTCGCCATCGAACAGCAGTTGCCCGGAGAAGTTGCCCTTCGCGTCGGTTACGTTGGTCAGCGCACGATTCATCAGAACAACCACGGCGGCCCCGGCAACACCGAGCCCGACCTTAACTACGCTGCGCCCGGATCGACGACTGAGCAGTCCCGTCGTCCCTACCAGCCCTTCGCCAGCATTGCCAACTCGTTCGATCCGATTTACCACACCACTGGCAACTCGTTGCAGGTGGGTGTGCACAAGCAGTACAGCCACGGCTTCATGGTCAATGCCGAATACCAATGGATTCGCGTCCTGGGCGTTGAAAATCACCAGAACCCGACGACGATCGGCGATTCCTACGGCAACATCTCCAGCATCACGCCGCAGACCCTCGAAGTCAGCTATGCCTACGAGCTTCCGTTCGGTCGGAACAAGCTGCTCTTCAGTAAAGCCAACGGCCTCACGAACAAACTCATCAGCGGATGGCAGATTGCCGGCATCAGCTCGTTCCAGACCGGCCAGCCGTTTTCCGTCACTTACACCGCTCCCGGCAGCCAGGTGTACGGCGCCAGCGGACGCGCAGACCGTGTCATGGGTGTGCCTCTTTATCCCAGGCACAAGACGAATGCCGAGTGGTTCAACCCGGCGGCGTTCGCCGCTCCAGCTCCTTACACCTTCGGCAACTCCGGCTACAACATGCTCCGCGGACCGCACTACCAGAACTGGGACATGAATCTGGAGAAGAACACAACCATTGGCGAACGCTACAAGGTGCAGTTGCGCGGCGAGGTCTTCAACGTTGCCAACCATCCCAACTTCAGCGTTCCCAGCTCGGCAATCAGCAACCCTGCCTCCTTCGGCATCATCTCGTCGACGGTCAGCACCAACGAAAGCCGCACCATCGAATTCGCCGCCAAGTTTAACTTCTAGCGAACTCGGCAACAGGAGTCCGTCTGCCAGCGATGTAAAAACGCTGGCAGACGGACACAACCAGGCACGTCCCATCTCGAATGTCGAAGACCCCAGCATTGGATCGACATCTCGAAAGCCCATCCAGAGGCTGGCATCTATGGTTATGAATCCACGTTTGGCAGTTGTTCTGTTGTTTGCCGGTCTTTCCCTGAGCGGCATGAGTCAGGCGCCGTCCGCGCCCGCGGCACAGGCTCCGGCACGCACCATCGGCGAAGCAACACAACAGAATCCCAAGTACATCCAGGGCGGCTTCGATCTGCCGAATGGATGGCGCATCACCCCGGCTGGAAAAGCCATTGCGACGATCGAAGATATGGTGCTGAACACCGTGATCTCCCCGGATGGAAAGATCATCGTCGCAACTCACTCCGGCTATCAGCCGCATGGCATCGATGTTATCGACGTGAAGACGCACAAGCTTGTCCAGCAGATTCCGCTGAAGACAACGTGGCTTGGACTCGCGTGGTCCTATGACGGTCACACCCTGTATGTTTCAGGCGGCAATGCCACGGGCGCCAAGAAGATCGCCAGCAGCATGGCCCCCATCTATGAATTCACTTATAAAGATGGTCGCCTAAGTGAAACACCCACCGGCAGCCTCGTGGAAACGATTGATGCCAAAAAGGTATGGTGGTCAGGAGTGGCTTATCTCCCCGGCAAACATCTGCTGTACGCCGCCAATCGCGGCACCGGACTCGGCCCAAGCAACGTCGTCGTCTTCGATGCCAGGACGCGGCAGATCGTCACCAGAATTCCCGTCGAGATCAATCCCTATGCAACCGTGCTGAGCAAAGACGGTCGCCGCTTGTTTGTCTCGAACTGGGCGAGCGAGAGCGTAAGCGTCATCGACACCGCCGCCAACAAGGTGATCCGCACGCTGCACGTGGGCATGAACCCGAATGACATGAAGCTGGCCACGGATGGCCGCCTGTTTGTCTCCTGTTCGAACGACAACACGATTCACGTCATCGATGCCAACACGCTGGAAGTTGTAGAGCGCATCTCCACAACGCTGACGCCGCTCGCGCCGGAAGGCTCAACGCCGGATGCCATCGAGATTGATAACAAGCGCAAGCTTCTCTATGTGGCAAACGCCGATAACGACTCCATCGCGGTGATCCGCATCGCCGTGCGCGGCCACAGTGCCGTGATCGGCTTCATCCCCACCGGCTGGTATCCCTCGGCGCTGGCGCTGGCGGAAGACAACAACACGCTCTTCATCGGTAACAGCAAAGGCGAAGAAGGCCACCCGGATCTCAAGAGCGTAGGTAGCCCGCTTGCTTCGAGGTGGTACGGCGATGAAACCGTCAAGACTCTCCAGAAGAGCAGCATCGAGGTCTTGCCGGTAGCAAACCTGCGGCAGAGCCTGCCCAGGTGGACGCATCAGGTCATCGAGAATACGCCCTACAACGATTCATTGCTGTCAGAAGCGCGTCCGCCAAAAGAGCCAACGATTCTGCCGCGTGAGGTTGGCGTTGAAACACCCATCCAGCACGTGATCTACATCATCAAGGAAAACCGCACCTACGACCAGGTCTTCGGCGACATCAAGGGCGCCAACGGCGATTCCCGCCTGACCATCTTCGGTGAGGATGTAACTCCCAATCAGCACGCGCTGGCAAAGCAGTACGTGGTTCTCGATAACCTTTACTGCGATGGTGAAGTCAGCGTGGATGGTCACTCGTGGTCCGACTCCGCCTATGCAACGGACTTCAACGAGCGCTATTGGCCGCCGACCTATGCAGGCCGCAGTGATGCGGAGCGCACACGGGCTTATGTTCCTTCGGCAGGTCACCTGTGGGATCTGGCCGCGCGCAAAGGTCTCACTTACCGCTCCTACGGTGAGTACGCCTCCCGCGCCAGCACTGGCACCACGATGGATGCCGCTCCCGGCTCCGGCGGACTGGTGGGCCACGTTGCTGCCGACTATCTCGGATCGCGTCAACGCGACACCGCCAATGTGGCTGTCTTTCTGAAAGAGTTCAAGGAGTACGAAAAGAACTACGACAGCACCGACCCGAATAAGCGCTTCCCGAACTTCGTCGTGATGAGTATGCCCGAGGATCACACACGCGGCACCGCTCCCGATTCATATACGCCGCAGGCCATGGTAGCAAGCAACGACTACGCGATAGGGCAGCTCGTCGATGCCGTCAGCCACAGCCGCTACTGGCCGAATACCGCCATCTTCATCATTGAAGATGACGGGCAGGATGGCCCCGACCACGTCGATGCGCGACGCACCGTAGGACTGGTACTGAGTCCCTACGTAAAGCGTGGCGTTGTGGACAGCACGTTGTACTCCACAAGCTCCATGGTGCGATCCATTGAGTTGCTGCTCGGAATGCCGCCCATGAGCCAATACGATGCGGCGGCAATGCCGATGTACGCGTCTTTCGGCACAGAAGCGAAGCTGACTCCCTTCGACGTTATCCAGCCGAAGATTGATGTAAACGCTAAAAACAAAAACGGAGACTATGGATCGGAAGAAAGCCGGAAGATGGACTTCACCGATGTAGACCGCGCTCCCATGCACGCATTGAACGAGATCATCTGGAAGAGCATCAAGGGCGCGGATTCACCCATGCCATCCCCCGTGCATCGCTTCCGTCCTCTCATTGATGCTGGCGACATGCCCGCAAAGGATGACGATTAGTCCCACTCCATCCGCAAAATCTCCGCAACAAATCTGCGGGGCTCGTGCCTCCGGCCCGCGGCTATTCAGCGAACAATTCTTTGCCTCAGTAAGGAAGCATTGCAGAACTGAGCTTTGTATTCGGCAAGATGAGAAAGGAACAAAATATGCGTCTTCGTGTTTTAGCGGCAGGTTTGATTCTGATGGGTTGCATCGGCAACCCGGCTCGTGCGCAATCAACCCACAGCAACCCATGGGCTCCCACCGAGCTTGGTCCTCTGCCTCCCATCGCCAGCCTCACCGACGGTGTCTGGCTCAAGGGCGATCTGCATCTTCACTCCCGCCACAGCAAGGACTCAAGCAACAACTCCGAAGCCAAGATCATCCACTTCGCCGAGTCCGTAGGCATGGACTATATCTGCATCACCGATCACGACAATCATGTGCAGGGCGATGTCGCGCATAACACCTGGACCGATCCCGAGTTCAAATCGGACTCCGTTCTGCTTCTCTATGGCGCGGAGTGGACAACGACGCGCGGCCACGGCAATGCCTTCTCGGCCAGGCCCTACGATCATCAGCGTCTCTATGATGTTCGCGATCAGCGCGACATTGTGGTGGGAGCCGTCAAGAAGGAGCTGGGTATTCACCTCTCGGCCAATCATCCCAGCGGCAAGGATCACTTCGGATTCTCATACGATATGGTCGACTCCATCGAAGTCTGGAACTCCGCATATTGGTCGAAGAATGCCAATGCCATCATGATCTGGGATGACATGCTCTCCTCTGGCCGCAAGCTGACAGGCAGAGGCGGCAGCGACTCGCACCACGGCATTCCTGACTCGCCTGAGCTGGCCGGCAAGAACACGTCTCAGCGTCAGGCCAATTACGTGGGCACACCCACCACCTGGGTCTTTGCGAAGAAGCGCACGTTGCAGTCCGTGGTGGATGCCCTGACCAATGGCCGCGTCGCCGTCAGCGCCAATCCCTACGCGCCCCGCGTTGAGTTCTATGCCGACCTGGATCAGGACGGCAAGATGGACATGATGATGGGCGACAATACCAAGCCCACGGGCAAGGCTGTAACGTTCCGCGTTCAACTCACCGGCAATACGGTTGCCGGAGCCGCCTATACCATTCACATCGTGAAGGACGGCAATCCGTTCAACACGCTACAGGCAACCGGCGGCAAGACGACCATGGTTGAATTCACTGACACACCGAACATAGTTGGGCGCACCTACTACCGCGTAGAGGTGGAAGGTCCGCCGACAGCCTATCCGCAGGTTCCCGGATCGACAGCATTGAACGGCAACAGGGTTGGCCTATCGAACCCCATCTACTTCAACTTCGACCCCAACTTCTAACCACGAACAATGGCCTTCCACAAGGAGAAGAATCATGAGCATCGCTAGTGCTGACAGCTCATGATTCTTCTCCTTGTGGCATTACGCGACAAACAATTAGAGCGTGTCTTCCCAGATCATTTGGGCGAATACGAAACGAGCAATGTGTTGGGATTATCGCACAAAACATCGCTGGAATATCCACCCGCATCATCGTATGGGAATGCATACTGAGCGCCATTGATGGCATTGGCGCGCCAGAACTTCGCGTAGTGATCCGTGGGCTCCGTCTGACTAGAACGCGCTGGGGTTTCCCCACATTGCCGAGGTAGAAATACATACGGCCCGAGGCATTGGCCGGCATACTCAAAGTCTGCTGACCGGCAATCGTATTCGTCGCGGTAACTCCGTTGACCGTTGCGCTCCAGGTTATCTGATCGTCCGTGTACCGGCCGTTTGCCCAGTGCCTCTCTTCTCCACTGGCACATTTCAAGCCGAGCACTCCATAAGGAACGGAAGATGAAATTCGCACATGCTATGGGCAAATGCCGAATTTCAGCAAAAGTCTGCTTCGATCTCCTCCCCGGTAGATTGTCCTATCTGGTTCTCGAAGAGGCACAGGTTCGTTCGAAAGATGACATGCGGCGCGAGTTGAACAATCGGCTGTGGTTTCTGGTCACGCAGCAGATAAATGAGCAGGTTCTCCAGAGCGACCCTCCCCTGAGTAAAGGGGCGCTGGTGCAGCGTGGCCAGTACTTTGCCGGTTTCGATCAGAGGCACCAGTTCCCGGAAGAGATCGGTAGCGACCACCTTTATCTTCCCCAGCAAGCCGAGTTCTTCCAACGCCTTGAGTACCGGCATGCTGTTCGCGGTACTGATGTAGATGCCATTGGGACGATTCTTTGTCTGCATCACCTCAAAAGCCTGCCGATAGGCTTCTCGCGGACGCTCATGACTCTCAAGCGCAGGACGCAAGGTCAGGTGTGGTGCAATCATCGCCAGTGCCGCGGCGAAGCCACGCAGCTTCTCCCCATGGTCAAGAGTGGATAGTTCTCCGGTAAAGATGGCAACCTCAGACCGGGAAGTCAGGTTTTGCGAGAGCAGGTCCGCGGCAATCGCCCCACTGACCGACGCATGCACCGACACGGCGCCGATTCGTCCCGTGTTCGGTGCATCACTTCCGACGCACATCAGTGCAATGCCATCCTGAGCCGCCTTCCGGGCCAATGGTTCATACTTCCGTACATCACCGGGAAGAAAAATAATCCCGTCATAATGCTCTTGAATCGCCTTCCGAAAGGCTTCCAGGTCCCCACTCCCCAAACGCGGATACTCGATAAATTCAAGGGCGAGATTGACACCGACCGCCGCTGCAGCAGTGGTACGAATTCCATCGCGCAAAGGGTCAAAGAAGTGGGAAATATGTCTCGGCAGGACTATCGCAACCGAAAGCCGACGGTTGAGCTTCAGTGCTTGTGCCGCAAGATTTGGCTTATACCCGAACTGCTCGGCTGTTTTAAGAACCAGATCTCTCGTTTTTGGGCTGACGCCCGGACGATCGTGCAATGCACGATCCACCGTGCCCAACGATATATGGAGCGCCTTCGCAATGTCTTTAACGCCAACAATCTTTTCCGGATTGGTCATGTCAGTCGGTGGATTCTTCTATTCGTACCCGAGCCTAACGGTAACGTGCCCGGAGGGTCAATCCTTACTTTTCGCCAAACTAATCTTCAAGTCATAATCTGACACCCTGCTGCCTTGCACAGAGTCTGCGCTATGAAATCAATTTACGATCCAGGACGTTCTATAAATAGACTATTTGCTCAACGAGCCATCGCCAGAAGAAACCTTTCCATTTCTCAGAACGCCTGCTTGCTGTGCGACTAAGCTGTGTGTGCTTGTGAGGCCCCACGGTTTGCCGTTGCTCACGACGCGGCCTCTTCCGCCTTGATGGCGCGGTACTGATAGAGGCCGCTGCCTTTGACCTACCCCCAAAATCCGCACGAGGTTAGTACGCATTATCCAGCAGTGAAGCGCCCCGGATTTCCGTACCAAGCGTAACTAGAAATTTTGGCAGTCAAGGCTCTCCGGACCTTGATTCATGGGCTTGAAGCTCTCTCCAGAGACTCAGTAGAGAGTTCTTACTGTGAGCGATTTTGAAAAGCGCTTCGCCCCGATAGCTAAGATTGTCCGGCAAGCGAGGAGCCGGGTCAAGGGTTCGCTACGCCAGCAAAGAACGCCGCCCTTGACCCGGCCCTGCGCTTGCCATATCGGTCTGGATCGGAGCGAAGCGCTCCGCGGCTGCCGCATAGCTGCTCGCGAAGGAAGCCGGCGTGCGATCCGCGAGCGCGCTGTGTGGTCGCTGCTGGTTGTAGTGATTGCGCCAGCGGGCCAAGGTTTCTCTTGCGTCGTGAAGCGAGTTGAACCATTCCACGTTCAGGCACTCGTCGCGCAGCCGGCCGTTGAAGCTCTCAATAAATCCGTTCTCTACCGGACGCCCCGGGCGGATGAAGCATAGTTGCACACCGTGCTGAATTGACCATGCTTCCAGCGCTCGTCCTGTAAACTCGCTGCCGTTGTCCACGATGATACTCTTTGGTGCCGCACCGCGCTCCTCAATAGCGCGGATCAGCGCTTCTACTACATGCTTGCCATGCAGAGAACGATCTGCCTCCAGCGCGATACACTCGCGCGTGAATTGATCGACGACCATAAGGATGCGGTAAGAGCGGCCATCCGTGAGCTTGCCGCTGACGAAACCAGCCGACCAGCACTGATTCGGCCTGCCTACCACGCCCTGCGGAATCCGCTGCCGGCGGGCGATCTTCTTCCGCTCCACGCTGCGTACCTTCAGGTTCTCCTGGTCGTATAGCCGATAGATGCGCTTGGCGTTCCCCTTCCATCCCTCCCTGCGTAACAGTACTGTCAAGCGGCGATACCCATACCGCACATGCGTTGCCGCAAGCTCTCGCAATCGGCTGCGAAGCGCCTCCTGCAGGCCTTTGCGGCTGTTGTAGCGCATCGTGCTCCAAGGAATCCCCACAGCCCGCGCCGCCCGCCGCTCCGAGATCTGATACGTCTCTTGCGCCCACCTCGCCAGCCGACGCCGTTAGCGAGGCTTTACAGCTTTTTTGAGACGATCTCCTGAAGAATTTGCCGATCCAATGTCAGGGCCGCCACAATCCGTTTCAGGCGCCCGTTCTCCTCCCGCAACGATCGCAACTCGCGCAGCTCCTGTACTCCCAGTCCGGCATACTGCTTCCTCCACAGGTAAAACGTCGCCTGGCTCACGCCCAGCTTCCGGCAGATGTCCGCTGTCTTCTCGCCGGCCTCATACTGCTTGAGCGCTGCTATGATCTGCTCTTCCGTATGTCCCTTCTTCGGCATGTCGATCCTCCTCATCTGTTCCCCCGAGGGTCTCAACTGCCAATCTACCTCTAATGCAAACTGGTACAGAAAATGGGTTTTGGGGCATCAGGAGCTGGACATCCGGCATCGGCGCACCAGACCGTACTCCCCGCAAACCAATGGCAAGGCCGAACGCTTTATACAAACCGCCCTGCGCGAATGGGCCTACGCAAAACACTGGACCGACTCCGACCAAAGAGACCTGCATCTACAACCATGGAACGATTACTACAACCGCGAAAGACCGCATGGTAGCCTCAACGACAAGCCGCCCATCAGCCGATCCGAAATCGGAACAACCTCGTGACCATCTACAGCCACCCGCCATTTCGGGTTACTTGGGACTCAACTCATACCAGTGCAAACTCCCATAGGGAAATCCACCACATACCGTTGTAAGCACACCTTTCGTGCCCGTCGCAATATCGTATACAGTGATGTCCCATTCATCCTCCAATGAGCAGCGAGGAGGAATTCTCCATGTAGGAGCCTTTTCGACCCAGAAAATAAATTTGTCATCTGAAGACCAGGACAGAGCCGTCAATATCTTGTCACGTCGCACAGAAAATTGCTTTCCCGGGTCTTCCTTCTCACTAACTTTACATATTTGATTGCCAATACAAGACGCAATCCATTTTCCATCCGAAGAATCATGAGCGCTGTCAGCTCCCATCAAATCAATACTTCTTATGCTCTTCGGCTGAGCTGATTGAGAAGCGCTCTTGAAGATTTTGCCGGAAGTTAGATCGATATATTCCAGCCCACAATCTTGTTGATAACCAATGACGATATGATCCAACTGTTGCTCTTCCTTCAGTGCATCGAATAACCGCGTAGGTGTGTTCGACGTAGAAAAGCACGCGACTAGAGGCTGTTATTAACTTTGTCCTTTTGTTTGCATGGGGATAGGTTGTCGCGGATTCGATCCCTGACGATGGAGTCATGGGGAATCGAGATCGGCGCGGGTATCCGACGGATGTGAGCGAGGAGGAGTGGGCATTTGTGGCGCCGTATTTGGCGCTTTGCCGCGAGGATGCCTGTCAGCGGGAGTATCCATTGCGTACGGTGTTCAACGCCCTTCGCTACATGGCCAAGACAGGCTGTCACTGGCGGATGCTGCCCAATGACTTGCCGCCGTGGCCGGTAGTTTACCAGCAGATGCGGCGCTGGATTGATGCCCGTTGTTTCGAGACCATCGTGGAAGACCTGCGCATCCTGTTGCGCGAGTATGCCGGACGTAAGGGGCAGCCGACTGCGGTGGTGCTCGACAGTCGTACCTTGCAGTCGACGCCGGAGTCTGGGGCGCGTGCTGGTTACGACGGGGCCAAGCGGCGCAAAGGCGCGAAGGTGCATGCTGCGGTGGACACGCTGGGGCACCTGCTGGCGTTGCACGTCACAGCGGCCGACGAGCAGGATCGCGCGCAGGTTGCAACTCTGGCCGAGGCGGTGCAAGAGATCACCGGTGAGCATGTCGAGTTGGCTTATGTCGACCAAGGCTACACGGGCGAAAATGCAGCCACGGCTGCGGAACAGCACGGGATGCAGTTGGAAGTGGTGAAGCATACGGAGGCTAAGCGAGGCTTTGTACTGTTGCCGCGAAGATGGGTGGTGGAGCGCAGTTTCGCCTGGGCAGCGCGTTTTCGCCGCTTGGCCAGAGACTACGAGCGGCTGGCCTCCACATTGGCCGCCCTATACTATCTGGCCTTCGCCATCCTCATGCTCGCTAACCTCGTTAAAACCTTTGCCCAAAGTTAATAACAGCCTCTAGGTCGTGTTAACACTAATTGATTTTTGTCTGGTATTGCGAATGAGTGGAGATCAGTGAAGAGCAGTATCGTCGTGTAGAAGCTGCGTTGCCAGTTTAGCGCGGCAACGTCGAGGTGACCAACCTGCAGTTTCTCAACG
>JAATFM010000108.1 GCA_015655195.1 Terriglobales bacterium
AGCGGCGCGTTCTTCCGGCGTCGGCTTGGCGGAGCCGAGGTCCATGCCGCGATATACGGCTACCGAATCGCAACTGACAATCTCGCCGCCGAAGAATTCGGCGAGCCGGAGCGAGAGCGCCGTTTTGCCGCTGCCTGTGGGGCCGAGCAGCAGGACGGCGAGCGGGGCAGAAGTCTCAGAAGTCATGGACGCCACCATCCCGGCGTCCAGATCCACGACTTGTTGGCGTGGAAGTACCACCAGGCTAGAATCGCAGCCGCAAAGATGAGCAGGCCGAAGACCTGATTGCGGCGGAAGGCGCGCAACTGCGCGGCGCGGCGCGCTTCGGCTTGCTTCTGCTCTAGATACGGCTGGATGCGGCGGTCGGCCATGCGTTCTCAAGAACTATCTTATCGTCGTGCTGGTTTCAGCGCCCAAACGATAGGGAGTGCTATCCCACCCCAGTCGCAAAAACAAAAACGCGCCGAGGGTGGGGCTCAGGATGACACTTCTTTGGTGAGTTTGCGGTAGCGGTATCACAGGTCCCAAATGCAGGGACCTGGGATACCCGACATCCGGTTTCTGCGATTCGTTTGACTTGGCCCGGCTTCATTGCCGACCATAAATCTTTGTGAAGGGAAATATAGACCGATGAAACTTCTCATCCTTGGCGCCGGCGGGCGGGAGCACGCGATTGCCTGGGCCGCACGCCGCAGTTCCCGCGTTACTGAGCTTGTCTGCGCTCCCGGCAATGGCGGCATGGCGGCTATCGCCCGCTGCGTTCCGGTAAATTTGTCGGATTTGGACGCGATGATTGCACTCGTGGAGATGGAAAAGCCGGAGCTGACCATTGTCGGGCCGGAGTTGCCGCTCTCGCTTGGTATCGTGGATGAGCTTGCGGCGCGCGGCTTTCGCGCCTTTGGGCCGACGAAAGAGGCCGCGATGCTTGAGACCAGCAAGGGCTTTGCCAAGCGCTTTCTACAGCGGCATAACATTCCGACTGCGAGCTACGCCCTTTGCGTCAGCGCCGCCGAGGCGCGCGAGGCTGTGGAGCGTTTTCACGCGCCGATTGTCGTCAAGGCCGACGGCTTGGCCGCAGGCAAGGGTGTGCTGATCTGCGAATCGCGGCAGACAGCCATCGAAGCCGCCGAGGGGCTGTTTTCCGGAGCGCTGCTCGGCGAGCCGGCAAGCCAGGTTGTGATCGAGGAATTTCTCGAAGGCGAGGAGCTGAGCTTTCTCTGCCTCAGCGACGGGAAGCACGTCGTTCCGCTCGTGCCTGCGCAAGATCATAAGCGCATCGGCGAAGGCGACACCGGACCGAACACCGGCGGCATGGGCGTTTATTCCACCGACTCGCTGCTCGACGCCAACATGACCGAGTGGATTCTGCGCCACATCGCCGAGCCCACGGTGCGCGGTATGGCGGAGGAAGAAACGCCATTTCAGGGCGTGCTTTACATCGGGCTGATGATGACCGCCCGCGGGCCGCAGGTGTTGGAGTTCAACGTCCGCTTCGGCGACCCGGAGACGCAAGCGATTCTGCTGCGGCTCGAAAACGACCTCATCGACGCACTCGAAGCCTGCATTGACGGCAAGCTTGCTGAAACCGCCCTGCGCTGGACTCCCGGAGCCTCGGCCACGGTGATTGCCAGCTCGGCGGGCTATCCGGGCAAGTATCCGACGGGCCTCCCGATCACGGGACTCGACGCGGCGGCGCGGATTCCGGGCGTGGTGGTTTTCCACTCCGGAACAGCCTTGAAAGACGAGCGGATTGTGACCAGCGGCGGGCGCGTGCTGGCCGTCACGGCCGCAGCCGACACCTTGCAGCAGGCGCTCGATCTGGCCTACGAAGCGATGGGGGAGATTCGCTTTGACGGCATCTACTTCCGCCGCGACATCGGCCACCGCGCCCTCGGGAGGGCGTAGTAGAGCCGCTACGGGCCTTTTCGCGACTCAAGCGAGCGCAGCCGCGCTCGGGAGTCAAGCGGACATAGCGGCGCTTCGGGCCTTTTCAAAACATGACCGGCAGAGCACGGGCCTGCCCTGCGTCGGCTTGAAAGGCACAGTCGTGTCCGTGCCGCACGCCGAGCACTCGGTGCGCGTCTCGGAGCGAACCTTCATGCCGCCCGCGGCGCGCTTCGCCTTGCAGGGCTTGCAGCGCTTGGGCGCATTGGTGAATTGTTTCTCGTGGAAGAAGAGCTGCTCGCCCGCAGTAAAAACGAACTCGCTTCCGCAGTCAATGCACTTGATCGCTTGATCCTTGAATTCCATGGCCGGCTTCCCATTCACAGGGAAACCGCATCGACATCGGCCATCATCCGCACGCGTCAGCCGGTCCCGTTTCCCCGTTTTCCAAAGCACTTCAACAACTAGGGCCCGGGCCGCGAAAAAGAGGAGCGGCGCAATCGATGGAGCATGAAAATCAGCGGCCTGTGACCGTATGACTGGACCGGCTCGCCTTCGGAGAGAAATCCTACAGCACAAAAGCATCGCCCGCCCTGCGCGCATTTTTTATGCTGCGGCGCGGCAGGGAAAGACTCGACTCTATCGACGAACAACTATGGGACGATGAGCAACTGTAGGTAGAGTGAACGGAAAGGCAATTCCGTTTCAGACAATCTGCTTCAAAAAACAACCATGCCACCGGAGGCAGGACGCCACCGGCGGCACGGTTGTTCTGGTACTGCTCGTAGAGCGATTCTCATATTGGTGTAGAGGGAGCTTTGTATCCCACCCTGGCCGCAAAAACAACTACGCGGCGAGGGTGGGGCACCCGACACTCTATACCTCATGAGAAATGCTCTAGTCCTGTTCCTTGCGGGCCTTTTTGCGATTGCGCTTGCGGGCCAGTGCGGCCTTCACGCGGCGCTTTTCGCCCGGCTTCAGGTAGTAGGAGTGACGCTTGACTTCCTTGATGATGTCCTCCTGCTGGACCTTCCGCTTGAACCGGCGTAGCGCGTTTTCGAGCGGCTCGCCTTCCTGGATACGAACTTCTGCCACAGAGAATACACCCCCAAACCCGCCAACTTGGCTCTATCAGTATACAGGATTCCCGGGATCTCTGCCCGGAAGCGCGGGATCATTCGATTTCCCATATTGTGAGATCGGAAAGGGGGAGGGGGGCCGATCCCTCAATGACGCCTGCCCGGCTCGGGTGGAGTCGGGCAGGCGCATATTCTCGATTGATTCGAGTGTGACAGGTTCGGCGAAATAATCTGCAAAATTTGCGGAGGAATTTTGCAAGGACTGAAGGCAGCGAGTCAGCGCCGCTTCGCGGCAAGCGAGTTAGCAGGTCAGCGGTAAAGCAACCGCAGATCCTTCGACTCGCTCCGCTCGCTCAGGATGACAACGGCTGGAGAAGGTTCGTGTTGCCCCAGGTCCCAACACCAAGGACCTGGGACACCCGGCATCCGGCATTGTGATGAGTCGGCATCCCTTCCACATCTCTTTCGAGATGTGGGGCACTGGGTCGAGAGTGCAGTGATCCCACCCTTGCGCCAGAAAGAAGGCGCAAGGATGGGGCACGGGGCAGGTTTATTGCGAGGCTGTCTGCGCCGCGAAATCGCCCAGCGCGGAGCCGGGCAGCGTCGCCTTAACTACGACTCGGTTGCGGTTCTGGGTCACTTCGGCGGTCTTGAGAGCTTGCTTGAAGCCGCGGTTCGCGGCGGTGTCGCCGAGCGGTCCGGAGGCCATTTTTACCAGGTCGAGCAGCATTTTGAGCGTGTTGGTCTGGCGGGCGGCATCGTCGTCGGTGGGCGCAATCTCTTCGACACGCAGGTGCACCAAGCCGGACGACATGGGCAGCCCCGGAGGCAGACCCGGCGAGAGGCTCGCCACGATCGTCGAATCGGCGGCCAGGGGCAGTTCCAGGCCTAAGACATGAATCGTGCCGCTCTCGCCGAACGGCAGGCCGATCTGCCCCACACCCCAGGCCAGCGAGAGCAGCGGCACGTCGTGGTAGTGCGCGGCCAGCAGCGAGGAGTTGATGAAGGGCAGCGCCGCGGTGCGATGGCGGTCGAGGATGGAGTGAATCTTCTCCGTCGTAGGGTAATTCGAGACCGCGAGCATGTCGTAGCCGATCTGCGCCACGCGAACTGTGCGCCGCTCCGACGGAATGCTGTAAACGGTGTGGCCGGCGTAGGTCTCGGTGCCTGCCGCGTGGCTGGTGAGCCAGTCGGTCAGCTTGGGGCCGGTCAACTTGCCTACCAGCACCATCGAATACGCCACGGGGCCGTTCGGCCCGTCGGGTGAGTCCATGCGATGCAGCGCAATGGCGGCTTCGTCGAGATCGCGCTCCCAGTCGATGCCGGTGGCGTCGATGAACTGCTGGTACTCGGGGTCGCGCGTCGGCGGCTTCAGTTCCCCGTGTGCGTCACGCCGCAGAAAGGCGCGGACCGGCTTCAGGTTCACGTAGACGATGCCGTCGGCCTCGGGAAGCAGGCGCGCTGCCTCCGGCGGGGCCTTGGAGCGCAGAAAGATGGCCACGGCCAGCAAGAGCAGGACCGCGGCCACTACCTGAAGCGTTCTGCGGGTGCGTTTGTTCATTCCCGTTGAACGGCTTGAGCCGTCAGGATTAACCCTAACATTTCCCAAGCGGAAACGAGTGTGCCCGCTGCATCGGGCGCAGCGGGCACATCTCAGAAAAACGAATCTGCTCCGGCAATTATTCCGGAATGCTGACGGTGTACATTTTGCCGCCGCTGGCCATGTTCGAACTGCCCACGGAGCCCGGAGGCAGCAGGCCGTATTCGCCCTTGCCCAGTTTGGCGTCGAGCGTGATCTGGTAGGTGCGGGGAGCGATCTTGGTGGAGGTGAAGTCGACCGAGTCGCGCTGCGCTCCGCCGCTTGAGTGAACGACGCCGCCGGTTACGGAGCGGAATTCGCGCGAGTTGCCGTTCACGCGCAGGCGCAGCAGTTGGTATTCGGTAATCTCGGTTCCCTCCGGCACGAACACCGCCAGCGTGACCGGGAATGTCAAAGACATCTTGGCTTGCGTGCCGGGAATGTGGCCGTTCACATCGCCCTTCACGATACCTTGCGTGGCCAGGCTCTTGAGGAAGCCACCGGTCTTGAAGTTCACGATCTCCGGATTCAGCATGGTCCAGGCGCCGCTCTTGTTCTGGTAGTAGACGCCCACGTCGTCAATGCCGGCAGGACGGCCGCTGGCTGTGGCCGCCGGCGCGGCGACCGGAGCCATTGCGCCCGATGCCTTGGAGACGACGGCCGCGATGACCTTGTCGCTGGCACCGGCCTGCTTGAGAGCGATCAGACCGTTGGCCGAGGTGTCGTACTGGCCCGGCGAGCCGCTGATGGTGGAAACGACCAGATCGTCGGACAATCCAGCCTTGATGAGCTTGACGACGCCGTCGTTATTGAGCGGCTGCTGGGCGATGAGAACCGGACAGAGCAGTGCAAGCACAACGGTGACAAGGGTCCTGCGCATGATTTCTCCTTTGAGCAGTTCAAAATCAGTTCAAAATTGAGCGGTTCAGAACGAGGGAATGAATTCTCAGGGGTGCAAGAAATGATCTAACGAAGGGTGGGGAGAATGCAATAGCCTTTTGGGGGCAGCGTGCCGTGCGGCAAACTGTACGCAGCAACCCGAAGCCGGCTATGTACAATCGAAGCCATCCCGCCCGCAAGGGAACAGTCAATCGCAAGAGTGCAATCCTGACTGGCACGTTCAAAAAAGTGACGTAACTTCATTTCCATCTCCGCCTGGGAGGGCCTTGATTTGTTTCGCACCCGCGCCGCAGCAGCTCTGTCTCTCGCCTTTCTTGCCGCGTTTTCGATTGCCCGCTCGGCTGGCCAGCAGGCTCCGGCTCCGGACGCTTCCCTGCCCGGCGAATATGTGAGCGCGGCCGACCCGGACAATGCGCTCGACTTCTACATTGAAAATGGCAGGCTCGTCGTCGAGTCCGAGCGGTACGTTCCGGCAGAGCTTAAGGCCGTTTCCGCCACCGAATTTGAAGAGCAGCACTGGCACGCGAAGTACCGCTTTTCGGGCGAAGGCGGCACGGAGATTCTGACGTTTTCATCCGGCCAGGAATCGCAGACATTTCGCCGCACCGGCGACCCCGTCCGGCACATTTTTCACGACTACGAGCGCACCGAGGCGATGATTCCCATGCGCGACGGCGTGAAGTTGAACGTGGTGATTCTGAAGCCGGCGGACATTGCCGCGCCGCTGCCGTTCCTGATTCAGCGCACGCCGTATGGCTGCGATGGCACGAGCCGCGCCTCGTTTTCCGGCGGGCGGCCCGAACTGGCGCGCGAAGCCTACATCTATGTTTGCGGTGATATTCGTGGACGCTTCAGGAGCGAGGGCGAGTTTGTGATGAGCCGACCCATGGTGGATCACAAGGACCCGAAGGCGATTGACGAGAGCACGGACACTTATGACACCGTGGATTGGCTGCTTAAGAACGTCTCCGGCAACAATGGCCGCGCCGGATTCGTCGGCACCAGCTATCCGGGCTTTTTGGCGATGGCGGCGGGCATCGATCCGCACCCGGCGGTGAAGGCCATTTCGCCGCAGGCTCCGATGATCGACGTGTGGATGGGCGACGATTTCTTCCACAACGGCGCTTTCCGGCAGGGCTATGGTTACGACTACGTGTACATGATGGAATCGAGCAAGGAAAACACCGACGTAAGCTACGGCAAAGACGAGGCCGGCAAGCCGCACGACGGCTTCGATTATTTCCTTTCGCGCGGCAGCTTTGAGGAAGATGTGAAGCAGTCCGGCAAGACCGTGCTGCCCACGTGGAAGCTCTTCCTCGATCACCCTGCCTATGACACTTACTGGTCCAGCCGCGGAGTGGAGCACTGGCTGAACAAAGTTACTGTGCCGACGCTCTCCGTGGGCGGCTACTACGATCAGGAAGATATGTGGGGGCCACAGGAGGAGTACGCGAGCCTGGAACCGCATGACGCGCGGCATGAGAACTTTCTCGTACTTGGGCCGTGGCGGCATGGCTCGTGGAGCGGGACGACGCGGCATCTCGGCAACCTGGAATACGGCGAGCCGATCGGCAGGGAGTTCCGCCGCGATATTGAAGCGAAGTTCTTTGCGCATTATTTGAAAGACGCGCCGGGGGAAAGCAGGGCCGGCTTCGATCTTGCGGATACGGCAAGTTTCCAGACCGGCTCGAACACCTGGAAGCGCTACGCGCACTTTCCGCCGCGGGAGTCGAAGCCCACGCCACTCCATCTCGAAACCAACGGCAGGCTGGGCCTGGGTGGTGCATCCGCGCCGGGGAAAACGAGCTATGTGAGCGATCCGGCGAATCCGGTTCCTTACCGGCACCGTCCCATCCAGCCCACTTACGGCGATGGCTCGGAGTGGTACAACTGGCTCACCGAAGACCAACGATTCGTCTCGGATCGCAAAGATGTTGCCGTCTGGAAACTGCCGGTTCTGGCCAAAGACACGACGATTACCGGCGAGGTCATCGCCGACATCTTCGCTTCGACGACGGGCACCGACGGGGATATTGTCGTCAAGCTCATCGACCAGTACCCGGACGACAACCCCGACCCCAAGATGCGCGGCTACCAGTTGATGACGAACGCCGAAATATTCCGCGGGCGCTATCTTGCCGGCTTCGACAGCCCGCACGCTATCAAGGCCGGAGCCATCCGCGAGTACAAGTACAGCCTGCACGATGTGGACCACGTTTTCAAGGCCGGTCACACCGTTGTCGTCGAGGTTCAGAGCACATGGTTCCCGCTCTACGACCGCAACCCACAGAGCTTCGTGCCGAATATTATGACGGCAAGCCCCACTGACTATAAACCGGCAACGATTACCGTCTACTCCGGGCCGGGGCATGACTCGCACATCGAGGTTCCGCTGATGTAGGCGGCACAAACTTCGCTGCTGTTATATCGAATTCAACCGATGATTTTTCTATGGTAAGACTCACTCTCAGGTTCGATGAGGAATTGCTTCGACGCATGCGCCTCTATGCAACAGCGCATGGCACGACAGCGAATGAACTCATTCGAGTGCACCTTCAAAAATTGCCGATGGCGAAGTAGAACCGTATCCTGTTGACGTGCAATGGAGAGTGAAAATGTCGAACCGTTGGAATGAGTTGAACCGCCGCGAGTTTCTGGCGCGGGCCGGAGTTGTAACTGGTGCTATCGCCATCACTGCGGCCTGCGGCAGCGGAATGGCCGCCGCTGCAGAAACGCAGGCCGAGCTGATGATTTCGCGCAACGCGGCTGGGGCGAAGATTCCCAAGAACTACGCCGGGCTGAGCTACGAGCTGGCCGAACTGACCAATCCGGAGCTGTTTTCGCGCTCGAACCACGATCTTGTGGCGTACTTTCGGCTGCTGGCTCCCAAAGGCGTGCTGCGGCTGGGCGGCAATTCGAGCGAGTTCTGCTGGTTCAAAGCCGATGCCAACACGCCCGCGCCAAAGCTGCGCGTTCCGCCCGGCGATCTCAACGCCAACTGGATGCCGCACCGGCTCTTCGCTATTGAGCCGCGGGCGATTGACGAGCTTGCCGGGTTTCTGGACGCGACCGGATGGCGGCTCATTTACGGGGTGAACTTCGGCAACTCAACGCCGGAGCGCGCCGCCGCAGAGGCCGCCTATGTGACGGAAAAGATCGGCAATCGCATCGAGTTCTTCCAGATTGGCAACGAACCCGACCTTTATCGCACCGCGACCAACGGAACCCGCCCGCCGGGATGGGACTTCCCCGACTATCTGCGCGAGTGGACGGCTTACGCACAGGCGATTGCCGCCCGCGTACCGGGAGCACGCTTCGGCGGCCCGGATGTGGCCAGCGCCTCGGATTGGACAATGCGCTTCGGCGAGCAGGAGCCGGACCGGCTGCCGGGAAAAATTGTCGCTCTTACCGGCCATTACTATGCCGAAGGGCCGCCGGACTCGGCGCATGTCACCATTGAACGGCTGCTGCGCCCGAACCCGGAGATTGCCGAGGCAATGCGGCACATCGAGGCCGTGGCGCGTCCGCGCGGGCTCATGTATCGCATGAGCGAAGGCAATTCCTGCTTCCGCGGCGGCAAGCCGGGAATGAGCAACGCGCTGGCCTCCGCGCTGTGGGCCGGCAGCTACATGCTGGAGTTGGCGAGCGTGGGCTGCGCGGGAGTCAACTTCCACGGCGGCACGCAGGATAAGCTGACCGCCAGCCTCGGCGACCACACTCCGGGGTTCGACTCGGCCAAAGCTCCGCAGACGATGCGCGGCGGCTTTTACACGCCGATCCGCAGCGAGCCGGGCCAGCCTGCGAAGGCGATGCCGATCTTTCACGGCATTCTGCTGGCCAATCAGTTGAGCGGTGGTACGCTGCTGGACGCCGATCTCAAGGCCACGGGGGTGAATGCCACGGCCTTTGCCACCGAGCACGAAGGCCAGATGCGCGTGGCCCTCTTTAATAAGGATGCCGCGCGGGCGCTCGACCTTGCAGTACGCGCGCCGGGCCGCGTGAAGAGCGCGAAGGCGTGGCGGCTGGAGGGTCCCGCGCTCGATGCGACGGAGGGAATTACGCTTGCCGGCGCAGCCGTGGGCAGCGGGGCGCAGTGGAGTCCGAAGACCGTGGAACAGCTTGCAACGCATGGCGATTCGGCGCGGATTCATTTGCCCGCAGGCAGTGCGGCGCTGCTTTTCCTTGAAACGGCGCCAGCTTAGCTGTGGATGGTGGCGCAGTTTGGAAGGAAGCATTCCCTCGGGGGCTAAAGTCCCGTTCGTTTTATTGCGCTTAAGGTACGGGCTGAAGCCCGTACCTTTCAAACTGATCCACTACCTGGCTGCGGCTCCGCAAGCACCAAAATCCGGAATGGGCTAGAATAGAAATCGACGTGGCTCTTCATCAGCCCATTCCGGCTCTGCTCTAGCGGCTCCCGCCGCCTACGATTTTTTGCGCCCGTTTTCCGAGACAATTTCAACGATTGAAACCTGATGCACTGTCGCGCCTCATTGCGCGGCAGGGAGGCAAGCCATGCTGGACCGGCTAGAACAGATGGAGCAGCGTTACGACGAATTGCAGGCGCAGTTCGGGCTGCCCGAGGTCTTGAACGACCACGAAAAATATCAGAAGACCGCCAAGTCGATCCGCGAGATTGAGGGGCCGGTAGAGAAATTCCGCGCGCTGAAGCAGGCGCGGATTGCGCTCTCCGATGCGAAGACGATGCTCGCCGAGGACGATGCTGACCTGCGCGCGATGGCGGAGGAAGAAATCGCATCGCTGGAGCCGAGGATCGCCGCGCTTGAAGACGAACTGCGGATTCTACTGCTGCCCAAAGACCCCAATGACGAGAAGAACGTCATCCTCGAAATCCGCGCCGGCACGGGCGGCGACGAGGCCTCGCTCTTTGCCGCCGAGGTCTTTCGCATGTACACGCGCTTTGCCGAGCAGCATCGGTGGAAGGTGGAAGTAATGTCGCTTTCCGAGAGCGGCGTGGGCGGCTTCAAGGAAGTCATCGCGATTATCGAGGGCGACCGCGTCTACTCGCAGCTCAAGTACGAGAGCGGCGTGCATCGCGTGCAGCGCGTGCCGGCGACGGAGACGCAGGGCCGCGTGCATACCTCGGCGATTACCGTGGCCGTGCTGCCTGAGGCCGAGGACGTGGACATCAAGATCGAGGCCAAGGATATTCGCATCGATACGTTTTGCTCGTCGGGCCCCGGCGGACAGTCGGTCAACACGACCTATTCCGCCGTCCGCATCACGCACCTGCCGACCAACACGGTGGTAAGCTGCCAGGACGAGAAGTCGCAGATCAAGAACCGCGAGAAAGCAATGCGTGTGCTGCGCTCAAGGCTCTATGAGGTGGAGCAGGACCGGCAGAATGCCGAGCTTGCCGCGGCGCGCAAATCGCAGGTGGGCAGCGGCGACCGTAGCGAGAAGATTCGCACCTATAACTTTCCGCAGAACCGGCTTACGGACCATCGCATCGGCCTGACGCTGCACCAACTCGACCTCATCATGGAGGGCAGGCTTCAGCCCATCGTCGATGCGCTCGTGACGCACTACCAAGCCGAGCAGTTGAAGGCCGAAACCAGTCAGGCGGCGTAAGCGCAGTGCCGACAATCGCAAACGCGATTGCAAATGGAATTGCGCGCCTTGCCGACGCGCGGGAGTTGTCTGCGGAGCGCCGCCGGATGGACGCGGAAACGCTGCTGCTACATCTGTTAGGCGCGAACAAGGCATGGCTCATCGCGCATGGCAGCGACGAGCTTCCGGCCCGGCAGGCCAGCGACTACGCGGCGCTGATAGAACGGCGCTTTCACGGCGAGCCGATTCAATACATCGTCGGCGAGACGGAGTTCTACGGCCTGCCCTTTCGCGTCACGCCGGATGTGCTGATTCCGCGACCGGAGACCGAGCACCTCGTCGAGCAGGCAGTCACCCTGGCCGGCGGCTTCGAGCAGCCGCGCATCGCGGATGTTGGCGCGGGGTCGGGCGCCATCGCTGTAGCGCTGGCGTATCATCTGCTCGACCCGCGCATCACGGCGATTGATCTCTCGGAAAAGGCGCTTGCAGTTGCGCGGGAAAATGCGGAGCGCAACAACGTTGCCAGCCGCATCCGCTTTCTGCACGGCGATCTGCTTGGACCGGTCACCGGCGAGAGCTTCGACATGGTGGTTTCCAATCCGCCGTATGTGCCGGAGACGGATCGAGCCTCGCTTAGCGTGGAAGTGCGCGACTTCGAGCCGTCGCTTGCGCTCTTCGCCGGCACGGACGGTCTCGACATCTATCGTCGGTTGATTCCCGCAGTTCACGAGGCTCTCGCGCCCGGTGGATTTCTGCTTATGGAAATCGGCTACGGACAATCCGAGGCTGTGCGGACGTTACTCGCAGCCTGCTGCTTCGAACAGCTTCAGTTTCACCCGGATTTGCAGGGAATTCCGCGCGTTGCCCAAGCGCAGCGGAGCTAGTGTCCTGTCTCTGAAATTCCTGGCATAACTTACGAAAAGCAACCGCAGATCCTTCGACTCCATTTGGCCAAAATGCGGCCAAACTCCGCTCAGGATGACAGCGTAATTATGATGTGAGCTTTAAGAACGGGACACTAGCTCTGCTACCAGGGATTCTCGCCGAGCGGCACATAGTGCACCCAATCGAAATCGACCGCGCCGGCTATGAATTCGGCGCCGGCACCCTGTGTGGTGTAAGCAAAGAGCGAAGGCCGCGATCCCTTCCACCAACTGAAGTGAATCGGCGTTGCTGGCCCGAGCGGCTGAAACGAGCGCCCGTCGTCGAGGCTGAAAAAATAGCGCGCCGTGTCGCCCTCCACGCGAACGCGCAACTGCACGATGGCGTGCGGGACCAGCGGACCAGAAACGTCTGGGGTGGGAACGCCTCCGCCGTCATGCAGATGAAAGTATTCGAGACGCCACACCTTTCCGGCTTGCGCGCCGGCCTGCACGATCTCGATGCCGCTCGCATCCTGCTCGAACATTGCCAGCCCGGCGTGTGTGCCGTTCTTCAACGCAGAGAGATCGAGCCGCGCGGTGAACTCGAAGGCGTTGTCCTGCATACATTGCGTCAGTGTGTTGCGTGCGTCTAGTAGATTCTGTGCCTGCGTTGGAATCAGGCGCAAAAATCCGTGACGCGCTGTAAGCGACCAGCGCGTGTCGTCGGGATTGTGGTTCCACTCCCACTGCGGCGCAAGCTCGCTCGCTCCGAAATCATCGGAAGTTTGCGGACGCAGGTGCGTCTTCGTCTGCGCGTCCGCTGCGGCCTGCGCCGGCACGTGAACCACGCCTGAAGGGACAGGCTCGCCCGCAGGAATATCATCCGGATCCTTGCCGACGACGGGCCAGTCATCCTTCCACGTCACAGGCTCCAGATGCACGATGCGCCCGTGTGCACCGCGGGACTGGAAGTGAAGGAACCAGCCCTCGCCTGCGGGCGTCTCGACGTATGCGCCCTGGTGTGGGCCGTTGATCTTCGTGCTGCCCTGCGCCAGCACTGCGCGATGCTCGTATGGGCCGTAGATGCTGCGCGACCGCAGCACCGCCTGCTTGCCTGTGCCGACGCCGCCAAATGGCGCGAAGATGTAGTACCAGCCGTGGCGTTTGTAGAGCTTGGGGCCTTCGAGCGTCGGCAACTCACGCGGATCGTCCACAATCACCTTGCCCGCATCGAGAAGATGTTTCCCGTCCGCGGACATGCGATGCAGAATCAGCGGGCCTGCGCCCTTCTTCGAGTGGATGAGATATGCCTTGCCGTCATCGTCCCAGAAGGGGCAGGGGTCTTCGAGACCGGCCTGCGCCATCACGGCTTCCGGCGCGCTCCACGGGCCGCTCATCTGCGGCGCGGTCGAGACGAAGATTCCCTCCGTTGGCGTGGGGAAATAGACGTAAAAGAGCCCGTCGTGTTTCCGAATGGATGGCGCCCAAACACCCATGCCATAGCGGTTGCCGCCCGTCATGTTGTAGCGCGGGTCCATTTCGAGCCGCCGCACAACGTGACCGAGAATCGTCCAGTGCACGAGGTCAGTGGATTCAAGAATCGGAATACCGGGCACAAAGTGAAAGCTGGAAGCGATCAGGTAATAATGCGAGCCGTCGCGGATGGCGTCGGGATCGGAGTAGTCGGCAAAGAGAATCGGATTGCGATACGCGATAGTGGATTGCGTGTGCGCGCGGGGCGCAAGGAACGAAAGAAGTGCGGTGCATACGAGAGGCAATTTCAGGAGGTGCACGCTACCGACCCTGCACCGAAAAAAAGCCGCGGGGATAAGAAGCAGGCGTTTTGTATTGTGGCTCAGGTTCTTCAAAGCATTTCCTCGCGGGCGTAAACCCGGCCCGCCGAATTCGTGCGACACCATTCCTGTGACAAGCCCGAATGACAAAGGCCGTATCGACATACACTCATTCCATTTCTGATACGAAATCCTCGCAGTGTCCCACCCTTGCGCCAGAAAAAAGGCGCAAGGATGGGGCACGGAAACATGGCGAGAAAACGGACGAAAAGCAACCGCAGATCCTTCGCTGCGCTCAGGATGACAAACTCGTTGTATTTTCAAGAGTTCCGGACAATCGTAATTGTCAATACGCCCTGAGGCGTGCCAGCGAAAGAGCTTCATTGAAGAGTGAAAAGGCGGCGCAGACTGCTTTTGCTTGCGCCGCCTGATCGCATGGTTAGAAGACGAACTTTAAAGATAGCTGACCGGTACGATACGCGCCGCTGCCGCCGCTGACGGCAGAGGTTGCGCTTGCCGTGATGCGGCCGAATGCGTTGTTGGTCTGGCTATTCTGCGGGTCGCCGAAGTTTTCGTGGTTGAGAACGTTAAAGAACTCCGCCTTGAACTCCAGGCGGGCGGACTCGGTAAACGGGAAATAGCGCGAGGCGCTCGCATCCCAGTCGGTGTAACGCGGACCGTTGAAGCTGCCTTTGACAACGTTGCCGTAGGTCAGCTCGAAGGGATTCGCCGAGGTGTAGACCGGGTTGGTGGAAAAGTTGGCGGGGTTGAGCCAGTTCCTGCACACTGTCGTGGAAGCGGCGCATGCGTTGCCACCATAGGGGTTCTTCCCGTTCCACACGGCGCGGTCGCGGTTCAGGTTGGTGCCGTCTGCGTTTGCGCCGCTGACGGTGAGCGGGTCGCCGGTGCGGAAGGAGACGATGCCGTTGGTCTGCCAGCCGTTGACAACGTAACGCGCGAGAGCGTTGCCGCCGGTCCATTTGGGCAGCTCATATACATACGAGACGGTGAGAACGTGGCGGTGGTCGTAGTCCGAGCGGCCGCGGTCAAGGCGCTTGAAGTTCGGCTCATAAATCGGCAGCACGTAGGACGATCCCGGCACAACGGCTGTGACCGAAGAGCCCCACGTATTGTCGTCGATGGCCTTCGACCAGGTGTAGTTGAAGAAGGCGGTCAGGCCGTGGTGATAGTTCTCGCGCATCGAAACCTGGAGCGAGTGGTAGGTCGCGATGCCGCCGGTATCGACCGCCGCCAGCGCGCTCGTGAAGTTCTGCTGGTTGACCGTGGAGTAGTAGTAGCGATTGCCCACATTCGGCCCCTGGTTCCATCTGGGGTTGATGTCGAGAGGATTCTCCTGGTGCTCGCTCTCCGCGCCCACGTAGGCAAAGCGCCCGGAGAGCGTATCGGTGAACTGTTGCTCCACGGCAAGATTCCACGAGTAGGTGACGGGCACACGGAACTGATCAGGCAGGAAGGTGGAGAAACCCTGCGCCTGATAGTTGCCGGTGGTGAAGTAGTTGGCCGGCGGCGGCTGCGGAGCGGGAAAGATGTTGCCGCCGGGAATGTTCGCATAGGGGTTGGAGAAGTTGCCGAGAGAGGTGCCGCTGTAGGCGTTGTTGACGGCTGCGACAAAGGGCACGGTGTTGGCGAAGATGTTGTCGAAGACGCCGGGCTCGCGGGTGTCGTAGAACTGGCCCGCGCCGCCGCGGAGGCTGGTTTTGCCGTTGCCGAAGACATCCCATGCAAAGCCGAGACGCGGCATGAAGTGGTTGTAAACGGCGTGAACCATGTCGTTGACAAAGCCGGCGTCGCCGGGAAAGAGCAGGCCGGCAAGGGCTGTCGGATGGGTTGTCGAGATGGTGCCGGCCTGCCACGCCGCGGCGCTGAACATTCCCTCGCGACCCTTGAGCTCATGCTGCGGCAGGAAGGGCTCGTAGCGCACGCCGAGGTTCAGCGTCACGCGGCGCGAGATCTTCCATGTGTCCTGCGCGTAGTAGCCGGTAACTTTGTAGCGATTGTTGAAATACTGGCCGGATGCCTGGTTGAACTGGATCAGTCCGCCGAGCAGGAAGTCGGCCATCGCGCTCAGGTCCGTGGAGCTGGTGTCGAACATGAACTGACCCGGCTGCTGATACTGGTTGTCTACGTCTACCTTGGCCAGCTCGCCGTGAAAGCCGAAGCCGAAGGTGTGGTTGCCTTTGACCCATGCTACGTCATCGGCCAGCGTGTAATTGTTGCGGCGGAAGGTGGCGGCCGGGTTGTCGCCGATGTTGATGAGCGGCGAACCTCCGCAGCTCGTGCCACCGCCTACGCATATCTGGTTGATCTGCTTGAAGTCCGGCTGCCAGATGTTGACGCCGATGTCGTTCACATTGATGCCGCCCGCAAGCGGACCGCGCGATGCGTCTTCAATCTGGTAGCTGATGTTGATGTTGTTCAGCAGGTTCGACGAGAAGGTGTGGGTCTCTGCGATCAACGCGCTGTGGTAGCGGATGGCGGCGAAGTCCGAGTAAGTAAGCAGGTTAGTCGGGTCGTTCACGCCCTGCGCATCGAAGCGATTATAGAAATAGTGGCCCCAGAGGTGATCGGAGTCGGTGAGCTTCTGGTCACCGCGGCCTGTGTATTCCATAAAGTTCTGGCTGACGGGCTTGGAGAAGCTCGTCGCGCCGTCGGTGCTGGTGACGGTGGGCAGATATTTGAGGAGGGCCAGGGAGGAGGCGTTGTAGTCGCTCGGATTCACCTGGCAAGTGTAGAGGGGATTGCCTTTTGCATCCGTGCCGGACTGCGTGCAGGGGTAGGGATCGAGCGTATTGGGATTGTAGATCGCGACGGGCGCCGCAGGCGAAGCAGTAAGCGAACTCAAGCCTGTGAAGGTGCCGGCCAACTGCTCCGGCGTGGGCAGAATGGCAGTTCCGCCGGTGGCTTTGTTGCGGAAGCGGGTGGCCTGCATGCCAAAGGAGAAGAAGGTCTTGTCGCGACCGTTGTAAATGTGCGGGAGCACGACCGGACCGTTGAAGATGCCGCCGAACTGGTTGCGTTTGAGAAAGTCCTGTGTCTTGACGCCATTGTTGGCGGCGGCGCTGAAATAGTCAGCCGCATTGAAGACGCGATTGCGGACGTACTCGAAGGCGTCGCCGTGGAATTTATTGGTGCCGCTCTTGGTCACGATATTGACCACGCCACCGGCATTCTGGCCATATTCGGCGTTGTAGTTGCTGGTCTGCACGCTGAACTCCTGAATCACGTCAGGGAACGGAAACGGGGCGTTGACGTTGGTGTACTCGTCTACGTTGTTGCCGCCGTCGAGCATGAAGTTGGTCTGGTTGGCGCGGGAGCCGTTGATGGTCACGACGGCGAGCGCCGGAAAGGTCTTTGTCTGGCCCTGGTCGATGTTGAGACTCGGCGCGGTAACGACACCCGGAACGAGCATCGTGAGCGCAGCGGCGTTGCGCGTGATGAGCGGCAGGTTGTTGACTCGCTCGGTGTCAATCACCTGGCTCAGCGTGCCGTTGGTCAGGTTCACCTCCGGCGGCGCGGTCGTCACGGTAACAGTCGTTGCGGCGCTGCCAACCTTGAGGATAATGTTGACCGTGATCGACTGGTCGGCCTGGAGAACCACGCTCGTCTGCAGAAAAGACTCAAAGCTCTGCGCGCTGGCCGCAATGGAGTAAGCGGCCGGTGAGAGCGAGGGAAAAACATATGTGCCCGTTCCGCTGGCCACGGTCTTGACCGTCAGCCCCGTGCCGGCCTGGGTGGCCGTAATCTGCACGCCGGGAACCACCGCTCCGGTCGAGTCGGTCACTGTCCCACTGATGCTGCCATAGCCCTGCGCCCGGAGCCCGGCCGGCAGCAGCAGGAAGACCAGGCACATTGCCGCCAGCACTGGTATATAACGACTTGGAATTTGCTTTCCTATCCTTTGCATCTTCGCCTCCCGAAAGTTCTTTCAAGAAATCAGTCCAGCCAGCTCGGATGGCCCGTCCGCCCCTGTTAGCTCGACTGGCACGCAGGGAATTTCGAGGTCCGCGCAATCCGGCAGCACATTCTGCCGGTACTGGATTCCAAAACGGAGCCGGTTGTATCAAGAGAAATAGACAAAAAGATAGACAGAGACCGTCCATGACGGTCAGGAGTAATCGCTAACCATTTATTTTTCAATCTGATATGAATTTCGGTAGGCCGGATTCCCTGCTATTCTGACGAGACCGCGAGAACCCGCGGAGGACCCGGCGTGCCGTCGGTCACGGTGGTTCCGAGCACAATTTGCAGGTTCAGCGCCCCGGGATTGCCCTCCGCCCGACGGTCTACCTCGCGCATCAGGCCCGGGTCGGTCAGAAGCTCCCCGGCCGCCTGCGTTCCATAGGTGTAGAGGCCGCCGATGACAACAACCACGTGGCCGGTCTCGGAATCCCGGATTCGGGAGATGAGAGCGTAATCCTGAACTTTGGGACTGTTGGCTCCCATGGCCGGAAGCGTCGGCTGGTTCGTACCCCAGCTCCAGTTGCGTGCGGCCGGGTTCTTTGCGTCGCGGATATAAATAAGGTGTTTGTCGGCGTCCATCGCGAGGCTGAAGCGCAACTGCCGGGTGAGCCGCAGGCTCCACTCATTATTAAAAGCCCCGATGAGAACCGCCGCGCCCTGCCGCAGATCGGAGAACGAGCTTGCACTCTCCCGCCGGATTACAACCTGCTTGTTCCGCGCCGCCAGCGCGCCCACCACCCGCGCAATCGTGACCGTATCGGCAAAGGGAACGGTCTCCGAAGCATCGGTACTGGGGATCGGGGTCGGCAAAGTCTCATCCGTCTCCGGCTGCGTGGGAGGTCCGTTGGGATGGTCGCCCACGGCCACCAGAATTGGCCCCGGCGTACTGATAACCGGCTTCCAGAACTGCCCCTCAGCATCGCTTCCACGCAGAAGCCTGTACCCGGCGCTCGCGGCAATCGCCAAAACGAGAGTCGCCGCTGCGGCAGCAAAAATCCAGAGGTGGCGGCGCGCCGGCGCGGCTTCCATGGCGGGAACCGGGCTGTTTGCGAGCAGGAAGTCCGGGCCGGCGCCGTTCTGTCCAGTCTCGCCCAAGCCAATTGAGCCTGGCCCGGAGGCGACCAGACCAGTTAAGCCAAGCCCAGACCCGTTCTGCCTTCCAGGAATGCCGTACGTCTCTTCTCCGGCGGCATCGACCTCTGCCGGCGCGGGGCGGCCCGAAATCGGCGCAGGAATCGAATCCAGCCGCGTAAAACGCGGCACGTAGGAGCCGGGCACGAGCGCCATTCGCAGCTCGGAGTCGTGTTTTTTGTCGACATAATAGGTGGCGAGGCGCTTGCGAAGCTCGGCGGCGGCGGTGCGAACAACGTGATCGACGTTGGTATCGTAGGACGGGTCGCGGCCAAAGACCTCGATCCCGATGGTGCGCTCCTTGATCTGGTCGGCTTGGCCGGCAAGAGTCTGCTCTACCACATAGCGGAGAAAGGCTATCGAGCGTTTGCTGGAACGGAATGCCTCGTCGCGCACCAGCAATTCAAGCTGCGCCCGGACCATCTCGGCAGTGATTTCGGGGGTTGTTCCGAACTCGACCTCTACGTCCAGCATCGCTTTTCCCGGTGACACGGAATTCTAGCACGCAACGCATACACGAGGGCACCGCTGCCGACGCCCGGTAATGTCTCCGTTTGAATTTGGCACTATATACCTGACTCGCCAACACATATTTTGCTCGTTGGCTTGTAACTCGGAAGGGCCGACGAAAGCTGGGTTTGCTTTTTTAGCGAGTTAGCCGCGCTACGCGCGATAGCAAGTCAGCAAGTCAGCAAGTCAGCAAGTCAGCAAGTCAGCGACGGGGCATCGGAACCTATAAATACGACTGAGATTCGCTGTCTGTACCAATATATTTTCAGGATTCAAGGGTTATTTTGCCTTAACAAAGATCGTGTATTTTTTGTGACTGGCAGCAATCGTGAAGCCCCATTCTCCGCTGCATTCGCGAATTTCATCGCGCACCTTGTCACGCTATTGAGAGACTTCCTTGTCCTATGGCAATTCCACAGAGCGAACGCTGCCAGTGCCCCTTCTCTGGGCTAGGGAAGAGCCGCAGGCAGTCGCGGCTCCGGAGAGCGCCGGGCTCAGCGCCGGACCTCGTTCGGCAAGCGACGAAAGCCTGCTGGCCGCGCTCAAGAACAAGGACCGGGAATCGCTTGCGGAGCTGTTTCGGCGTTATTCGCGTCTGGTCTTCAGCATCGGTCTTCGCATTCTGCGGGATGCCGGCGAGGCAGAGGAGATTGTGCAGGAGGTTTTTCTCTTTCTCTACCAGAGAGCTGAGATCTTCGACGAGCAAAAGGGGGGAGCCAAGGCATGGCTGGTGCAGGTGGCGTACCATCGCTCGCTGGACCGCCAGAAATATTTGCATCGGCGGAACTTTTATTTTGGTACAGATGTGGGGCTTCTGGCCGACACTCTTGCGGGGCAAGGCGACGTGGAGCGTGATCTTGCGTCGAAGCTAAGCCGGGAACGACTGGAAGAGGCATTCGAGAATCTTTCCGATCGGCAGCGGCTTACTTTGGAGCTGTTTTTCTTCGAAGATCTCGATTTCCGCGAAATCGCGGCTCGTCTCGATGAATCGCTCGAGAACGTTCGTCATCACTACTATCGCGGGCTTCAGAAGCTGAGAAAAGATGCCTTCGTAAAGAAGCTCAGAGACAAAACGAATTATGACTAACTTCAAACCAGAATTGGAGCATGAGAAATACGAAGAGCTTTGCGCTCTGGCTACTGCTGGCGTTCTCACCCCCGCCGAGTCGGAGTTGCTGACGGCTCATCTACAGAAGTGCGCCGAGTGCAGAGAGGCATTCGGGCAGTATCAGAACATTGCAACGGACGGGATGGCGTTTCTCGCGGACCGCTTTGCCGCGCACATCCGCACGGATGAGGCTGACGCAACAGATAAGTTCGATAAATCCTCCGCTTTGTCGCGGCTGATGCGGGCAACCGAAAAGGCCGAGCCACAGCCGGCACCGCTGGCTGTCATGCCAAACAAAATGCGCGTGTGGAATCGAGTCTGGGTTCGCGGCCTGGCTGCGGCGTCGCTTGTCGCATGTGTTGGTGCGGGAGCGTACTGGACAGGCGCACATTCGGCGGACACGCATCTGCACGGCGTCAGCGTGGAATCACAGTCTGCTCTGGAACGAATCGCCGCTGAGAAACAGGCAATTGCAAGAACGATGCAAGCGGATAATCAGCGGATTGCGGCTCTGGAGCGGCAATCCCTCGCGGATAAGAATGAGATGACAAGATTTCGCGCCGAAGCCGATGCAGGAGCGGAGCGTCTCGCGAGAATTACGGTCGCGATGAATGCGGCGAGGCAGGAGTCTGACGCACAACTGGCAGCCCTGACAGCGGAACGAGATGAGAATGCCAACAAGCTGCGCGATGCGGAGAAGCTATACAGGACGGCGCAGGATGAGCTGAATACGCTGCGAAGCCAGCATCAGCAGGACGCGGTGCGCCTGGCTTCTCTTGAGACGCGCGTTAATAGCTTCACGGCAGAACTTAGCGACCAGAGCAAGCGTGCGAAGACGGATGAGCAGTATCTTGCTTCCGACGAAGATATTCGCGACCTGATCGGCGCGCGCAATCTCTACATCGCCGACATCATGGATGTGAATGCGACCGGGCAGTCGCGCAGGCCATTCGGCCGCGTCTTCTACACCAAGACCAAATCGCTGATCTTTTACGCCTACGATCTCGACGGCCAGCCCGGAGTGCGGCGGACCAGCACATTCCAAGTATGGGGCCGGGCCGGCGCCAGCGACCGCAAGCCTATCAACCTCGGCATACTTTATATGGATAGCGAGACGAACCGGCGCTGGACGCTGCGCGTGGACAATCCCGAACAACTCGCGCGGCTCGATGCTGTTTTTGTCACCATCGAACCACGCGAGCAGACTGACAGGCCCACAGGAAAACCCTTCCTCTATGCGTCGCTGCGGCGCGAGCCAAATCATCCCTAGTCTGTATCAACATACCAGCGATGCGATTCCAATGGGAATTTCTGCGCGTTCCCACTCTTGCGCCCAAAAAAGGCGCAAGGATGGGGCACGGAAGCATGGTGGGAAAAACGGGCGAAAAGCAACCGCAGATCCTTCGACTCCGTTTGGCGCGAAAAACACGCCAAACTGCGCTCAGGATGACGGCTCATTCTTGATGCGCACTTTAGAGACAGGACAATAGATTCTCTTTATGAAAACTCCATTACATCTCTGAAGAGCGCGGTACAGATTCCCTCGCGTGCCCGTAATAGAAGACACAACCGCGAGCACAGCTCAGCGCTCTTCAGGAGGAACCATTCGTATGCGCCGCACCGTTGTCGCCGTACTTTTTGTTTTGCTTTTCGCCAGTCGATTATTCGCCCAGGGAGGCAATGCCAGCCTGACGGGATTCATTCAGGATTCTTCGAAGGCATTCGTCCCCGGCGTCCGAGTGCTTGCCGTCAACACCGACACGAACCAGAAGTTTGAGGCGACGACCAACAAGGATGGAAGCTACAACATCTCTTCCCTGCCTGTCGGACCGTATCGAATGCAGATCGAAAAGATCGGCTTCCGGACCATCCTGAAAGAGGGGCTGTTCCTGCACACGCAGGATGTCTTGCAGATCAACTACCAGATGGCGGTTGGCTCAACCTCTGAGACTGTCACCGTCAGTGGCGAGAGCAACAACATCAATACGACGGATGCCGCCGTAGGCACCGTGATCAACCGCCAGTTCGTGGAAGGCATTCCCATGAATGGCAGGAGCTTTCAAACGCTGGTTCTGCTCTCGCCGGGCACTGTTACCAACACGCCGCAGATTGGCTCTGGTACTCCGGCGGGTAACAATCAGGGAGAGTACAGTGTCAACGGCATGCACAATGACTCCAATAACTTTACGGTGGACGGCGCGAGCGGAAGCAATGCACCATCCGTCGCCAGCGCGGCTGGTTCTGCGGGTATGTTGTCTAGTTCGACAATGCTGGGAACGACACAGGCGATGCTTTCTATAGACGCCATGGAAGAGTTCCGTATTACTACCTCGACATACTCGGCGGAGTATGGGAGGCAGCCCGGCGCACAGGTCAGCTTCCGTTCCCGGTCGGGCACCAACACATACCATGGGACGCTCTACGACTATATCCGCAACTCCGCCTTTGATGCCAACAACTGGTTCAACACATACAGCACGACTCCTGTTCCGACACCCGCAGAACGCCAGAACGATTTCGGCGGAATATTCGGCGGTCCGATCTCAATACCGCATCTCTATTCGGGCAAAGGCCGCACCTTCTTCTTCTTCTCATATGAAGGGTTGCGCTTGAACCAGCCTTTACCCGCAACAATCTACTATGTTCCTTCCAATGGAACCTATAATACGGGCACATATTCAAACCCCAAATATAAGAACCTTCGCGCCAATGTGCCGCAATTCCCACAATTGCAGGCGGCTCTGAACGCATTTCCTCTACCCAATTGCTCAACGTCTCAAGATCCGCAGTGCGTGGATTACGGGGGAGGTGGGTCTCCATATATTCATAGCCCGAATTCCTCAGGAGCGCTCGATGCCATCAGCGCGCGCATTGATTATCAACTGCTGTCATCCATGCGCGTCTTCGCGCGTTATCAGGACACTACGAGCAATACTGTGAGCGATGCCTCGAACGGTCCGTATATTTCGAATCTCGTCGGTCGTAATCGGGTTTATCTCCTGGGAGCGGACAATACCTTCGGCGCATCCATTACCAATGAACTGCGGCTGCAGTATTCGCCGGCGTTATACAAAACCATGGCTGTTCCTTCCGCGGCTGGAGGCGCTGTGCCCATTAATCTGTATGCGGTGCAGGGACTGCCGTCAAATGCTGGGGAAAGTGAGTTCTTCATTGATCTCCCAACCCAATCAACGATTATTGAGCAAAACTATGGATCGGAGCAGTATCAGCCGAATGCTACGGATGCGCTCACGTGGACGCACGGGAAGCATCTCTTTAAATTCGGTGCAGACTATCGGCAGACGACGGCTTACTACGGAGATGGAAGCCTTTCGCGTGGTCCCTATGGCAGCTATACATACACAACAGCTAACACAATTCTAAACAACACAGCATCCGGCAAATCCGTAAACTATCTCCGGACTGATCCCACAACAAAGAGCCTGGGTATCTTCGCGCAGGATGAATGGCGGGTTCTCCCGCGGCTGAGTTTTTCCCTGGGATTACGCTGGGATCTCCTTCCGCCGCCGTCTGTTTCAGGAGCCCCAATGTACGGCTATACGGGGAGTGTGAAAGACCCGTCTTCGTTGGGCGTGTCGGCGCCAAACGCTCCGCTGTACAAAACCACCTACACCGATTTTGCTCCGCGTCTCGGAATAGCAACAGTCATTCACAATCAGCCAGGTCATGAGCTTGTGCTTCGCGCTGGAGCCGGGCTCTTTTACGACATGATTGCTTTGAACAGTCTCTTCGGCAACGGAGATGGTCTGGGAACAGCAATCACCGTTTCCTTTACCAGCAGGCCGTTCCCGATGACGGCGAGCCAAATCTTGTTGCCCGTGCAAGTTCCTCCGCAGTCTCCGTATAACTTCATCTACTATCCGGATAATCAGATTGTGCCCCCGTCGGCCATTCAATGGAATGTTTCTCTCGAACAGGCGTTTGGAGAAAACCAGAGCTTCACGCTCGGCTATGTCGCCTCAGAAGGGCGCAATCTCAATCACTATCAAAGATACAATTTCAGCAAGATTAACCCGCTTTTCACGGATGTCTATATCTACCAGAACGGACCAGGCTCCGACTATAACTCGCTGCAAGTGAAGTACCAGCGCCAGATGTCGCATGGGCTTCAGGCCATTGCTTCCTACACCTGGGCTCACTCCATCGATTGGGCAAGCACCGACGACCAGACAAACATAGCTACATTCCCTCTCCAAAGAGGAAATTCAAACTTCGACGTCCGTCAGAACTTTACGGCGGCGATGGTCTACAATTTCCCGTCAACGTATCAAAACCGGTTTGTAAAATCCGTTCTGAGCTATTGGAATGCCGATCTGTGGTTCGTCGCTCGCACCGCTTTTCCCTATGAGCCGGTCGGCCCGGCAATCACCGACCCCCTGGATGGAAGCGTAGCCAGCGGAGAACTGAACTATAACGGCAAATATCCATATGTGCATAAAGCTGGAATTCCCGGCGGTCGTCAGATCGATCCGACTATCTTCAGCGTAACTACGAGCACATATGGAATTGGTACTGCCCCGCGCAACTTCCTGCGAGGATTCGGCGAAGCTCAGGCAAACCTGGCGATTCAGCGCGATTTCCCGCTATACGAACAGGCTAAGTTGCAATTCCGCGCAGAGGCCTACAACATTTCCAACCATCCGACTTTTGGGGCTGCAAGCGTTACATGCGGCACCTCCACTAAAGACGCTACATGCAATAACTCCATCATGGGGCAGGCAACGAATACGCTTTCCAGCGCGCTTGGCGGCTTATCTTCGCTCTACCAGCAAGGTGGGCCGCGTTCCCTGCAATTCATGCTGAGACTACAGTTCTAGCTCAACAAGAAGCAGTGGGTGTAGAGGTTGCAAGCAGCCGCGGAGGCTATCTCATAAACCTCTGCAAAGCATCCCTCGGGAGGCTTAAGCCCCCGGCCTTCCTTGTCATTTTGCGGCACGGCTAAAGCCGTGCCCTTTCAAAACTGGTACGAAATGGCTTCTAGTGGCGGGTCTCCGCAGCGCCGCCGGCGGCGACGGGCTGGTCGCCCTCGGCGAGCCTGCGGTGGAAGAAGGTGAGTACCGTGCTGTAAAGGCTGTGCGCCAGTTCGGGATCGTAGCGCGGGCCCTCGTCGCGCAGGAATGCGTGTGCGCCATTCACCTCGTGCCAGTTGAGGCGCAGGCCAAGCTCGTTGAGGCGGGCTAAGACCTTTACGCGGCCTTCGAGAGGGATGTGCGGGTCCTGGCGGCCCCACATCATCAGCAACTCGCCCTTGATGTCTTTGGCACGTTCGAGCGAGTCGTCGTGCATTCCTTCGCCGAGGCCGCCCTTATGAATGTCGGTGGCGTAAAAGCAGGCCGCGCCGAGGACGTCGGGATTCATCGCAGTGCGAAAGGCGAGATGTCCGCCGATGCAGATGCCGAGAGCGCCGAGCTTACCGGTGCAGTCGGGGCGCGCGGCAAGATGATCGAGAACGGCGCGGGCGTCGGCGTCGTAGCTGGCAAGCTTCTTGGTGGTCTTGAGCGCATTGCCGCGGTCGGAGCCGGTCTGATCGTAAGCGAAGACTGTGCCGGCAGGCTCGAACTCGTGATAGATCTCCGGCATGGCAACGATATAGCCGTGGCCAGCGAAAAATGCGGCTGTGCGGCGGATGGGCGCGGTGATCTGGAAGATTTCGGAGTAGAAGACGATGCCGGGATAGCGACCGGGAGCGGCGGGCCGGGCGATGTGCGTCCGCATCGGTCCGTAGGGTGTGTCGAGGGTGACGAATTCGTCGCTGATGACGATCATGGCTTCCTTCCCTTTGCGCTGAGCTGGATGTTGAACAATTTGGTATTGAGCTATTTGGTGCTGAGCTTTCTGTGTGCAACCACACGGACCATCGTACGACAGATCGGCAGGACTCTAGCTCGCCATCGGTCGTGTCTCAGCATCAGTGCTAAAACCCCAATTCATTTTTTGCGGACTTGATTGCCGGAGATAAATCCCCGGCCTGCCAGCCGACAAAACTGCCAAAGAGAAACCGTGCTACACTAGCTATGCGCTCAGTGATTTGGTTGTGAGCAGCGCTTCGCACTTACAAAGCGTCGGCGTTGCACAGATTTCCCCCAAGCCCCTACAGCGTAGCCCATAAGTCTTCCTCCCAGCGGCTCAATTACTGGCTTGCGAATCCTGATCTGCGAAAGCACAGGAATACAAAGCAGTCTGCCTTTCAAACAGAACGGCAATTGATGTTGGGAATATGTATGCAGTTGCAGGGAGCAGGGTGCCGTTCGGCGATGCGCCGTCTGGCGTTTTAGCGTAGGTCGGTTCCGGGGCGCGGGCGTTTCCCCATTTCAATGCCCGCTGCCAGTCTCAGGGACGTATTCGGTTCTTCCTTGCGCACATTGTTGATAGAGAGTCGCGCACACTCGTGTGCTTTCGCGCCTCTGTGCCCGGTTCCGTTTGCAGGCCTCCATGAAATCGAGGCTCCCGGAACCCATAGGAAATTTGTCTATCTTGACTACCAAATTCTCGCAATTTTCTCTTTCCGACGCACTGATGTCCCGCCTCACGGCCAACGGATTTGAAACGCCCACGCCGGTGCAGGCGCAGGCCATTCCCCCCGCGCTTGAAGGCAAGGACGTGCTGGCCACGGCGCAGACCGGGACCGGCAAAACGCTCAGCTTCCTGATTCCCATCGTGGAAATGCTGCAAAAGGCCGAAGGAAAAGGCGTCCGCGCCTTGATCGTTCTGCCCACCCGCGAGCTGGCCATGCAGGTCGAGAAGTCCTTTCGCGCAATGCGCTCGAATCATTCGCAGACCGTGGCGCTGGTTGTCGGCGGAATGTCGGAAAGCTCGCAACTGACGGCGATTCGCAATGGCGCGCGCTTGATTGTGGCCACTCCGGGGCGGCTTGAGGACTTTCTCAAACGCAAGCTGGTGAAGCTGGATGGAGTCAAAATCATGGTCCTCGACGAAGTGGACCGGATGCTGGATATGGGCTTTGAGCCTGCCATTCGGCGCATCGCGGGCGTGATCCCGTCCGAGCGCCAGACGCTCTGCTACTCGGCCACGCTGGAAGGCAAGGTCAAGGACGTGGCGCGCAACTATCTCAAGAGCCCAGTCCGCATCGAGGTCGGCTCCGTGATGAAGCCGACGGAAAACGTCGAGCTGCGGGCCTTCGATGTCGATCAGGACAAGAAGCATGAGTTGCTGGAGCATCTTCTGGATGCCGAAAAGGGCAGCTTCCTGGTTTTTGTGCGTACCAAGCATGGCGCTGATCGCGTGGCGAAGCGGCTGACCCGCTCCGGGCACACGGCAATCCAGATTCACGGCGACCGCACGCAGTCTCAGCGGAACCAGGCTCTGCGCAGCTTTACCGAGGGACGGCATCGCGTGCTGGTGGCGACCGATGTGGCCGCACGCGGCATCGATGTCGCCAACGTGGCGCATGTGGTCAACTACGATATTCCCAAGGTGGCAGAGGATTTTGTCCATCGCGTGGGCCGCACCGGACGCGCTTCCGCAAAGGGAGTGGCGTCAACCTTTGCCGGGCCGGACGAGCGTAAGGATTTGCGCAAGATCGAGCGCGCGCTTTCGATCCACATGAATCACTTCAAAGTGCGCGCCGCTGGGATTGAAGCGGCAGGCAGAAGCGCGGCCTAACGCATCTTGAAAAGCGCACTGCAAGGCCGCAAGCGGCGGTGCAGTGCGCGGCAGACAACGGAAGCACAACAAAAACATTGCCGGTCTCAGTGCTGAGGCCGACAATGTTTTTTTGCGCGAATTGTCCTGAGCATCTCAGGCCTGTATCTCCTCCGATGGCGTTTCGCCAACCGTTGCGGAGCGGGAAACAAGTGTTCCATGTTTGAGTGCGCGTTCCTTCATCATCACAAAGAAGACCGGGACCAGGATCAGGACGTGAATGGTTGAAGTAATCATGCCGCCAACGATGGGCGCGGCAATCGGCTTCATTACATCGGAGCCGATGCCGGATTCCCACAGAATCGGAACCAGGCTGGCAAGGACTGCGCAGACGGTCATAAGCTTCGGCCGGAGCCGATGTACCGCGCCTTCGATGGCAGCCTCTTCAATGTCTGCGTTGGTTAGCGGCCTTCCAGACTGCAATCTGTGTTCGAGCGATTCGTGGAGATAGACCACCATCACTACGCCGGTCTCTACTGCAATTCCAAACAATGCGATGTAACCGACCGCCACCGCAACGCTGAAGTTGTACCTTAGCAGCCATTGCAAAAGCAGGCCGCCGCTCATCGCGTAGATCGTTGGGAAGATAAGCACTAGAGCCTCGGCGACCGAATGGAATACAAGATATAGCAGCAGGAAGATCGCAAGAAACACAACTGGCAGGATCAACTCCAACCGCTGTTTGGCGCGCAGCTCCGACTCGTACTCGCCTGACCACTGGAAGGAATAATTTGCCGGAAGCGCGAGCTTGTCATGCAGAAGCTTGTCGGCCCTGGCGACGAACCCTCCGTAGTCGGTACTCTTGAGGTCGATGTAGATGTAGCCGGTCAGGGCGCCATCCTCGTCGCGGATCGCCGCCGGCCCGCGGCTGAAGGAGATGCGCGCCACCTGCCCCAGTGGTATCTGCGCGCCGGACGGAGTGCCAATCAGGACGCCGCTCATCTTGTCGATACTGTCTCGAAAGTCACGCTGATAACGAACATTGATTGGGTAGCGTTCGCGTCCCTCGATGTTCTCCGCAATGTTTTCCCCTCCGATGCCGGAGGCAACTGCGGTTTGAACATCCGCGACGGTAAGACCGTAGCGAGCGGCCTCGGCACGGTTAACATCGACGTTGACGTAAAACCCTTGCGCGACCTTCTCCGCAAACACCGACCGTATCTCCGGCAGTCCGGAAAGCAGATTTTGTATCTGCGATGCGACCTGTTGGATGCCGTCTACATCTGCTCCTTGAACCTTGAGGCCCAGCGGTGTTTTAATCCCCGTCAGTTCCATGTCGAGCCGGTTCTCAACCGGCATCGTCCATGTGTTTGTAAGGCCGGGAATCTGGAACTTCTCATCCATCTGCTGAATGAGTTTTTCGTATGTCACTCCTGCGGGCCATTGCTCGCGTGGCTTGAGCATGACGGTCGTGTCGTACATATCGAGCGGCGCATTGTCCGTGGCGCTATCGGAGCGGCCAACTGTTCCGAAGACGCTGGCGACCTCCGGGAAGCTGCGGAGAATCCGGTCCTGCTGCTGGAGCAGAACCTTCGCCTGCTCGATTGAAATGCCTGGCAGCGCTGTGGGCATATACAAGGTTGAGCCCTCAAAAAGTGGAGGCATGAATTGGCTGCCGAGCCGCGTGGCAAGAGGAAATGTTGCAAGCAGGAAGACCACATTGACGGCAATGGTGAGCCAGCGATGACGCAGGCACCAGCGAAGGATCGGCAGGTAGATTGCCTGCGTGACGCGCGAGATTGGATTGGCCTGCTCGGGGCGCAGCCGTCCGCGAATCAGCATCACCATGAGAACCGGAACCAGCGTGATGGCAAGGATGGACGATGAGCCCACCGCGAGCGTCTTGGTCCACGCCAGCGGACGGAACATGCGTCCCTCCTGCGCTTCAAGCAGAAAGACCGGCAGGAAGGAGATAACGATAATCAGGAGCGAATAGAAGAGCGCCGGCCCGACCTGCTTTGCGGCATGGATAAGGATCGATTTCCTCTCCGCTTCCGATACCGGCTTCGAATCGTTTTGCTGGCGTTCAGCAAGATGACGGTAGCCGTTCTCGACCATCACAATCGACGCATCGACAAGCACGCCAATCGCCAGCGCAATGCCGCCGAGCGACATGATGTTCGAGGTCACGCCGAGCCAATACATTGGGATGAAAGAAACCAGCACGGCGATCGGCAGGGCGAGAATTGCGATGAGCGCGGACCGAAAGTGAAACAGGAAGAAGAGGATGACGACGCTGACAATAACAGCTTCTTCGAGCAGGTCGCGCTGGAGCGTTTTGATCGAGGCATCGATCAGATCGGATCGGTCATATCCCGACATGATTTGAACGCCGGACGGCAGCGAAGGCGCAATGTCGCGCAGTTTTTGCTTGACTCCGTTGATGACATCCAGCGCATTCATGCCCTGGCGCATGACGATGATTCCGCCAACGGTCTCGCCTTGGCCGTTCCACTCGGCTACTCCTTCGCGGATGTCGGGGCCAAAGCTCACCGTTCCCAGATCGCGAACCAGGACGGGTGTTCCGTTCTTGCTGCCGACGGGGATTGTGGCGAGATCGTCCAGCGACCGCAGATAGCCGAGGCCGCGGATCATATACTCCGCGCCGTTCAGGTCGAGCACGCGTCCGCCGACTTCATTGGTGCTGGCCTTTACGCGATCGATGACCGTAGAAAGCGGAATGCCGTAAGCGAGCAGCTTATTCGGATCGAGCTGCACCTGATACTGACGGACGAAGCCGCCGATGCTCGCGACTTCCGCCACGCCGGGCACGGTTTCGAGCGCATAACGCAAGCGCCAATCCTGCAAGCTGCGCAGATCGGCGAGACTATGCTTTCCGCTTTTATCGACGATAGCGTACTCGTAGACCCAGCCTGCGCCGGTTGCATCGGGACCGATCGAGGGATGCACGCTCTCCGGCAATCGCCCGCTGATCTGTTGCAGATATTCGATGACACGCGAACGCGCCCAATACAGATCCGTGCCGTCCTCGAATACGACGTACACGTAGGAATCGCCGAACATCGTCTGTGCGCGCACGGCCTTTACATGCGGCGCGGCGAGCAGGCTGGTGACAATCGGATAAGTCACCTGATCTTCGATGACATCCGGAGGCTGCCCCATCCAGTTCGTATGCACGATGACCTGCACATCCGAAATATCCGGCAGCGCATCCAGGGGCACATGCTGGAGCGACCAGATGCCGAAGAGCGTCAGCATCAGGACGGCAGCGAAGACGAGAAAGCGATTACGCGCACAGGCTTCGATGATTTTCGATAGCATCACATTCCCCCTGCCGCGTTCATGTGCAGTTGCTTCGTTGCGATGATCTGCCCATTTTTCCGGGCCATAATTATCATTTCTCCAGAGCCGCCCGAACTAAGCGAGGCCGGTCCTTCATACAGGCCATTGCCCTTGTCGGTGAGAGTTGCGGTGCTGTGGACTGCCGCCATTCCCATCTCCGGCATCGCGGCAATATGGAACGTGACCGTTACGGATGCGCCTGCAACGGGCGCGTTTCCAGATCCGGTCAGCCGCACGCGAAAGAGATTCTTACCCTCGCTCGGCGGGTTCGGATTGCTGCTGAAGTCGACCTTCACCTGCGCCGCCGTAGGCGCGCCTGCTGTTGCACCGTTGCTCCCTGTGTCCGGCGCGGTGGAAGTCAATGCCCCCGCTTCCGCCTGCAACTGGCTCTCGGAATCAATCAGGAAGTTGGCCGAAGTGACGATCGACTGATGCGGCTCCAATCCTTTGAGCACCACAAAGTCATCTCCGACACGAGGGCCGGCCGTAATCTCCTCTGGCTCAAGAAGACCGTTGCCGCGGTTAAGGAAGACCAGTTGCCGAGTACCGGATTGGAAGACAGCCGACGCGGGCACGACTAGCTGCCGCCCCAGATTGCTCTTGACATCGACATTGACGAACATGCCCGGCTTCAGCTTGAGTCCGGGATTGGCAATCGCGAGGCGCACACGCACGGTGCGCGTCGCCATGTCTACCTGAGGCAGAATCTCTTCGATCCGTCCTGTAAATGTGCGACCCGGATACGAATCCACCGTGATGGCAACGGAATCGCCCGGCTTCAGCCTTCCAATGTCATCCTGAAATATCTGCGCGTTGACCCAGACACGCGAGAGATCGGCAACAGTGTATAAGCGCGTCGATGGCTCAACGTAGAGATTCGGCAAAGCATTTCTTTCAGTGATGAAGCCCGAGACCGGCGAGTTGATCGTGAGATCGGTGACAGGCTTGCCTGTCTCCTTCAGCTTGGCAATTTCGCTGGCGGGAACATCCCACTGCGCCAGACGCTGCTCGGCGGCGCTGGACAGCGAGCTTGCGCCCGCGGCTACGCCATCGACGGTGCTCGACTGCAACTGCTGCTGATTCTGCCGGGCGAGAAGATACTCCTGTTGCGTTGCCACCAGATCAGGGCTGTAGACGGTGAAAAGCGGCTCGCCTTTGCGCACGTACTGATACGTTGCATTCGCAAAGACCTTGCGAATGTAGCCAGGAAAACGCACCTGCACATACGAAAGGAGACGCTCGTCAATGTCTACCGTGCCGGTCGCGCGAATGTCGTCGCTCAATATTTTGTATTCAACTGTGCCGGTCTTTACGCCGATGCTCTGCATCCGCTCCGGTGTTAGCTGTATGGGGACGAGAGCGGCTTCCTTCGACTCAGGCACAGACATTCCGGGCATCGGCGAAGATGAAGCGGACTTTGTCGCATCGGAGGATGGACCGGAAGCAACAGGCTGCACATCACCGGACACAGGCGCATTCGTCGCGTGGGATTGCTTTGCCGAGCGATAAGCCCAGATTGCCGCGAGAACTGCCAAAGCCGTTATCCAGACGAGAGAGGTTCTCAAGACATATTTGTTCATCGCAGTGTCGCTCCTGTCAGGGTTTCGAGGCGGGCCAGCGCCGTTTCATGGTCGAGAAGCGCCTGCGCGTATTCGAGCTTCAGGTTGAGAAGATCGTTAAAGTACAAGAGCACATGCGCGAACTGGTCTTTATTTGAGGCATAGGCGCTGAGTGTAGCCCGATAGACTGCATCGGATTGAGGGAGCAACCCTTCCCGGTACTCCTTCAGTTGGTCGTCGGCGCTCGACGCCTGCACATATAACTGCTGCGCCTGCGAAAGCTGCTGCGAGAGATGCGCGTCGAGCGTTTGCCGCGATGCGATGAGCCTTTCCTGCGCCTCCGCGATCTCCGCGTTGACCCGCTTCCTGCGCGGCAGGCGCACATCGAAGGTGAACACGTAGTAGTCCCGATACCTGCGATCGGTGTTCTGGTACATGTAGCCGACTTCAAAGTCCGGCTTGCCCTCGCGCTCCGCGGATGCGACCCGCGCATCCTGCGTTTGAATTGCGCTCGCATCCACCTGAATCTGGGGATTGTTCCGTTTGACCAGCGCAAGAAGTTCCTCTGGGGTCGTCTTCAACGGTGTTTCGGTCAGGTCGCTGGTAATAATGTCGGGCGAGCCTTGATCGCGGTTGAGCAGCCCCTTGAGATGAGCCTGCACCTGCCACATCTGCTGATGGTGCATAGTAATCTCGCGCACAAGTTTCGTCCGGTTCACCTGCGCTTCGAGCACATCCTGCTGCATTCCCTGGCC
>JAATFM010000088.1 GCA_015655195.1 Terriglobales bacterium
CAGGTAGCCGCTCACCGGCTCGTTCACGTCGGGAATCTTCTGGAGAATCGGATAGCCATATGCCACCACTCCCTCAAAGTCATAGGTCCGCTGCGTGTTGCGATACGACTGCTGCCAGGTCTTTTCGAGGTAATCCGTTCCGATCGCCGCATTCGACCAGACGTGCCCGTCGCCGGAGACCTCGCCGGAATCGTAAAAATTGTCCATCACGCCGAATTGCAGCGCCAGCTTGTGCTCGTTCGGCGTCACTGCCGCGCCAAACATTGTCAGGCTCGGATCGCCGTTGCCAACCGGCTTGCCGTTCTGGCTCAGGTCGCCGAGGATCTGATCGTAGGTCCGGTTTTCCTTGATGATGTAAATCACGTGCTTGATCGGATTCTCACCCCCGCGACGAAGACCTGTCGCCGGGGCCCCCGGATTGTGTCCCACGCCGGTAAAGGCAATCTGCTCCTGCTCCGCCTTCATGCGGTTTGACTCGATCACTTGCGCCGTCCATGCGGGCAGATTCTTCTCAATCTCCGCCTCGTCCACCACGGCCAGCGAGCCATAGAGCAGCGTGCCGATATAAGTCGTCTTGGCCGGCTTCTGCTTGCCAGCCATGTCCGCTGGAATCCGCTGCGGCATATTGTTCGGCCCCGTGCCGCGGCCCTTGCCGGTAGCGATGTAGAGCTTACCGCCTGTTGTCGCGAGCGAAAACGGCAGCCACTCCGTGGGAACGAAGCCGATGGGCGCAATGGCGGGAGCGAGGAACTTGGAATTCGGCCCTCCGCCCGTCCGGAGCTTCGCCGTATCAAAGACCGCAACCGAATCTCCCGCAGCATTCGCCACATAGAGCCGGCTGCCCGCCGCGTTCAGCGCCAGCGCCACCGGCTCCGCGCCAAAGTAGGTTTGGTGCGGCAGCCGCGTGTCGAAGTAGCCGCGCACAATCAGCGCGCCCGTATCCACTGCCGCCACGCTGTCGCGATTGGCCAGCGCGACGTAAAGTATCTTGCCATCCGGCGCAAACTCCAGCGCACAGGGATGCGAGCCCGCCGCAGTCGCGCTCTCCGGCTTGAGCAGCGCCAGCTTGCGCCCCACCGTGTGCTTCTCAAGGTCCAACTCTACAATCTCCGAAGCATTCCACAGCGCCACAAAGGCCCGCTTGCTGTCGCGCGACACCGCAATCGCAATGGGATAGACGCCGGGCACCGTGTCGCTTTCCGCCAGATCGAAACGATGCTCGACCTTCCCCGTCGCCGCGTCGAGCAGCAGCACATCGTCCGAATAGTTGCCGGCCACCAGCAGCTTTTCGCTTCCGCCTTCGTGAATCACCGCAATCGCAGCCGGAAACGGAATCGCCTTGTCGCCTTCCACCTCGCCAATCAGCATCGTCTTGCGGCCCGGCGCAAGCTGTTCCAGCGGCAGCGGGATGAAGCGCTCCGGCGTGATTTTGCCCGCGTTGAAGCCGTAGACAATCACGCCGTTGCCGGTGTCCCCCTTCTTCTCGCCCGTCGGGTCGCTCAGCGATCCCATGCTGGCGTAGAGGTGGCTACCATCGCCGCTGAAGGCGAGGCCCGAGTAAAGCGTCTGCTTGCCAGCGACCCTGAGTCGCGTCCGATCGTCGGGAAAATCCGCGAGCGAGCCGGTCCCGGTGTCATATACCGAGAGAGACTGATCGTACTTCGACTCGTAGGTTCCGTAACCGTCATTCAGAGTCACGACATAACGCTTGTCCGGCGAAACCGCAATCGAAACCGGCAGGCTGTTGAGCCGCTGCGGCTGGCCCGGCGTCTCCTCAATCAGCAGCTTGCTCGTCGGCAGATCGATTTTCTGCGAAGGAGCGGGCGACTGGGCGGAGGCAAAAGCTCCGGAAAGCAGCAAGGCCGAAATAGCGAGCGCAACGGGGGGATTCGGTGTCATGCAGTCACCGTAACAAAATTCTCCAAGCGATGAGTTACAGAAATGTAACTTGCCGCGTGGGTAGTGGTCCGTTTGGAGCAGGGGCTGAAGCCCCTCTTTCATTTTTGCGGATTTTCTTGCCGGGGATAAATCCCCGGCCTACCAGCCGCGCCCTTTCAAAACAATGGCATATCAAGACAATGGCAAATTGGAACACTACTCTCGGCCGCATATCTGGGCTGCTCCGGAGACGAACTGCGATAATGGCTCCCATGCGCGCTATCTTCACCGCGGATCGCCTCTGGGATGGCTCCCAGCTTATCGAATTGCCCATCGTCATTGCCGAAGACGGTCTCGTCGTTTCCATCGCCAGCGGCAAAGAAGCCGCCGTGCCGAAAGGCCAGCTTCACGCCTTTCCCGGCCTCACGCTCGGCCCCGCATTTTTCGACATTCACATCCACGGCTCCGCCGGCCATGACGTGATGGAAGCCACGCCCGAGGCGCTGCTCGCCATCGGCAAATTCCTTGCTTCACGCGGTGTCGGCGCTTATCTCGCCACCACCGTCACCGCGCCGCTCGACGCGACCCTCCGCTCGCTCGAAGGGCTTGCCAAGCTGATTGAAAAAGTGCCGGAAAAAGCACAGACGCAAAATGCGAGCTGGCCCATCGGCATTCATCTCGAAGGCCCGTTTCTTTCGCACGCCAAGCGCGGCGTGCATCCGCCCGATCTGCTCCTTACGCCGCAGATCGATACCTTCGACAAGATGTTCGAGGCCGCCGAAGGCCGCATCCGCCTGCTGACGCTCGCGCCGGAATTGCCCGGAGCTGCCGAGTTTGCAGCGTACGCTACACAGAAAGGCGTCCGCGTCTCCGTGGGCCACTCGAATGCGACGGCTGCCGAGACGCGCGCTACGCTTGCCGCCGGAGCCACCAGCGCCACGCACACCTTTAACGCCATGCGCGCGCTCGACCACCGCGAGCCGGGCATTCTCGGCGTCGTTCTCACCACCGATTCGCTCTTTGCCGAGCTAATCTGCGACGGCATTCACACCGCGCCCGAGTTGGTGCGGCTGTGGTGGAAGGCCAAAGGCCCGGAGCGCGCCATTCTTATCACCGATGCCATGTCTGCCACAGGAATGCCGGACGGCGAATACATGCTGGGCGGCTTCGCCGTGCAGGTAGCTGGCGGCAAAGCAACGGTCAACGGCGTGCTGGCCGGAAGCGTTCTCACGCTCGACCGGGCGCTCAGGAATTTCGTGGAATTCACCGGCGCGCCGGTCGAAAACGGCCTGCGCCTGCTTGGGACGAACCCTGCCGCTATGACCGGATTCACCGGCAAGGCCGGCTCCATCGCGGTGGGCCAGCCCGCCAATCTCGTCGTCGTCGATGCGGCAGGCAAGCTCGTCCAGCCCATTCATTCCGGCGTGCTGATTTAGCGCGACGCCAGCGCTGCCGGCATCACGTCCGCATGGACCTGATCCACCGGAATCTCCACCGCGCCCATATGGCCGCTTGACAGGTCATTGACGCCCACGCGCAGGAAATAATTCCCTTTCACCGGCACGGCAATCTGCTGCTTGACCGGCAGCCCGTTCGTAAGCAGCTTGCGATAGCCGGCATCGCCCAGGTCGAAGTCGATCTCGGTAGTGATCGAGTTAACCGTCTCGCCTTCCGGCGTATAAAGCACGGTCACAAATTGCAGCTTTCCGTGCCGCCTGCCGTCCGCGCTCAGCGGAGCATTCAGCGAGCGCGGGTCGGCGTGAATCGCAAGATCGAAGTTGCGAAAAGGCTTGCCCTTGTACTCTTTCGTCAGGAAGTTGTCCTTGGGCAGCGGATCATCTTTTTTCAGCTTCACCACATTGCCGTTAATCGCCACGCTCGCCGTGAAGACAATCTCCGTGGGCGGCACCGCGCCAAGCTCCATTACCGCGTCAAAACCTTGCTTCGGCGCTTTCACCATCGCGCCGTTTTCGTCCAGCGTCGGGTTCTGCGGCGCTTCATTCGGCGGCGCCAAATTCGGCTTCTGCCCCCGCGCCATCCTGCGCTCCATCGACGCCACCTGCCGCTCTTCCATCCGGGTGCGGTCCACGGCGTAGTAGCCGGGGCGGTATTGCAGCTTCAGCCCCGACCGATTCAACGCAATTTTGATGTGCCGGAATTTGCCATCCCACTTCCGATTCGTCGTCGCGTAGTCGAGCGTGTAGTAGCTCGATCCGTTGTCCACAATCTCGGCCAGCGTCTGCTTGAGCCCATTCGTGTTGTAGTAGGCCTTGCCGCCCGTCGCGTCGGCAATCTCGTCCAGATTCATGTGATTGAAAGCCTGCGCCGTGTAAAAGCCCGAATTGCTCATCGGCCTCCGCCGCGAGGCGTCGAACATCGGCGGAGTCTGCAACCCCCGCGCATCGACCGGATAAACGGCCACGCGGCTCAGGCTCAGCGCGTCCGTAAGGCCGTTCATCATGTCGTCGTAAACCATGAAATCGTCGCGGAAGGGATTTCCCACGCGCCGCTCCACATCTTCCACGGTCGGCGAGCCGTTCAGCCACGACGGCAGCGAGCCCGTAAACCAGATCAGGTTCTTGCGCCCCGGAAAGCCAGCCAGATAGCGCCCAATCGACCCCATCCCCTCGCCTAGAATCTGGGTTCTCGACCGCACATAGTAGTCATAATTGCCGTGAACCGGCCGCTGCAGCGACGGCATATTGCGCTTGCTCTCCGCCGCCGCCAACAGCACCTGCGGGTCGGTGGAAAAACCCTGGATCAGCTTCATCCCCACATCGAGCTGAAAGATCGCAATCGGCGTTCCCGGCTGCATGTCGTGCTTCAGGTAGTCGATAAGCTGCTGCCGCAGGTACATCTGCGACGAAACGGGCGTATTGAGCGCGTCGAGCAGAATCACCGTATAGGCGTTGCTGTTCGCCACCGGGGTAAAGTTCGTAAAGGTGTTAGCGGGGAGCGGCGGCGCGGCCTTGAGCTTCGTCACATCCACTCCGCTCAGCGCCGAATGCTCTTCCATACGCCGGATTGTCTGCGGCTGGCCTTCCTCGGTAATCGTGAAGTCGCTCGCCTTGAGCCCCGTCACCGGACGGTGGTTCTCGTCGGTGACGACAACGTCAAGCAGCACCTCGCGTGTGGTAATCGTCAACGTCGGCGCCGGCTGCGCTTCCGGGCTCGCCGAGCCTGAATAAACCGGCCTGGAACCGGTTTGATTCGGATTCTGGCTGGGATTTTGCGGTGCAGGCGTCTGTGCCGCGCCATTGAGAGCGCAGTTCAGCGCAAAGGCGCAAACCGCGGCAAAAACAGGAACTCTGCGAGCTGCCTTTCCCGCAGCGAAATCAGCCATCATACGGAGACACCCCTGTCACGTTGGACGAAACACTGCCGCCACAAGTTCAGCCGCATCAATGAAAATGATTTCGGGGAAAAGCGACGCCGGGAAAACGGCTCAGCCTTCCGCCAGCCGTCCGGCGCGCCACACCGCGCCCTCGATTCCGTTTGCCTCGTTCTCCAGCACCGGCATCTCCGGCGCTGCGGCCTTGAGGCCGGCAAAAAATCCCTCACGCACAATTTGCGCCTTGCCTACAATGCTCCCAATCCACGCCACGGGAACCTCGCCGGCAATATTGTGCTTCCGCCGCAGCTTCTGCCGCACCAACAGAACGGAATCCACCAAGTCCGCAGCGGCCTGCTTCAGCACCCCCAGCGCGACCACGTCGCCTTCCTCGGCAAGCCGGCTGATTGCCGGCGCGAGCGCCGCAAAGTCCGGCCCCGGCGTCGAGTCGCCGAGATTCACCAGCTCGTCAATCGTCTTCGTGCCCCAGATTCCGCCCACCACATCCAGAATCCGCGTCGGCTCTTCGCGGTCGTGGGCCTTGAGCGCCCGCCGCACCGCATGCAGCCCGATCCAATATCCTGAGCCCTCATCGCCCAGCCGCGAGCTCCATCCCCCGCGTGTCTCGCGCCCTCCATCCGGCGCGCGTCCGATGCAGTTGGTTCCTGTGCCGGCAATCTGCAAAATCCCCGGCCCGCCCTTGAAGGCCGCATCGAGCGCAATCACCTCGTCGCCCACCACCTCCGACCGCGCGACCTTGAAATCCTCAAGCACGGCTGTAATCCACTCCCGCACTCCTGGCATCACGGCGGAAGCCACGCCAACGCAGGCCGCCGAAAGCTCCGTCACGCCGGCCTGCTTATACACCTCGACCAGCAGAGCGCGCAGGTTCTCTTCCGCCACGGCCTCGCCCACGCGCAGCCGCTTGATCGACCCGTTCTCCGCAAAGGCCTGCACGTGCCCCCCCTGCGCGATTGCCGCCCTCGTCCGTGTTCCGCCGCCATCAATGCCAAGTACCAACTGATCCATTCCCTCACCCGCTCCCGCGCTCGATTGCCAAACTCATCAGCTTATCGCATGAATCCTCGTCCCTCGCCCTTCGCACTCGTCTCAAAAAAATTCTTATCCGCTCACCTTTCTTATGTGTTACTGTCAGTAACACTATGACGCGTAACACTCGGCCCGCACCCAATCCGCCCCACGACCCAGCCGAACTAGGCGAGCTGGAGCGCGAGCTGCTCTCGATTGTCTGGAATCTCGGCACTGCCACCGCCGAGCAGTCCCGCGAATTGCTCGCCCGGCCGCTTAAGGACTCGACTGTCCGCACCGTGCTGCGGCGCCTGGAAGAAAAAGGCTATTTGAAGCACTCGGTCGAGAACCGCACCTTTGTTTACCGCCCCGCCGAGAGCCGCCAGCGCGTCGCCGCCCGCGCCGCACGTCGCATCGTGGACTGGTTCTGCGAGGGCTCCGCCGAGGCTCTCATCGCCGGCATGGTGGACAGCAAGGTTCTCACACGCGGCGAGCTCGAACGCCTCGCCCGCCGCATTGCGGAGGCGCAAGCCTCACAGTTGAATCCAGCCCAAACCACCGAAGCGCCCACCCCAAAGGAGGCAAAACGATGACCGCTCTGGAACTTCCCGCCGCATCCGCACTCGCATCGAGCTTCGCTCCGGGCATTCTGCTCAACCTTGGCGGAGCGGCCCTACGCGCCCTGGCAGCCGCCGGAGTCGCCGGAGCGGCGCTCTCTCTCCTGCGCGTCCGGAATGTCCTGGCGCAAAAAACCGCGTGGAGCGTGGTTCTCGCCGGAGCCATCCTGATGCCGCTGCTCGCGCCGTGGGCCGCGCGTCAGGGCTGGATTCCGACTCGGATTCCATTCCAGCTTTCCAGCGCCAGCAGCGCAGCAGCATGGGCGCAAGCCAGGCTTGCATCAATTCGGCTAGCGCGCCAAACAGCCCCGATAACCAGTTCGCCAACCAGCTCGGCAACTACCTCGCTCGACACGCGGCTCGCCGAACCAACTGCGGTGCCTCCGCTCACGGTTGACGAGCGGCTCGCAGCCCCGGCGATTGCGCCGGAAAAGACCGCTCCGCTGGCCGCGCCCATCTCCTTCGCGTCGATGCCGCAGGAGACTTCCACCACGCATGCGCTCACCGGTCCCATCGGCCCGCAACTCCCCACGCCTGTCACACCGCCCAGGCCCGTCTCCGCGCTCTCCACCGCGATTAACACCATCTGGCCGCTCTATCTCCTCATTGCCGCCGCGTTGCTCGTGCGCCTCTTTTATGGCTTCGCCGCTGCGCTGCGCCTCTGGCGTGACGCACAGCCCATCTCGCTCACCGGAGTCCGCATTCCCGTTCGCGTACACGTGGAAATCTCCTCGCCCGTTACGATCGGCTCCGGCATTCTGCTGCCCGCCGATTACGTTTCCTGGGACGATGAAAAGCTCCGCGTCGTTCTGGCGCACGAGCAGTCCCACCTGCGCCAGCGCGACTTCTATCTTCAGCTCGCCGCCGGCCTCTATGCCGCTATCTTCTGGTTCAGCCCGCTGGGATGGTGGCTCCAGCGCAAACTCTCGGACCTGAGCGAAGCCATCAGCGACCGCGCTGCCGTTTCGGAAGCGGCCAGCCGCGCCGCCTACGCGCAGGTTCTGCTCGAATTCGCCGCCCAGTCCAACAACAACTGGTCCAGTACAGCCCAATTCGGAGTCGCCATGGCACGCACAGCCCGCATCTCGCAGCGCATCGAGCGCCTTTTGAACGAAACCCATTTCCGCCAGTCCTTCGCCGGCAGCCGCATGAGGCTCGCCATAGCGGTCCTGCTGGCTCCGGTTGCCGTCTTCGCGGCCACGGCCTCCTTCCACGCCGAAGCCAAGGCGCAGGCCGCACATGATCAGACTCCGGCAACAGCCGCATCCCCACAGGAGCAAACCACTGGCGTCTCGCATCCCGATAGCGCGCCGATTGAAACTGTTCCCGAGCAGGCTCAGCAGCCATTGCCTGCTGCCGCGCCGGTCGCGCCCATCGCTCCGGCAACCGTTTCCGTGTCCGCGCCTGTCGCGCCACCAGCACCGCCAGTGCCGCCCGTCGTCGGCCTTGGCACCGGCCTCAGTTCCGGAACCAGCTCAGCCTATGGCCTCAGCGGCAATCTGCAACCGCTTTACGGGCTAAGCGCTGGAACTGGCGCAGCCTATGGTCTCGGCTCGTCCTACGCCTATCAGAACAACGGCAGCTCCAACACCACCATCTCCAGCCAGAACTCGCACTCCATACAGCTCGCCGGCTCCGGCTCGTTCTACTCCTTATCGAAAAACGACGACTCCTATGCACTGATCGACAGCCAAAGCGACAAACACACTCTTTTCCTTGGCGATTGGAACGAGAACGTGCACGAACAGATCGACAAAGCGCGGCACGCAGCCCACGGCAGCTTTTTCTGGTTCACCCACGATGGCAAGCCGTATATCATCGACGACCCCTCCGTAGTCGCGCACATCCGCGAAATCTTCAAGCCCGTCGAGCAGCTTGCAGCCACGCCCGAGCCCCTCACCAAAGGGCAGAAAGACCAGCTCGCCCGGCAGAAAGCTGAAATCGAACGCCAGATGGCCGAGCTGAAGCAAAGAATGCCCGATTTCGAAAAGCAGATGGCCGACTTCCGCGCCCGCCAGCCCGAGTTCCAGAAGCAGATGGCTGAGCTAACCTCCGAAATGGCAAAGATACAGATGCCGAAGATGCCAGTCATCGACGAAAGACAACTTGCCGACCTGAAGCAGCAGATGGCCAATCTGCGCTACAACCAGCCTGATTTCAATAAAAAGATGGCCGAGCTAAGCCAGAAGATGGCAACACTCAGCATCCCGCAGGTTCCGCAGATCGACGAGAAAAAACTGGCCGCGATCAATTCGCAGATTGCCGCGCTCACCCGCAAATACACCGACGGGCAGAGCTCGTACACCGAGCGAAGCGCTGAATACTCGGCCTGGGCCAGCGAGTACGGCAAGCTGGGAGAGAAGCTGGGCAAGCTCTACGGCGACGATTACGGCAAGGCTTACAGCGAGCATTACAGCAGACTCGGTGAAAAGATTCGCCAGTCCGGCGAAGAGGCCAACCGCCAGATGCGCTCCATCATCGACGAAAGCCTGAAGAATGGGAAGGCGAGACCGGTGGAGTAAAACAGGGAACAAGGGACCGAGGGAACAAGGGTTTATAAATAAACGACAAGAGCTATAAAAAGCTCTAAGTGCCCCACCCTAGCCGGAAAAACAAAGACCCGGCGAGGGTGGGGCACCCGATTCAGTCTGAGCTGCATCGCAGCTTGTTCCCTTGTTCCCTTGTTCCCTTGTTCCCTTGTTCCCTTGTTCCCTTGTTCCCTACTTCACTAAATTCTTCGCCAGGAACAGCACATTCGCAGGCCGCTCGGCGAGCCTCCGCATGAAGTACGGATACCACTCGTGACCGAAAGGGATGTAGACGCGCACATTGTAGCCCTCGTGCGCCAGCGCCCGCTGCAAATCGCGGCGCACGCCGAAGAGCATCTGGAACTCGAAGCGGCTCTTCTCAATGCCGTGCTGCGCCGCGTAGGACTTGGCCGCCGCAATCATCTCCGGATCGTGCGTTGCCAGCCCGTGATAGATCGGGCTTTCAAGCAGCTTGCAACTCAGCCGGATGTAATTCGCATCCACGTCCGCCTTTAGTGGAAAAGCCATGGTAGCCGGCTCCTTGTACGCGCCCTTGCAGAGCCGCACGCGAATTCCATCGGCGATAAGCTGCTCGATGTCGGCCTGCGAGCGGTAGAGATACGACTGGATCACAATCCCGATGGCGCCCCGCATCCCCGCCTGCGCGTGAATTCGCCGCACAATGTCCAGGGTGACCTGTGTGAGCGAGGAGTCTTCCATGTCGATGCGGACAAACGAGCCTACATGGCGCGCGTGCTCCGCCAGCTCCCGGGCAATGTTTTCCGCCAGCTCGGGCTCCAGTTCCAGCCCCATTTGCGTCAGCTTCACACTCACGTTCGCGCTCAGCTTGTGCGCCGCAATCTCGTCGAGCAGGCTGTGATAGACATCGGCGGCACTGCGCGCTTCGGGCTCGGTCGTGACACTCTCGCCCAGGGCATCGAGCGTCACCGCGATTCCCTGCCGGTTCACGGCCTCGGCCACGCGCAACGCGTCCTCGATCTCCAGGCCCGCCACAAAACGCGAGCTGAGTTTGGTTCCTATACGGGAGCGCTCACCGAAGCGGCGCAGACTGCGATTGCGGGAGAGAGCGATAAAGAAGGAACGCATCGGAGGCATTATGGTTTCCGGGTTTATTTTCTCATGCTTCCGTCACTCGGCGCAGAAGAGCACACTGATGCGGCGCCAGCACGCTGGCCTTAACACGGCAAGCATAACCCAAGTGCACGCGCCTGCGCGAAGCGCCGGCGCGCCAGAAAAGTTGTGCCTGTGTTGCAGGTAAAAAGGTATCGGCCGCCCCGATGAAATCTGGCACGCCCCAGCGTGCCGCTGGCTTATACCGTCTGGCTGACCGTAGACTCCCGCCGGCGTCTGTTATCGCCACGAGCGCGAAAGAGAAAGGTTTGCCGGCAGGTCGAGCATTCCCAAGGATAGTAGCCCAGCCTGGGCCATAATTTGACCTGCATAAAGCCTACGCGCTGAACCCGACGAATATGAGTCGTGCCGCACTTGGGACACGTCAGGCCGTAAGGGTTGCGTTCCGACCCCGGCTTATACTGATGTTCTTTTTTCACAATCCGCCTTCCATCTCGTGAGCGTTCTTCCGCGCTCATCGCTGGGATTCCAATTCACGCCCTCATCGAGCTTGCGGGGTGGACGGCTAAAAGCATTGGCCCGGAAAAACTTCTTCACATCACTTTGATGCAATTATCGGCAAGGCGTGGGAGAACAACAGAAAAAATCTAAAGTAATCAATCTGTTGGTGACTCAAATCGGGATTTTCCTGATAACGGAAATCAGCCGACAAGCCGCATCAGGCCCTGTATTGCCAGCTCTGCAACCGCCCCCGCCAGCATCTCCGAGCCATTCAGGGAATCCGGCCGTTCCAGCCGGATTCCCTTTTGAGCAGCATACTCCCGAAATGCAATATCCACGTCATACAAAATTTCAACGTGGTCGCAAAGGAACCCGATCGGTTGCAGGATCAGGTTCTTCACCCCCTCGCCGGCAAGGCGGTCGAGCGTCTCCTCCACCGTTGGCCCCAGCCACGCACCGCCGCTCGCGCCTTGACTCTGAAAGGCAAACTCCCATCGCGGAATCCCCGCCACGCGCTCCGCCACCAGCTCGGCGGTCTTGTGCGCGTCTTCGGCGTAGGGATCTGGACTGGAACCGGTTCCCTCACCCGGCCAATGTCTCGGCCCACCCTCACCTTCCGTCGGCGGCTGCACCGTCCGCATCGGCACGCTATGCGCCGTGAATAGCACGGGAACCGGACTGCCTGTCTCGGCTGCCATCCGCGCTTCGGCTGCCCGCAGGCGCTCTGCGAAGGCTTCGGCAAGTAGCGCGCTGTCAGCCCAGCTATCGGTAAAGTCGATCTTGAGGCCGCCTGATCCGGCCACGCCAGCCTCGGCCTGCAGCGCCCGGCGGTAAAGCCCTACACTGGTCCGCGAGTTCTGCGGCGCAAGGCAGATTACCGCCGCCTCTTCCACGCCGTCGGCGCGCATCTGGCGCACCACGTCGGGAATGTATGGCTTCCAGTTCCGCATTCCCACATAAACCGGCGTGGGAGAGCCCTGTCGAGCCAGCTCCGCCTCCACCAAACGGCCCTGTTCGAGTGTGATCTCAGTCAAAGGACTGCGACCGATGAGCGAATAGCGGTGCTGAATCTCCTCGATAACGTGCTGCGGCATGGGCCTGCCGCTCACAACATTGCGCAGATACTCGGGAATCTGCTCGACGGTCTCCGGCGTTCCATGCGCCAGCAATAGAACGGCACGTTTAGTCATGTACGGCCTCCGAGCCTGACGTTTGCAGCCCGGAACCTTCCAGCCGGAACTCCCGCACGATCTTTGCCACCGCCTGCACGTTTTCGACCGGCGTTCCCGGCACAATTCCGTGGCCCAGGTTAAAGATGTGTCCCGGACGGCCCGCCGCGGCCTGCAAAATCTCCCGCACGCGGATTTCGAGAATCTCCGGCGGCGCAAAGAGCGTAATGGGATCGAGATTTCCCTGCACTGCCCGTGTGTGGCCCACCGCATTCCAGCCCACGTCGAGTGGCTGCCGCCAGTCGAGGCCGATCACATCCGCGCCGGTCACCGCCATTTCTCCGAGCAGCCCGGCTGTTTCCACGCCAAAGTAGATCACCGGAACGCCCATCGCCTGCACCGCGCGCACCAGCCGCTTGCTGGCTTCGAATGCGTAGTCCTTGTAATCGCTAAGCGAAAGCGACCCGACCCAGCTATCGAAAATCTGGATCACGTCGGCCCCGGCCTGCACCTGCTGGCGGCAGTATTCCGTCAGCACTAAAACAATCTTGTCGAGCAGCATCGCCCATGCCGCGGGCGAGCCGTACATCAGCTTCTTGGTCTCGATGTAATTCCGCGAGCCGCCGCCCTCGATCATGTAGCTGGCCAGCGTGTATGGCGCTCCGCAGAAGCCGATAATCCCAAGCCTGTCGCGAAAATGCCCTGCGACCTTCTCAATCGCCCGCGCCACATATTCGAGATCGCCGGCCCGGTCGGTTCGCAGGGCGCGTACATCTTCGGCTGTCCGCAGCGGACGGTGCACCACGGGGCCCTCGCCGGCCTGAAACTCGAAGTCCAGGCCCATCGGTTCGAGAGGCAGCAGCAGGTCGGCAAAGATAATCGCCGCGTCCACGCCGAGCTTCTCCGCGGCGGTAATCGTCACCTCGGCGGCCAGCTCCGGCTGCTTGCAGATTTCCACCAGCGTGTGGTGCTTGCGAACCTCGCGGTACTCCGCCATATAACGCCCGGCCTGGCGCAGAAACCATACCGGCGTGCGGTCCACGGGCTTACGCAGGCAGGCCCGCACAAACCGGCTGCCGGCAAGGAGAAAATCGGAATCCGGCTCGGAGATAATTTTGTTTGTCGCGCTCATTCGTATCTTGTCTCTATTCCAGATTGTACCGGCCAGATTGCGAGAACCCGTGTCCGGCCTGTGACACTTCGCACGCGACGAAAAACGGGGCGCATTGCGCGCCCCGTCTCCATTCTCTCTGTGCGATCAAAAGCCCCGTGCCCCATCCTTGCGCCTTTTTTCCGGCGCAAGGGTGGGGCAGCACAACTCTCGCCCGCAGCCCGCCTACCAGACCCGGCAGGCATTTACCGGAGCCATCGGTTGGCCCTTCTTGCATCCGAATGCCTCGCCGAACTCGCTCATGTTCCGCACCACACCGTTCACGCGGAAGCGATCCGGCGAATGCCCGTCGGTCTGCACAATCATCCGCGCCAGCTCCGGCCGCCAGCTTCCGCACCAGTTCTGCCCGTAGCCCAAGAAGAACTGCTGCGCCTGTGTGTAGCCGTCCTGCTTTCCGTTCAGGTCCACACTCTTGCGCTTTGCGGCGTCAAGAAATGCGTAATATGCCAGCCGGATGCCGCCGTTGTCCGCGGTGTTCTCGCCCAGTGTCAGCTTGCCGTTCAGGTGCACGCCGCCTTCCACGGAAAACTCGCCGTACTCCTTGACTTCGCAGTCGGCCTTGGCGTCAAACTGCTTGCCGTCCTCCGCCGTCCACCAGTCCGCGAGGTTGCCATTGCCGTCGAACTGCCGGCCCTGGTCGTCGAATCCATGCGTCAGCTCGTGGCCGATGATGGAGCCGATATGCCCGTAGTTCACCGCATCCAGCTCGTCAGGGCCGTATAGCGGCAGCTGCAGAATTCCCGCCGGGAAGTTGATGTCGTTCATGCTCGGGTTGTAGTAGGCGTTCACCGTCGGCGGGCTCATGTCGAACTCGCCGCGGTCCACCGGCTTGCCTATCTTCGCCATCTGCCGCCGCGCATCGAACTCCGTTACGCGCATGGCATTGCCGTGCGAATCGCCGCGCACAATCTCCAGCGTCGAGTAGTCGCGCCACTTCTCCGGGTAGCCGATCTTGTTCGCCACCAGCTTGAGTTTGGCCTTGGCCTTCGCCTTGGTGTCCGCGCTCATCCAGTCCAGCGTGTCGATGTCGGCGTCCATTGCCGCCTCGATGCCATGCACCATCTCAAGAGTCGCGGCCTTGCTGGAAGGCGGAAACTTCTCGGCCACGTAAACCTGCCCAAGCGCCTCGCCCAGCGAGGCGTCCGTAGCGCTCGTGCAGCGCTTCCAGCGCGCCCGCTGCTCCTGCTGCCCGCTCAGAACCTTGCCGTCGAAATTGAAGTGCTCGGCATCAAGCGCTTCGGGCAGCGTCGTCGAGGGTGTGGAATCGATGAGACGCCACTTGAGGTAAATCTTGATCGTATCGAGCGGAGTAGATTCGATCACCGCCTGCAGTCCCTTGAAGAAGGGCGGATAGGCAATATTCAGCTCCGTCACCGGAGGCGCGCCGGAACCGGCAAGAAACGTCTTCCAGCCAATCGCCGGCGTCATCGTTTCCAGATCGCTGAGCGGAAGAAAGTGGTAGACGTTCTTCGGCTCGCGCGCAGAAGTCACGTCGAGAGAAATTTTGGCCAGAGCCGTTTCGAGTTCCATGATCTTCTTCGCGTCCGCAGCGGCCTCGTCGGCGCTCTCGCCCGTCAGCTTCAGCGTGTTGGTAACGTGCTCCACGTACTGCTGGCGCAGCTTCTCGTCGGACGCGCCGGTGCGCAGGTAGTAGTCCTTCTCCGGCAGGCCGAGCCCGCCCTGATCGACTACCGCGATTTGCTTGCGCGCATCCTTAAAATCCTGCTGCTCGCCAAAGCTCAGGAAAGCGCCCACACCGATCTTCTGATAGTGCGCCAGAAGCTCTGTCAGCTCGCTCTTCGACTTCAGCTCCGCGATGCGCCGCAATTCCGGCTCAAGCGGCTTGATTCCCTTGGCGTTGATCGCCGCCGTGTCCATGCACGTGGCATAGTAGTCGCCGACTTTCTGCTCGTTCGCCGTGCGGCCTGCGCCGCCCGCTGCCGCCTTCTCCACAATTGCGTGCAGAATCTGCTCGTTCGCCTCGTAAAGCTGCATCATGTTGCCGAACATCGGCAGGTCGGGCGGAATCGGGTGCAGCTTCGTAAAGTTGCCGCATGCGTACTGGTAGAAATCCACGCACGGGTCGGCGGTCTTGTCGATGTAGTCCGGGTTCAGGCCGGACAGCTTGTCTGTCTTTGCTGCCGCCGATCCTGTCGTCGAGCTCTGCGCGCCTGCGGCCACCGCAGCCACACAGGCAAAAAGCGCGCACAGAGCAATCCTGCGAGTCGTTGCCATCGTTGTCTCTCCCTTTTTCAGGCGTTGTGATGAAAGCGTTCTGGTGCAAACATTCTGGCCCAGGGCGTTCTTTTTCAGGTGTTTCAGAGCGGGGATAAATTCGGGTCGCGCCTCTCATGCCACTGCGGCGCGCATTGCCAATGCTACACGAGTACGAAAGAAGCACGCAGTTTGTTCTGCGCTCCGTAAATTTTCAGGCTCGACTTTCAGGCTCGATGCGGGCAGGTCTTCGCATTCAGGCACGAGTCGGCAATCCTCAGCCGCTCCACGGGTCGGCCGTTGACCAGATGCTCCTCCACAATCTCCGCCGCATCGGCCGCCGTCACTCCGCCGTACCACACCGCCTCGGGATAAACCACCACCGTGGGTCCGTGCTCGCACTGGTCCAGGCAGCCGGCCTTGTTGATCCGCACGCGTCCGGCGAGCCCGGCAGCCTTTGTCCTCTGCTGCAGTTCGGTGAACAGCTCGCTCTTTCCATCCACGGTGCACGAAGGCCGCGGCGCGCCTTCCGGCCTGCTGTTCTGACACACAAATACATGATGCTCAAATCCCGGCAATCGAAAGTTCCTCCTGCTTCGAGAGTAATGCAGGGAATACAAAAGCTCTCAGCGGGAGCCCTGTTGCGCTGAAAGCTGATCTCTCAACTCACTGTCCACTGTTCATCGGCAAGCCCCATCTGCGAGAATTAAGCTGAACCTGTATGAGCAAAGACAACCTCCTCGCCCTGAAAGATGACATGATCGCCTTCATTGAAGGCCATGGTCTCCTCCGCCTGCCCGGCTTTGTCACCGAAGACGTTCCTTCCGTCCTGTGGGATGGCAAGGGCAATCCCGACGCGTGGAAAGATTTCGTCGAGATGGCAAAGCACGCCGGCGCGCCCTTCCTAACCTTCAGCGAAGTCACGCTCGAACGCGAAGAGCTTGACGCACTCATGGAAGAAGCCAGTGAAATGAACTACCCCGACGAGGAAGCCACCGAACTCGTCGAGGCTGAGTGGCTCCGCAAATACGCGGGAAAACTCGGCTACATCCAGCTCGGCTTCGTGCATCAGGGCCTCGTCTTTCTGCACGAAACCACCACTGAGTGGTATGACCGCTATATGTCGCTCCTCGAAGACATCGAGAGCTTCAACGATATCGTCATCGACGACCATCACCACCACGACGACGAAGAAGAGTAGGTCCTTCGACTCCGCTCAGGGCAGGTTGTGGGGGGGATGCACAGTTCTTCCACAAACTCCCGTGCCCCATCCTTGCGACTTGTTTCTGTCGCAAGGATGGGATTGCGACAAATCTTCAGGCGTTCCATCCTCGGCGTGTCTTTGTTTTTGCGCCTGGGGTGGAACCGCACAGGCGAGGGCTTTAACATCGACCACATAACTCCTCCGCGCCCATGACCGCCCCTCGCCAACGCTGGCAAATCTCTCCGCCACATCCTGACGCCGAATCCCTCGCCCGCGCCGCGCACATCCCGCAGCCTCTCGCCGAGCTTCTTCTCGCCCGCGGTATTTCCACACCGAGTGGGGCCCATGCATTCCTCAACCCATCCGCCGATCAACTCCACGATCCACTCCTCATGCTCGGCATGAACGAGGCCGTCGCCCGCGTCGAAGAGGCAATCGCGCGGCGCGAGCCGATGCTGCTCTACGGCGATTACGACGTGGACGGCACCACCGCCGTCGTCCTGCTCAAGACCGCCATCGAGATGCTGGGCGGCACGGTCAATTTCCATGTTCCGCATCGTCTGCGCGAGGGATACGGCCTGCAATCTTCGGTTCTCGAAGCTGCATATACTCGCGGCACGCGCCTCGTCATTACCGTCGACACGGGAATGCGCGCTGTGGCCGAGGCCGAAACCGCGCGCCGCCTGGGACTCGACCTCATCATCACCGATCACCATCTGCCCAGCGCTACAGACTCGCCGCCATACGCCGTTGCGATTCTCAATCCCAACCAGCCCGGCTGCCCTTACCCGGAAAAATCTCTCTGCGGCGCGGCGATTGCGTTCAAGCTGGCACAGGCGCTGCTCGAACGCGATCCAGTTCGCAGTGCCCCGGCCCGCTTCCACGAAAAGATCCTCCCCAGCTTTCTCAAGATGGCCGCCATCGCCACCATCGCCGATGCTGTGCCCCTGCGCGGCGAAAACCGCACCATCGCGGCGCTGGGCCTCAAGGAGCTTCGCCGGCCCGCAGCCGCCGGGCTGCGCGCGCTCTTCCGGGCCGCCGCACTCGATCCCGCCACGAAGGAACTTACCGGCTTCGACGTGGCCTTCCGCATTGCTCCGCGCATCAACGCCGCCGGCCGCATGGATGTTGCCTCCGAGGTCGTCGAGCTTTTCACCACCCGCGATGCGGCGCGTGCCGCCGAACTCGCGCAGAAGCTCGAAACCCTCAACCTGCTGCGTCGCGAAGCCGAAGCTGAGGCCCTCACGGAGATCGACCGCCGCCTCGCCGAAGACGCCGAGTTGCGCCAGGCCCCACTGCTTCTAATGGAAGGCGACAACTGGCACCGCGGCGTCCTCGGCATCCTGGCCTCGCGCCTCGTCGAGCGCACCGCCAAGCCCTCCATCGTCGTCTCCGTCGAAGACGGCGAGGCGCACGGTTCGGGCCGCTCCGTGGACGGCTTCCCACTGCTCGAGGCACTCGAATTTGCAAACAGCGAATTCGAGAATCCGGCATTTGCGAATAACAAATCTGACAATCCCGCCGCCCGCGCCGGTCTTTTCACCCGTTTCGGCGGCCACGCCTTCGCCGCGGGCTTCTCGCTGCCCGCCGAGCGCCTGCCCAAGCTTCGCCGACGCCTCGTCGCCTATGCGACAGAAAAACTTGCATCCCGCGAGCCCGAGCACATTCTCAGGATTCACGCCGAGCTGCCACTCGAACGCGTCACGCCGGTCCTCGCCGGCTGGCTCCGCCGCATCGAGCCGCTCGGCCATGGCAATCCCGAACCGGTCTTCGTGGCACGCGGCCTGCGCCTGCTCAGCGAACCCCGCGTGATGAAGGAGCGGCACATCCGCCTGGAACTTGCAGGCCCACCATCCGCGCCCGGCGCAGCTTCCGCCCGAATCAAAGCCGTAGGCTGGGACTGGGCTGCCCGCGCCGCCGAGATGGGCCTCACGAGCGGCTCCCACGTCGATCTCGCCTACAAGATTCGCGAGAACCTTCACCCCGACTTCGGCGGCCTCGAAGCCGAGATCGCCGGCCTCCAGCTTGCGGCTTCCTGAACAGAATCTCCCAGCCCAGCCTGGAATTTTCCCCCTCGCATTTAGCATAAAATTTCACGTCTTCTGAAACAATAAAATCAGCAGAAAAAGCTTCCATCCTGCGCTTCACAAACCCTGCTGCTCCATCTTCTTCTCAAAAAAAGAATTGGGACTCCGGTAAAAAATCCCAGTTAACTAACATTAAAATAAACTACTTACAGACAAAATCCCTCCGAAAAATGAAATTTCCGTTTTCGCCGCATTGCACCATTTCCAATGCACTTCCACAAATCCGCACACTAACCACTACTAAACTTCCACCCGCAACCGGGCCGCGCTTTAGACTGGTATTTCCGCCTCAAAAAGCCGAAAATCGACAGAGTCTCTGTCACACAACTATCCAACAGCCGTGACTCGCCACCCACGTCCGACCGCATCGCTCGCCCGCTACCTGCTTCTCGGCGCGGCCGCGGCGGCATCGGCCTTTGCGCTCGCCGGCTGCGGCGTCGGCGCGGGAGGCTCCACTCAAGCAGACAGCAGCGCCCTGCTTATCTCCGGCGGCGGCGCAGTGATTGACACCAACTGCACCGGCTGTAACTCCACAAACGCCCGCGGCGCGGCTGTTTACCGCTTCTCCGCACAGGCGGCGGGCGGGGCTGCGGCCAGCAGGACTCCAGCCAGCGTGATCTGGTCCGTCTCAGGCGGCGACCCCAAGGCCGGCCCCGGCAGCATTGACTCATCCGGCCAGTACACCCCGCCCGGATTTCTCACCGCCGACAGTGCGGAAGTGGTTGTAATGGCTCGGCTTGCTTCAAACCCCGACGTCTCGGCGACGGCTAATATTGCTATTACGCCCGGATTTCTTGAGCCGCTCACCCCGGAAAATGTCGCCCTCGCCGCGGGCAGTTCGATTACGCTCACCGGCCGGCTCGCCGAGGCCGGCGGCCACACCGCGATCCATTTCACCCTTGCCGGCAGTGCTGAGGCCGGCACGCTCAGCCCCCCGGAGTGCGAGCGCTCGGCTGAGGCCTTTACCGCCTGTACTGTCACTTACACCGCTCCGGCCGTCATTGACACGCAGCAAGTGGCTTATGTGACGGCTGGCGCGGGCGCGGCAAAGACCGAAATGGCGATTCTGCTCAATCCAGCCGGCGTTTCGAGCAATCCGGCCCAGCACCGCTCTGCCCTCGCGTGGCCCATCCCGCTGGGCGGCTCGGGCGGCAATAACGGCGATCTGGATGCGCATGGCGCATCCGTGGCCGACTGCTGCGGCGGCACTCTCGGCGCGCTGGTGGCCGACAGTGCCGGCCGGCAGTTTCTGCTCAGCAACAACCACGTTCTGGCCCGCAGCGACCACGCCGAGACGGGCGAGGCCATCGTCCAGCCCGGCCTGATCGACAACAACTGTACGCCATACGGCCCCGCAATCGGGCCCGAAATCGCGTCCGGACTCGTATCTGGACTGGGTCCGGGCGTCACACCCGTCGCCTCGCTCTCGGCCTGGCTCCCGCTCCGCTCCGCGCAGACCAATGCCGACGCTGCCCTCGCCCAGCCCGGCTCCCGGATGATCGATTCCAGCGGTGCAATTCTTGAGCTCGGCGCGCGCCAGCCGGACGGCTCGCTGGCTTCGGCACCGCCCGGAATCTCCTCGACCGGCGGCAAGGGCGAGACGGCCCGGGTCGCAATGCAGGTGGCGAAGAGCGGTCGGACGACGGGACTTACCTGCGGCTCCGTTTCCGCCATCGATGTCGATGTCGCCGTCGATTACTTCGAGGATTGCGCCGAAACAAAGCCATATCTGACCAAGCTCTTCACCCGCCAGATCGCGCTCAGCGGAGACCGCTTCAGCGATGCCGGCGACTCGGGCGCGCTCGTCGTAGACGCCGCCAATGCCGAGCCGGTGGGGCTCTTCTTTGCCGGCGGCGTCGATTCGTCGGGTGTCGTGGAAGGCATGGCAACTCCCGCTCCGGAGGTTCTCAGCGAGCTAGGTTCTCTTGCCGGCACGAGCTATGCTTTCGTCGGCGGCGCGGACCACGCCGTGAGCTGCCTCAGCTACGGCGACTCGACCGTGACTGCGGCGCAGCGCGAGCCGCTCAGCACTGTGGAAATGGCCCGCGCACAGCAGGCGCTCTTCGCGGCGCGCGCCCTCGTCAATCCCACCGCCGGCATTCTTGGCGTGGCAGTGGGCAAAAGCAGCGACCGTGCCGGCGAGGCCGCAGTTATCGTCTACGTGGACGAGGCCAAAGCGCCGAATGTGCCCGCTTCCATCGGCAGCGTTCGCACTGCCGTGATTCCATCCACGGCACAGTCTGTCGCACAGGGCAGCGCGCCCGCCGCAAACAGCCTGGCCGCTGCGCCGGCGCTCTTATCTGCTGTGCTCGCCCACGCACAGGAAGTCAAGCAGCAATCAGTCCGCCGCCTGATGCGCGAAAATCCGGCCATCTTCGGCGTCGGCGTCGGCCAGAGCCTCGACAATCCCCGCGAGGCCGCGCTGGTTCTTTACGTGGACCGCAACAAGCTCCCCGCCAACCTGCCGCTCGCCGTCAGCGGCCTCCGCACCCGCACCATTGCCATGGACCGGCTGCACGTCACGCGCTCTTACTCGGTGGCTGGCCCGGCGCGCCACTGCGCGCCGCACGTAGCCGATGACGCTCAGATTTTCATGCAGCACAGGTTGCGGCTGACGAACCGAAATTGGTAGGCTGCTGCGGTAATCGGAACCGCACCGGAAATTGCGGTGCAAAGGAGCCAGCCGCATGAAACTGCATCCGTATCTGAATTATGGCGGGAACTGCGCCGAAGCCTTTCGCTTCTATGAAGAGCATCTTGGCGGCAAGATCACCTTTATGATGACCAACTCCCAGATGCCGAACCCGCAGGGCGCGCTGCCGGGGCCGCCAGACGCCATCATGTACGCATCCATCGAGCTGGGCGGAACGCGCGTCATGGGCAACGACGTGCCGCCGGAGCGTTTTCAGCCGATGCGGAGCTTCTATCTCTGCCTCTCCACGGAGAACGATGCCGAGGCGGAACACGTCTATAACCTGCTTGCCGAGGGCGGCGAGATATTCATGCCGATTCAGGAGACGTTCTTCGCCACGCGCTTCGGAATGCTGCGCGACCGGTTCGGCGCATCGTGGATGATTATTCACGAGCGGCCCATGCCTGCAGCATAATGGAATTACGCCGCTGAGCAGTGTCCTGATTTCCATCCCGCTATTCCCCCGGGGGCTAAAGCCCGCCCAATTTTGGGCTGTTTGCGGCACGGCTAAAGCCGTGCCCTTTCAAAACAATGGCAAATCAGGACACTACCAGATTCCCCGTCTTTTATCCCACATCAACCGAGGTGTATTAGGCTCATACGTGAGCATATTTCTGAAAGGTTGAGGCACCCCCCTATGAGCACTTCTCCCGCCACTACCACCCAGACGCCGCTGACTCAACTCCCAGCCTGGAAGGCGCTTGCCGCCCATTACGAGAAGATCCACACGGAACATCTGCGCGACCTGTTCAAGAATAATCCTGCGCGCGGCACGAAATTCGTTGCCGAAGCCGAGGGCATCTACCTCGATTACTCGAAGCACCGCATCACGGAAGAAACGCTGAAGCTGCTGCTCCAGTTGGCCGAGGAAAGCGGACTCAAGGCGCGCATTGACGCCATGTTCGCCGGCGAAAAGATCAACTCCACCGAAAAGCGCGCCGTGCTGCACGTGGCCCTGCGCGCTCCCAAGGGAGAAAAGATTCTCGTCGACGGCGAGGATGTGGTTCCTGGCGTGCATGAGGTTCTGGACCGCATGTCCGCCTTTGCCGACCGCGTACGCAGCGGCGAGTGGACAGGCTACACCGGCAAGCCGATCCGGAACATCGTGAACATCGGCATCGGCGGCTCTGACCTGGGCCCGGTGATGGCCTATGAGGCGCTGCGCCACTACAGCCAGCGCGATCTGACCTTCCGCTTCGTCTCGAACATTGACGGCACCGACTTTGCCGAAGCTACGCACGACCTCGATCCTGAAGAGACGCTCTTCCTCATCTCCTCGAAGACCTTCACCACGCTTGAGACCATGACCAACGCGCATACGGCGCGGACATGGGCGCTCCAGAAGCTGGAGCATCATGCGGCCATCGCCAAGCATTTCGTCGCGGTCTCCACCAATGCCGCCGAGGTGACCAAGTTCGGCATCGACACGGCCAACATGTTCGGCTTCTGGGACTGGGTCGGCGGGCGCTACTCGATGGATTCGGCCATTGGCCTCTCGACCATGCTGGCCATTGGCCCGGAAAACTTTCGCAAGCTGCTTGCCGGCTTCCACGCCATCGACGAGCACTTCCGCACGGCTCCGTTTGCCCAGAACCTGCCCGTGCTGATGGGCCTGCTGGCTGTCTGGTATGCCGACTTCTTCGGCGCGCAGACCGTGGCCGTGCTGCCCTACGACCAGTACCTCAAGCGCTTTCCCGCCTACCTGCAGCAGCTCACCATGGAGAGCAACGGCAAGCACGTCACGCTCTCCGGCGACAAGGTGAGCTACGAGACCGGCCCCATCTACTGGGGCGAGCCGGGAACCAACGGACAGCACTCCTTCTACCAGCTCATCCACCAGGGAACGAAGCTCATCCCCAGCGACTTCATCGGCTTCTCAAAGACGCTGAACAAGCTCGGCGAACACCACGACCTGCTGATGGCGAATGTCTTTGCGCAGGCGGAAGCGCTGGCCTTCGGCAAGACCGCCGAAGAGGTCAAAGCCGAGGGCACGCCGGACTGGCTTGTGCCGCACCGTGTCTTCGAGGGCAACCGCCCGTCGAACACAATTCTGGTCGAGAAGCTCACTCCTGAGGCGCTGGGCAAGCTGGTGGCGCTCTACGAGCACTCCGTCTTTACCCAGGGAGCGATCTGGCAGATCAACTCCTTTGACCAGTGGGGCGTGGAGCTGGGCAAAGTGCTGGCCAAACGGATCGGCGGTGAGCTGGAAAGCGCAGGCGAAACCACCACGCACGATAGCTCGACCAATACACTCATCAACCTCTACAAAAAGCAGCGCGGGTAGAGTGCCTGCACCAAAGCACTTCGGGGAGCAGGCTTTGTGCCCGCTCCCCGAAGTGCTTTTAGAGATCTGCTGCCGGAGCAAAGCGGTTCTCTACCGGTGACCGAAGTTATAGAGGCCGTCGATCGTGAATCCATGCGGAGTAAGGGCATTCGGGCCAAAGAGCTGCGGCCACCACTGGTATTCGTAGTCCACACGCGCCGTAAAGCGGCGTGTGAGACGGTAGTCGACGCCGCCGCCAACCGAAGTTACCGTGCGCGAATCGCTGCTGTATGTACTCCCCGGCGCATACCAGCTAATGCTGCCCCACGATCCCAGGGCCTTGGCATAGGGCGAAAAACGATGAAACCGCAACCGCGCCGGCTGATACGTCAAACCGCCGCCGACGGTATACAAGGTGGGAAGATACGAGTGTATTACCTGGGTGCCGACGATGGTCGTATACCTTCCATTGCCAAGGCCGAAGGCCAGACCGCGAAACTCACCTTCCAGGTTCACATCATTCAGAAAACCCGGCATGATCGGCGGGTGCCAGTCCACCACAGCTGAGTAGCCATACGAATACTTCCCACCCCAGTCTGGATTGTAGGCAGCAAACCCTCCGCCCGCCATGAGGCGCGGACGGTCCACGCTGGCAGCATAAGCAGCCTGCGCCGAAGCAGGCGCTGCAGCAGTCATCAACGACAGCACAAGGACGCACACATATAGCCACTTGCATCGCATAGTCTTGCATCTCCTTAAATATTCATTGATCCAAGGCAGACTTAAATATTCAATTGGTCCAAGGCAGTCTGGAGGTGATCCGGGCAAAGTATATCGTGTATCTTCAACGAACTATGTTAATTAAGCAGAGTCCCTGCTTCCTTTTCTATGGCCTCAAGAAGCGCCTGCGAAACCGCGATGCGCTCCTCGGCCAGCACTGTCGATTGTACTAGCCGCAGCCTGGCCGGTAACTGTTCGACGGATCTTTTCAGAACAGGTAACACGTCGGAAAAGGTCGCGTAACGCGTATCGCGGCCTACTTTCACCAGGGCTCGCAACGCTCCGATGGCGCCAAGCTGCTCTAGAATATCGGCATCGCGGAGGATGGCCGCCTCCCGGAGCGCGGGCTCGTCCTGCGGCTGATGGGTGCGAATGACTTCCGCCACCGCATCGAGCTTTTCTCTTGGGAAGCCCCATTCCGCCAAAAGGTTGCGCGATTTTTCAATTGTGTACGGCACATGGTCCCAGCGCGCCAGCTCTTCCGGGTCGGCGGGGCGGTGGCCGAGGAAGACGCCGAGATCGTGCATCCATGCCGCGGCAAAGACGACATCGTCGTCGTAGTCCATGCCGCGACCGATCTCCGTGGCGAGCGCATAGAGGCGGGGCTGATGACCGTATTTGTCCACGGGCCGTGCCTCGGCGCGGATGTAATCCATGACGGACTGGCGCCAGGCGGCCTGTGTCATCGAGTCGGCTCCGGTTTCGGTTTCGGCCAGCGCGGCGAGATGCGGATCAGGTCGAGCCCGCCGGGATTTTCCACCGTAAAGGCCGGCGATGCGGCAGGCACAGCAGCGATGCCGCGTGCGGGAATCTCAACCGGCCCGAAGCCCTCGCCGCTAAGCAGCGCCGCGCCGGATGCCGCAAAGAGATAGGAAAGATTGCCGACCGGCTCGTCCGCCTGGGCAAGCGTTGCGCTGGCGCGGGAGCCTGTCACCGGAATGCGCTCGATGCGGAAGTAGTCCGCGTCGAGCAGCACGGTGCGGTCGCTCAGCACCTGCGGCGGAATCTTGCCGGCGTGGGTCGTGAGGTGCGTCGCCTCCAGGGATTTTTCAATATGCAGCTCGCGCGGGCGGCCGTAATCGTACATGCGATAAGTGGTGTCGGAGTTCTGCTGCGTTTCGAGCAGGATGGAGCCCGGCCAGATGGCGTGAACCGTGCCCGCATCCACAAAAACCACGTCGCCCTGCTCCACGGGAAGCATCCGCAGGCTCTCTTCGAGCGTGCCGTTATGAATGCCGGCGCGAATCTCGTCCATTGTGACGCCGGGCTTGAGCCCCGCGGCCACCTCCGCACCCGGCTCGGCGGCCAGCGCATACCAGCACTCGGTTTTTCCGCGCGGCTGGCCGTACTTCTGCGCCATGGCGTCGTCGGGATGCACCTGCACGCTGAGCTTCTCTTTCGCAAAGATCATCTTGAGGAGCAGGGGAGAACCGGAAGGCACGGCTGGGCCCATCAGCTCCGCGGGAGCCTGCTCGAAAAGCTGGCCCAGCGTCCCACCGGCATGAGCGCCGGAGGCAATGCGGCAATCGTCGCCGGTGAGCCAGACCTCTCCGATGGGCTCATCGCCGGCAAGGAAGTCATACCAGGGGCGCAAATCGCGATAGCCCCAGATGCGGGCGACAAATCGAGGCTCAATGAGGAAAGGCGCAAATTCCGTGGAGAGAATTGGTGATTCTGAAGGCATGTCCGTGTCGGCTCCATCGGGCAAAAAAGGCACACTCGCCCTTGTTCCGATTGTGTCACAGGAGGCGTGAAAGCATTGTGATCCTGCCTCTTCCCAGCCCCCCCCAGGCAGATTGTAAGGGCAGATCACGCGAGCCGGAAATCGCCCTGAAAAACCGAATCCCCAGGGGCTGGCAAAAGCCCCTGGGGAGAATGCGAAAACACTCCGGTCTTTTATACGTATTTGGAATTCGTTTCGGAATTCTTATTTGAAGCCGATGCCGACCAGCGGTACGGGATCGCTCTTGAGGCCGACATTGTTGACCGGCACCATCACGTTGGCATAAAAAAGCACGTGCTTTGCCGGCGCATATTTGACGCCGCCGCTGAAGTTGAAGGTGGTGTAGGTGTTGGGGATCTTTGTGGTGGCTTCAAACGAGCCTGGAATCGTGATGGAGCAGGTTGAACACGGAGTAAGCGCGATCGTCGTGGTACCAAGCGACGGCGTATTCACGTACTGATGCCCCACGCCATCCAGGGCGATCGTGAACTTGCGATGCAGGCCGAAGTCCGCACCGAAGGCATAGTCGAGTCCACCGGGAAGATTCAGGTACGGCTTCTTCGTAATGTCCATAATCTGCGACTGGCCATTCCACTGATAGCCGACCTTTACATGGGGCGCGATGCCTTTGCCGTGGAAGGAGCCGCGGTACTCCACCAGGCCGAAGAAATTGCCGCCATAAGCGCCGGAGCCGAGGTAGTTGTTGGAATCGCCGGTGGGAAACCGCACCTGCGCTCCAACAGCAATGGCATAGCGGCCCTCCTGCCCGAGCAACTGCTGCTTTATATCCACCATGACGTCGCCGATGCCGCTTGCCGATCCGCTGGAAATGTTCGGTGTCTGAGTGGCGGAAGTCAGCGGAATGTAGGGTTGCGTGGTAGAGATATTCGGCGCGTAGAGATAGCCCTGAAAATTGTGGCTGTTGACGTTCATGGAAACCGAGTTGATCGGAACCGCCACGGAGACATCCGTGGTCCGGCTCAACCCAAATGAGAACAGCCCGATGTACTGGTCCATCGAGAAATTGACGGTGCTCTGCATGGCGCCGTAGAAGGTGCCGGTTGTATTGCCCACCGGCAAATCGGGCACGCTTGTGCTCAGGTTCAGGTTGCGCAGGCTCTGACCATCAATATCGGTAAAGTTGAAATGCTGGTAGGCAAAGCTGAGGAAGAAGCCCTTTCTTGGAACCGTGTCCGGACGGTCGGTGAGGATAGGGCCAAGGTTGCTGAAAGGCCTCGGCGTGTCGCTGCCGGGCAGGCGCAGCGACACGGTTCCTACCGCGGCGCTCGGCAGCGGCAGTTGCGCCAACTGCGTAGCGATGGAAGTGTTAAGAGCCCCCGTGATGCCTGCCGCCGCACTTGAAAGAGCCGACGGGAAGCTCGACCCCGGAGGCACGTTGCCGCCGTAGTAGATGCTGGCCAGAACCGTTGAGTTGAAAGGATACTGGCAAACCATTGGGCCTACAGTAGCGGTGGAAGACGTTGTCGGCGTCGGGCAGTTCACCTGCCCGGAGAGCAGCGGCGCCGATGCAAACGCAAGACTCAGCAGCACAATGGTAGCTTTCACAGTTTCACTCCGGCGCAATCTGCGCGATTCACGAACGAAAGAAGTTAACGCAAAAAGTGGGCTCATGGTCGCCTCTGCACTAGTTCAAGGAAATGGGCACGATGGAGTAGTACGTGTTCGGCGTCGGTGTGACGCTATCCCTGGCCTCCACCAAGATTTTGTAGCTGCCAGCGTCCAGTGCGGTGCCGGGGTTCGTCGAGCCGAGCTGAACCGCCTTGTATCCGCCTCCGCAGCCGCTGGTACTGAGCGCCCCGAAAGCCAGCATGAGGATCGCCATCATACGAAAGATGTTCTTCCTGGCCTTATTGCGCCCGAACCAGCCGAAGAAAGCCAGAACCGGCACTCCAAAGGCCATGGCCGCATACACCCCGCCGGACCGGCTGTTCGGCGCGATGGAGGAGGTGGAGCCGGCAGGAGTCAACGCGATGGCAACGGCCACGCTGGTCGTTGCCGAGGCAATCGGGATCGGCGTCGTTGCAGTGCAGGTCACATATTGGCTGCTGGAGTTATCGAGCGTCTTGCCGGTGGTCAGGTTAAGAAGCGTCGGACAACTGACCGAGGCCAGCGAACCGGTGGCGCTCAGTGTGGAGAAGCTGATGTTTGCCGTCTGCGGAATGCCGCCTGCGCCATAAACAAGCTGCTCCGCAGCGACGTTGGCAACGTTCAGCGCCTTGGTGATGGAGTAGGTCAGACCCGTCACCTTGGGATCGGTCGCCTTGATCGTGACGATGTACGGTCCTGCCACTGCCGAAGCCGATGCGCTGAGCGTGACACTGATGGCCGTGGCACCCGGAGCCGCGGAGCTGGCCGAGAGCGAGCATGATGGATCGCTGACCGGGCCGGTGGAATTGCTCACCGAGCAGTTGTAAGTCAGCGTATCGCTCAGGCCGCCGACGGCAGTGGCCGCAACGGCAACCGTCTGATTCCCGAAGAAGGGATCACTGGCGCTGCTGTTTCCGGAGCTGACCGTAACGCTGCTGGCTGAGGCGCTGGTAAAGGCCAGCGCGAAGTTCTCGACCGTCTCATTGACTGCCTGCGTGCAGTTGGATGCCTGCGAACAGGCAAAGTTGGTGTCGTTCGCAAGGGTTGCCGTGACCGTGTCCGTGCCGCCGGTGTAGGTCAGCGGGTAGGGCACCGTGCAGGCAGCGGTGAAGGTGCTGGTGGGCGCGATTCCGGCGGGCACAAGCGCGCTGCACGCTGCCAGGCCGGAGGTGGAAGTAAAGCTGATCGTGCCTGTCGGAACAATTCCGCCTGCGGGCACTGCCGGGCTGGTTGTCACGGTCACGGCGTAGACGACCTGCTGCGACGCATAGCTCGGGTTCATTGACGAAGCGATGGCAACGGTCGTGGCTGCCGGCTTGATATTCACCGCTGTCGCCGTGCTGGCGCTGGTCTTGAAGTTCGCGTTGTCACCGCTGTAGGTCGCGATGATGTTATACGGGTTTCCGGCGACCGGCAGGTTCGGCGCCGTGCAGGAGGCCGCGCCGCTCGTAACCGTAGCCGTGCAGAGGGTGGTTGCCCCGTAAGCAAATACGACTGTGCCGCTGGGAGCAATCGTGCCTGAGTCGCTGGGCGCGACCTTGGCGTTCAGCGTCAGCGCCTGATTCACGGCTGGCGAAGCAGAGGAGACCGTCAGCGTAGTTGTCGGCGTGTCCTGCCCGATGGTCACTGTGACTGCGGCGGTGCTGGTGCTGACGCTGAAGTTCTTGTCGCTGCCGGTGCCGTTGTAGGTGGCGTAGATGTTGTAGGTTCCCGCGGCCAGGCTCGACGGGCTGCACGAGGCCTGATAGTTCGGGCTCGACGCGCTTCCCTTGTTGGCCACCGTGGCGGTGCAGAGGGTGGACGGAGTGGTCGATCCCGAAGGCGTGTACGTGAAGCCCACGCTGGCGCTGGGAGCCGTGCCGACCGGATAGGTTGCGGCCACCGTCGCGGTAAGTGAAAAGCTCTGGTTCACCACGGGTGTCGCGGTCGATGTTGCGGCAGTCGTGGTGGTGGACTGCGCCGTAACGGTCTGCGCCACCGCCGTAGAGGTGCTGCTGTTGAAGTTCGCGTCTCCGGCGTACTTTACCGTGATGCTGTGCGAGCCGAGCGCGAGGCCGGTCGAGAGCACGCAGGTGTTGGTGGCACTGACAGCAACCGGCGAGCAAAGCTGCGTCGTTCCGTCGAAGAAGGTCACATTGCCGGTCGGCGCACCGCTTCCGCTCGGACGCGTGAACGTGGAGGTGAAGGTTACCGGCTGGTTGACCACCGAGCTGCCGCTGGTGCTGGAAGCGACGCTGATGCCGGTGTTGGCCGAGCTGACCGTAACCGTCTGGTCAGTCGCGGAGGTGGAAGAGCTGCTCGTGAAGTTGGCTCCGGTAGCGGTGTAGGCGGCGGCCACCGTGTACGAACTGGCCGACGTAAAGGCGTAGGAGCATGTCGCCGTTCCCGTAGCGGAGAGAGCCGCACTGGCGCATAGCGTCGTTGTGCCGCTGGCCGAGGTGCTGGTGAATTTCACCGATCCCGTCGGCACGGGCGCGCCGGACACGGTCGTAGTCGCCGCTGGCGTTACTGTGGCCGTAAAGGTCACGTTCGCGTTGACGCTCGCGGTGCTGGGCCCGGTCACCGCAGTCGAGGTGCCGGTGGCGCCTATCGTTAACGACAAGGAGGCACTGCTCGCGGAATTGAACTGCGTGTCGCCCTGGTATGCGGCCACGATGCTACTGCCCCCCACACCGGTAAACGTATAGGTGCAGGAGGTGGCCGGCAGCGTGAAGCTGCACAGTGTCGTGGCGCCGTGGTTGATGTTGAACGTGCCCGTGGGCTGCGTGGCAGCCGTCGAGGCCGGGGTGGTAAAGCTCGGAACCGAGAATGTGACCAACTGATTGACCGTCGGCGCTGTAGTCGACGGCACCAGCGTGAAGGTCGGCGTGGCCTTGGCGACGGCGAGGGTCACCGAGTTGGAAGTCGCGGCGGCAAAGTTCGGGTCCGTCGCGCCCTGGTTGAAGATGGCCGACGCCGAAACGCTGGTTGTTACCAGCGATGAGGTGACGCACTTGGCTATCGTACCGGTCAGCGCGACAGCGCCGCAGCCGGGGATCGGTGTCGTAGACCCGTTCAGGAAGAATGCGGCCGTGCCGGTGGGCGCATTGGGCGTGACCGGCAACGTGCCGGAGGGGCTGAGGCCGAGCGTGGCCGTAAAGGTTACCGGCGAATCGACGGCCTGGGTGCCGCTCGCCGCAAGCGTGAGCTTGGTGGGAATCGCCGTAACGGTAATCGTGTCCGTAGCCGGAGTGGCAACCGTGTAGTAGCCGGCGGTCTCGGAGTACGTTGCGGTAACGGTGTGATTGGACGGCGTCAGTGCCGATGTCGGGCACGAGGCCGAATAATTCGGCCCATTCGCAGCGACGGCAACCGTGCAGAGCGTGGTTGCGCCGAGTTTGAAGACGACTGAGCCGCTGGGCGCGGTGGGAGTAAACGTGATGCCGCTCAGCGTGGCGACGAAAGTCACGGCCGAATTCGCGGTCGTGGTCGTAACCACAGGCGAAGTCGTGAGGGCGAAGGTCGGAGCGAGTGCCGTGACGGTGAGCGTATCCGTGGCCGGAGTGGCAACCGCATACAGGCCGGCGGTCTCGGAGTATGTTGCGGTGACGGTGTTGTTGGTCGGCGTCAGCGCAGAGGTCGGGCACTGGGCGGAATAATTCGGCCCACTCGCGGTGACGGGAACCGTGCAGAGTGTGGCCGCACCGAGCTTGAAGACGACTGAGCCGCTGGGCGCGATGGGCGTAAATGTGACGCCGCTCAGCGTGGCGACGAAAGTCACCGACGTGTTCACGGGCGTGCTTGTAACTACGGGCGAGGTTGTGAGGGCGAAGGTCGGAGTGAGAGCCGTAACGGTGAGCGTATCGGTAGCCGGAGTGGCAACCGCATACAGGCCGGCGGTCTCGGAGTATGTTGCGGTGACGGTGTTGTTGGTCGGCGTCAGCGCCGTGGTCGCGCACTGGGCCGAATAATTCGGTCCATTCGCGGCGACGGCGACTGTGCAGAGCGTAGTCGAGCCGAGCTTGAAGGTGACTTTACCGCTGGGCGCGGTGGGAGTAAACGAAATGCCGCTCAACGTGGCAACGAAGGTCACGGATGTGTTCACAGGTGTGGTCGTAACCACAGGCGAAGTCGTGAGGGCGAATGTCGGGGCGAGCGCCGTAACGGTGAGCGTATCCGTGGCCGGAGCAGCAACGGTGTAGAGGCCGGCGGTCTCGGAGTATGTTGCGGTGACGGTGTTGTTGGTCGGCGTCAGCGTGGAGGTCTGGCACTGGGCCGAATAATTTCCTCCGGACAAAGCGACAGGAACCGTGCAGAGTGTGGTTCCGCCAAGTTTGAAGACGACGGAGCCGCTGGGCGCATTGGGCGTAAACGTGACGCCGCTCAGCGTGGCAACGAAAGTCACCTGCGTATTTACAGGCGTGCTCGTAACTACGGGCGAGGTTGTAAGGGCGAATGTCGGGGTAAGAGCCGCGATGGTGGGCGTGGCTGTAGCCGGAGCGGCAACCGTGAAGTCGCCGGCGGTCTCGGAGTACGTTGCGGTGATGGCGTTGTTAGTCGGCGTCAGCGCCGTGGTCGCGCACTGGGCCGAATAATTCCCTCCGGACAGGGCGACCGGAATCGCCGCGGTGCAGAGTGTGGTCGAGCCAAGCTTGAAGGTAACGGAGCCGCTGGGCGCGGTGGGC